>JBGSJQ010000121.1:0-75566 GCA_041741775.1 Terrimicrobiaceae bacterium | reverse complement strand
GAGCAAGGCCGGGGCCGCCAGAGCGGCCAGCCGGTCGTGGAGGGCTCCGGCCGTCTCGGCGTCCCCAATGGTCAGGCTTCGCTTTAGCAGTATGTCGCCCGTGTCGAGTCCGGCATCCATGGCCATGACCGTGACGCCCGTCTCGGGGTCCCCGGCAAGAATGGCCGCCTGAATAGGAGATGCCCCCCGGTGCCGGGGCAGCAGGGACGCATGCAGGTTGATGCACCCGAGTCGGGGCACGTCCAGCACCTCCTGCGAAAGGATCTGCCCGTAGGCTGCCACAACCATGATGTCCGGCGCCCAGGCGCTCAGCATCGAAAAATCCCGCCGGATTTTCTCCGGCTGAAAAACCGGGATTCCCCTTGCCTGCGCAGCAGTCTTGATCGCCGATGGCCTCGGTTTCAGGTCCCGTCCGGCCGGGCGATCCGGCTGCGTGATCACCCCGACCACCGGGTGCGCGGCCGACTCGAGTAAAGCCTGCAATGCCGGAAGCCCGATCTCCCCGGTCCCGCAAAAGACCACGCGCAAATTCGAAGAAGCACTCATCGTTTTGTAAAGGTTCGCGAGGTGCGGCACAAGATGACATCAAATGTGAATAACGCTTTCACATTCTTAAGAATGTTGGAATAAAATCCCGAAGAAGAGAGCATGGCGAATAAAAGCCGGGCCTGCAAAGCCAGTCCATACCTCAGCGATGGATCAAAGGTAGAGCGTGAAAATATTTACGCATGAAACCTTCGTCATCGGTGGCCAGTTGATCCGCCTGGATTTGGGCGTGGGCACCTACAAAAAAATCTGCAATCACGCGATGCCGTTCCCCGCCTGCAGCCCGATAGTCACGATGAATCAGCCCGGCTAAGCAGGCTGCTTCGAAGGATGAGGGAAGAAACTGCACTCCCATTTTCTCCAGTTGCGCGAGATGAATCTGATCGCTTGGCAGGGCTGGGCGGCATTCCGCCACCACAATTTCACAAACAACCAGGTGGGATCGTTTGCGCAGGCTGATGAGCCTTTCCATCCACGCCCGGCCGCCCGGCTCGGATTTGTAGATGGACAGAATGACTGAGCTGTCAATGGCGGTGGTCACAAGTCGCCGCGTTCGTAACCGCGGTTCCGAGCTAAAATCTGCTGGCTGCTCTGGGCGGGTTCAAATGTTGCCGCACAGCCAAGCACGGACTTCATTTCATCTGCATCAAAAGCGGGGCGCACAACAATGCCTTCGTCCCGTTCATCGAACTCCACTTTCGTTCCCGGTTTCCACCCGAGGCGCTTCCGCAAGGAGGCGGGCAGGGTGATCTGGCCTTTGGAACTGATTGTGCTTGTCATTATGAGGTAAAGCTAAATCGCAAAGCAAAAATATAAAGCATTTTTAGCCGCAGAACATCGGAAAGCGTAAAGCGGAGGTGGAGAGAAGAAGGAAGAATGGAGGCGGGAGAAGCGATTCTATCTGAATCGTGAGCGCACAGGTTTCATCGTCCTTGTAGGGGAGCGCTCGCTATTTCCCCTTTCCCTTAACTGGCTATTCCGCCACAGCGGCCTTTTTATGACGCATTCTTTTTGGTGAGTCGGCGCTTGCGGATGCCTATATTGATTTTCCAGATATCCAATTTTGGAGCGGGTTATTTGGCAGACGTGGGATGGATGGCAAACCATGCGATCCTTCTTCGATGAGATCTTCTGCTCCAAAGGCTTTCTCTCAACCGCCCTGGCCGGATGGGATATCGCCCTGGCCCCGAGAGAAGACGGCCACCTCGATGTGCGTTTCACTCAAGTATCCCTCGGCACGCTGGACCCCGAAAAAGTCGAGTTCACTTCCGCAATCCCCTGCTGATTTATGCCACGTGAGCAATTGACGGCCTGGAATAGCGTGCTACGTATATAAGGCATGGCATCTACATATTCCATTACAGAGGCGCAGGCGAATTTCCCCGCTCTTGTCCGGGCAGCCCAGAACACGCCGATCACCATCACGCGAAGGGATGAAGTTGTGGGCTACCTGCTCTCCCCCGCTCGCATGGAGGCAATCGTTGAGTCGATGGAAATCCTCGCGAACCCGAAAGCCATGCGTGCGATTCGGAACTACGAGAAGGGTCTCACAAAGTTTCAGCCTCTCTCAGTTCTCGACGCGTGACAGCAGTCAACCTCTCCACGCAGGTTGTTGAGTTTTTCGGACAACTGGCTCCGAAACCGAGAAAAATGCTCCGCCTCGCATTGCGCCGACTCGAACACGAAAAGGGCGACATCAAATCACTTGAAGGAAAACTAACGGGGTATCAGCGTCTGAGGTCGGGTTCCCACCGTGTGATTTTTGCCCGCAAGGTTCGCAACGGCAGACCCGAAATCGATTGCGTCTTTGCCGAACACCGATCGCTGGTCTACGAGGTATTCACAGCCGCCCTCGCACTTCAAAAACATCCAAGAGAATAGTTCTCGCCCGACCCTCGTCCCTCGACTGATTTCCGCTCTTCCTACTGCCGCTCTTTATTTCCCTTCTTCCCCCATGTAAACACGGAAAAACTGGCGCCTTCGTTTCCGCTTCGTCTTCCACCCAAAAATTGCGGATGGGGTGGAGTGAAAAAAGGGGACCTCCTTCGCTTGGCTGAAGCGGAATTTAATCTTTTCATCACCTCGGATCAAAACCTGCGATACCAGCAAAGCCTCAAAGGCAGAAACATTGCGATCATCGAGTTGTCCACATGCAACGCAGGCCGCAGGCCGAGGACCGGGCTTTCAAACGATTGGCATACTATCCGCTCGCATGCGGAGGCCCTTCGCGCTTTGGTCCAATCGATGAAGGCCGGGGCATTCGTTCAGCATTCACTCCATCCATTGTAGAAAACGCAGCCTTGCGGGGGTATTGTCACCGATAAAAAAATGTAATGCCCGCACAGAAAGCAGAGGCGGGAACCGGCCCGTCCGCTTCGACGGTCTGCGGTGAAAAGCGACTCTGAATGCCGACATGCAAGATCGCTCCCCACCGCAGCCCAGGAGCGCATCGCGATCCGCGCCTCTCCTCCTGTAAATCCTGTAAATTCCGTTAATCCTGTCTAAAACTGCTTCCCCCCCCCCTTCGCGGCTGCCAGCGGCAGTCTCCCGAGCGGCTCCCCGCGCCGCCAGGGTGTCAAAAACTTCTCTCACCTTCGGGCCGCCCCCACGGCCACGTGTTCCGGTCTCCGTTCTCCTCTCCACTTCCAGTTTCAGGTTTCCCATTTCCACTTTTTCTTCGCCATCTCGAATTTCACATTCCGCGAAGCGGTTAACCATTCCGCGAGGCGGTAACCCTTTTCTAATTGCCGCGTAGCGGCCAAGCTGCCCTCATTGACAACCGGATTATCTGATATATGATGACGTCATCATGAGAACGATTGTTGATCTACCTGAGGAGCAAGTGCGTGGGCTTGATCTGTGGTGCCAGCGGGAACGGATTTCCCGAGCCGAGGCTGTTCGGCGTGCTATTCACGACGCCCTTTCAGCCCAGAATTCCAGTCCCCGAGCCGATGCCTTTGGTGCGTGGTCCGGCAAAAAGATCAACAGCAGGGAGTATGTGAAGTCACTCCGTGCGCAATGGGATAAATGAAAGCGGTCTTGGACAGCGATGTGCTGATTGATTTTCTCCAAGGGGACACAAGAGCTGCGGAGGAGATCGAGCGTTACGACGACCTTCATTATTCAGTCATCTCTTGGATGGAAATTATGTGCGGAGCGGATACGGAGTCGGAAAAAGCAGCTGCCAAAAACCTTTTGGAATCCATGCAAAACGTTGAACTGTCCTCGCGAGTCGCGCATCTTGCCGTCGAGGCACGACGAAAGCACCGGCTCAAACTTCCCGACGCCGTCATCTGGGCTACGGCAGATAGCGAAGGCTGCATCCTGGTCACACGGAATACGAAAGACTTTGATAAAGATCATCCGATGATCCGGATTCCCTACTAAATCCCTTCACGCCTCGAGTCTCCTCTTTCCCATTTCCGCTTTTCTTCCCTCTCACAAAGGCACCAAGGCACAAAGGGGCCGCTGTGCAGCAGTGGTGAAAGCAGAGGCGGGAACCGGCCCGTCCGGTTCGACGGTCTGCGGTGAAAAGCGACTCTGCATGCCGGCATGCAAGATCGCTCTCCACCGCAGACCCGGAGCGCACCGCGATCCGCGCCTCTCTTCCTGTAAATCCTGTAAATTCCGTTAATCCTGTCTAAAACTGCTTCCCCCCCCTTCGACGGGTGCGGGATATTCTCCCGATGGTTGACAACCGTCCGGCTTGATGTAATACATTAAATGTATGACAAAGATTCTTTCTGTTCGCTTGGCTCCAGATGAGATGGAGCTGTGTGATGCATGGGCGAGGGAGCTTGGTGTGACCCGGACAGATTTCGTTCGCTCGCGACTCTTTGACTCCGCTGCCAGGCCTGCAAACTGTGTCAAAAAGCGCTTTTCCTCGAGCGATCTCGTCGGCTCTCTGGCAATTGGAAGCGGATCAACGAACGATTGCGTCCGCGCCGCTTTGAGAAAGACAAAAACGCTGTGACCCGCATTGCTGACTCCGGGTTTTTGATAGCCCTTCTCGATCGCTTGGATTCATTTCATCCGTGGGCGAAGAGGCTGTCGGAGGACGAAGAACCTCCGTATCTTGTGTGCGAGGCTGTCTGTGCCGAGGTAGCCGCGGTGACCGGCACCCCGGATCCCCTGCTCCGGATGCTGGAGCGGGGCGACTTGCAACTGGCTTTTTCATTGTCCGAGGAGTTAGCGGCCGTGCGCAAACTGACATTGAAATACCGCGACCAACCTATGGATCTTGCCGATGGCTGCGTGGTTCGCATGTCGGAAATCTATCGGGTCTGCCGGGTCTTCACCGTGGATCGCGACGACTTTACAGTCTATCGCCGATGGGGCACCAAAGTCATTCCCTGCGTTTTTCCATAGAAGGCAGATTGATGCCCGCGCCGTTTTCGCTGTTTTCTTCCATCCACAATTCAACATTCAGAATCGTGCCTCCGGCGCTTCGCGCCAATGTTGAATGTTCGATTATTGATTTTGAATTCCAACCACTGCGCAATGCGCGGATTGGAGGGACACAGGGCGTTTGGCTTGAAGCCCAAGAAGGCCGGTAAAGAGATGGGAAAAGAAAAGGCTAGACAAAAGGGCACCGAAAAGCTGAACTACGGTGGTGAAAAAGAAGACACCACAAAAAGTCGGCGTCATTGCCGGAGTTGAGGGAAAATTGGAAGTGAAGGTGGCGCACTCGGCGCAGGACTGGCGACGAGCGAAGGAAGCTCTCGGGCGGGAGCACGGGTTGGGGGCCGGTAGCGAGGCCGGAGACCGGCTCTGCCAGCTTGTGATGGAGGGAGGGAAGCTTGCCGGGGTTCTGGTGTGGTGCGCGGCGGCGTGGCATTTGAAAGATCGCGACGAAGCGGTGGGGTGGGATGCGGTGACGCGCTCGGAGCGCCTCAAGTTGGTGGTGCAACTGCGACGATTTCTTGTTTTGGAAGAAGCCCGTCGGCCGAACCTTGCCAGCCAATGTCTTGGGGCAGGGATGCGCGAACTGGTTGCCCAATGGGAAAGTGAGCACGGCTACCGTCCGCTTTTGGCGGAAAGCTTCAGCGATCCGGAAAGTCACGCGGGCACCGTTTACAAGGCGACGAACTGGAGGCTGGCCGGGACGACGAAGGGGTTTTCCCAAGACCACACCGATTATTACATTGCCAACGGGAGGCCAAAAAAGCTGTGGCTCAAGGAACTCGCGCCCCGCGCCTGCGAGCTGATGAGTGTGCGCGAGTTGCCCGAAGCCTGCAAGGGGGCATTGGTGACTCGCGGGGGAGCCCGCAGCCCGCTCAAGAACGAGGGGCTCAAAAGCCTGCGCGACGCCTTGGCGGAAGTGCCCGATCCGCGTCACCCCAAGAGCCGCCGCCACCCCCTGCCAGCGATGCTCGCCCTGATCGCGCTCGGCTTGCTGATGGGAGCGCGCGACGTGCTCGATATCTGGAGGAAAGTGGCCTGCCTTTCCCAGAGCCAGAGAGAGGCTATCGGTCTGCGAGTGCGCGACAAGCAGACCAAACGTCTCAAGATGCCAGGCTACGACGCACTCAATGATCTTCTGGCCGCCGTGGAACCAACCGCCTACGCCCGCGCACTCACGGCTTGGTTGCAGGCCAACGCGGGAGTGCTTCCCCGCAGCCTAGCCCTCGACGGCAAAAGCGTGGGAGACGGACGCTGCGGCATGATCGTAACCCTTTGCCGCCATGAGGACGGACGGCCCGTGGCCATGATCCCGGCCAGCGGGAAAAAGGAGGACTGCGAAGTCTCCGAGGCCCGCACCCTGCTCTCCGATCCGCAGGTGGAGCTGGTCAATGCGCTGGTGACGGCTGATCCCCTTCACAACAAGGAGGCCACCGTGCGGGTCATCTTGGAAAAAGGCGGCGACTACCTCATCGGCACAAAAGAAAATACCTCCAAGCGACTGGATGGAGCCACCCGCGCCCTTGAGGGTTCCTCCTTTTTGACCTGAGCTACGAAGTTGATCACGGTCGCATCGACTCCCGCAAAGCCGCTGTGGAAACCATCTCCCCGGTCTCGGCCGGACTGCCCGGCGCCCGTTGCGCCGTGACCGTGCAGCGCGACTGGAGCGAAAAGAAAGAACCTCAAACCCTCAAAAGCCATACCCGCGTCTTCCTCTCCAGCCTGCTCGCGGAAGAAAAGTCCCGCTCCACCCAGGCCGCCCGCCAACACTGGAGCATCGAGAACCGCAACCACCACAAACGCGACGCCTCCGCCTGGCAGGAAGACCGGCACCGGCATCGAAGACCCAAGGCCGCTCTCAACCTGGCCCTCACGCGCAATGCCCTCCTTGCCATCATTCCCTTCCAGCAGGGCGAGCCCCTCGCCCACTTCTTCGAGCTTTACCACCGGCACCCGGCCCAAGCCCTCAGCCTCATCCTTCAGTCACGTCCCGTCTTATGATCCCTTCCAGCCAAACGCCCTGCACGCGGTGCCTGGGGCTCGCGGTGGTGAAAATCGTTGCTCCTGCCCGACGAGGGCAATAGGCTCTCCCTCTGCCGCGCGGGAAATCAAGGAAGGGGTCAGTCGAATGTTGGTCCGGGGAAGCAACGCTGAAAACTCAAAGCTGAAATTTGTCGTTCCGGAAAGGCTTTGTTTGATTTGCTTTTTCAGGTTTGAAGCGCTATACAAAACGCATGATTGATACATACAATATGCGAGAGGCGCAGGCACAATTGACAAAATTGTGTCGTGGCGACCGACAGTTTGTCATTGCCAATCGAAACAAGCCCGCTTTTGTCGCCATGCCGGTCGCCGATTACGAAGCGCTCATCGAAACTCTCGACGTTCTGGCCGATCCTGCCGCCATGAAGCAATTGGAAAAAGCCAAGGCCGGACGCGGATCCTACCAGGTGCTGGATCTTGACGATGAAGATTTCGGCCTCTGAGCAGGTTCAGCTCTGGCTGACCGGGCTTCCGCCACAAACCAAACGCAGAGTCCGTCTAGCCCTTCGCCAATTGGCCAAGGGGCAAGGTGACATAAAAGGGCTCGCCGCTCCTCTCGAAGGATTCAATCGACTCCGAATCGGCAGCCTCCGAGTGGTTTATCGCCAGACGAAACGGCTTGAAATCCGCCTGGAATACGCAAACTCCCGGGATCTGGTTTATGAGACCTTCCAACAAATCGCCAGAGCCATGCGGGAAAAGGAGCGAAGAGAACACCCGCGCGATAGCGCTTTGTAGATCGGGCAAGTCGAATGTGTAGCTGGGGAAGCAAACCTGAAACCTGAAAGCGGAAACTTGAAATGAGGAAGAAGAAAAATCCTGTTAATTCAGTAATCCTGTCTAAAACTCTGAGATCATCCGCCGCAGGCGGCGCGACCGCATCAGTTGACTCGCCTGCACCCCCGCAGTTCTCTCCCTTAACCTCCGGAGAAAGCGGCATCGTTGATCTGAAAGACAGCATCTTTCGATATCCCGCCGCAGCGGAGGTCCGCGATCCCGGAAAATTCCGTGAGTTCTATCTGGATGAATGGCCCACAGTTGCCTGGAAATGCGGCTTCGATATCTCTCCAGAAACTCTCTACGAGTTGATGACGGGACGTCCCTTTGTCTGGGAAGCGTGTGCGAACACTCAAGCAGTGGCCGCTTAATCAGGCCACCGAAGGGGTCCAATGATCTTGATTTCCTCTTTGGCTTGCTGGCTTTGTGAGAGGCTTGCCGCTTCGAAGTTACTCCGCTACGGCAGGATCACTTTGAGCCGGGCAAACACCATCGCATCGAACTGCTCCCCCCAGCACTGACCGAACCGCAGTTGAATCGTAAGCGTCACGGCTGGTGCATCTAGCCGATGAGGAAGCGTCTGGGTAAATTTCCCGGCATGAACGAGGAAATATTGACGCAGCTTCTAAAGGTTGACGAGGTTGGGCGGGTTCAAACGCCCAAGGAAAAGCGGCAAGAGATTGTCGCGGTGTATGAGTCGGCCGGGATGACGGGGCGGCAGTTTGCGGCGTATTGCGGGGTGAAGTATTCGACGCTGATGTGCTGGGTGAAGAGGCATGGAAAAAAGAAGGCGGCGGAGCGGGCACGACAATCGGGGCAGGCGGCTGAATGCCGGCAGCCGTGGCGATCTCCGGGGGCAGTTCGACCGAGCGGATGGCCTTGTCGAGCAGCGCCAGCTCGATTTCGACCCTCCGTCTCACCAGGTCCGCGTAGGCCCCGTCTCCGCTGCCGAGGCTGAAGCGCAACAGCTCCCCGCTTTCGGGGTGGTAAAACTGCAACCACCAGGAGCCTGCCGGTCTTTTTCCGCGAAAATAAATCGATGCCATTTGCTGTAGTCCGTAGTGACGGGTGGTTCCCGTCGATCGGCCCACACGGCGCGAACAAGCACAAAATGCCTCGATTTTTAAGCACAAGGCCAAAAGTACCGCCTTCCGGCAAGAGTTTTGTCTTCTGCATAACCTCCTGTCTCAGAAAGAGAGAGAAGTGGTTGCGGGGGTAGGATTTGAACCTACGACCTTCAGGTTATGAGCCTGACGAGCTACCGGGCTGCTCCACCCCGCGATTAGATAGGAGAAGATAGTCCAAGGCGCACGGATGGCAACACAAAGTTTTGGGATTTTGTTGGGCTGCAGGGAGCATGACGTCAGAATTTTAAAGACCAGATTAGGGGGGGGGTTCCTTGAGCGCGGAGTTCGTCAAGCTGACCGTGGCATCAACCCGCAAGGCCGACCACAGGAAAAAAACTCTGCGAAGTCCTCCAAGAAGCCCGATGCAGTGAAACGCTAGCTTTTGCGCGACTACTACGTGGCGTAGGTTGGCAGCCGCCGCGCTGCCCTGGACGAAAGCCTTGGTCTCATTGACGGGTATCCCAACCTGCCGAAGGCCTCCTGCAAGGCGGAATCAGAGCGCGGATCAGTAATGCGCTTGCGCCGGCGTGGGCGGTGGACTAGGACGGACGGGTGAACATTTACGCGAGGGCGCTCCGGTATTTCCGCCCGTTTTTCTGGCCGACGCTAGGAGGGGTGCTGCTGACGTTTGCCGGGATCGGCTTCAATCTTCTGAAGCCCTGGCCGTTCAAGTATATTGTGGACGGGGTGCTGGACACGACGAAGGGCACGTCGGAGGCGCGGACGTTTGTCCACCATTGGTTCGGTGACGGGAATCCGGCGACCGCCATCCTGGGCCTCGCCGGGGCGATGGTTGTCATCAGCCTCTTTGCGGGCCTGATCAACCTGGCGTCGAACTACCTGTTCATTCGCGTCGGCCTGCGGGCGCTCCTGAAGTTGCGCACCGACCTCTACTCGGCGCTGCAGGCGCTGCCGCTGAAATTTCACGATGCACGGCGGAGTGCGGATTCGAGCTTTCGGGTGGCCTACGATTCGCAGAGCATCCAGACGATCTACAACAAGGGGTTCGCGACGGTGCTTTCGTCCATCGTGATGCTCGTCAGCGCTTTGGTGATCATGTTCCGCATGAGTTGGCCGCTGACGCTGGCCTCGCTGGTCATCCTTCCATTTGTGGTGCTGGCCATCCGGCACTATGCGGACAGGGTGCGGCGGGAATCGACCACGATTCAGGAGCGGGAAAGCGACTTGCTGACCCTTGCGCAGGAGGGGCTGAGCCAGATCCGGATGGTTCATGCGTTCGGCCGGGAGGCGTTTGAGATCCGGCAGTTCCGCCGCCGCGCGGCCGAGAGCCTGGAGGCCAACATGCGGCTGAACATGACCTCGGTTTCCAGCGCACTGGTGGTGAGCACGCTCATGGCGGTGGGCACGGCGCTGATGTATTACGTCGGTGCATTGGAGGTGCTCAAACCGACGGGCTCGTTCACGCTGGGCGACCTCCTGGTTTTTTCGTCCTACTTGCTGATGCTTTATCAACCTCTCGAGCAGTTGACTTACACGGCCTGGGCGCTGGAAGGCGCGGCGGCGGGCGCGACGAGGTGTTTCGAGGTTCTCGAGCGCGACAACGATGTCCCCGACGCTCCGGATGCGGAGGTGATCCATGAGGCCGCCGGGCGGATCACATTTGCCGGGGCTTCCTTCGGGTATTCCGAGGAGAGGATGATCCTGAAAGATATTTCGTTCGAGGTGGAGCCCGGCCAGACGGTGGCCATCGTTGGCGGAACCGGGACCGGCAAGAGCACCCTCTTGAGCCTGGTGCCGCGGTTCTACGATCCGACCAGTGGATCGGTGTCGCTGGATGGAAAAAATCTTCGGGCCATCACCAAGAAAAGCCTGCGGATGCAGATCGGCATGGTGCTTCAGGACACGCTGCTTTTTTCGACGACCATCCGCGAGAATATCGCCTATGGTCGGCCGGGGGCGACGGAGGAGCAGATTCTCGAGGCCGCCCGTCGGGCGCAGGCCTACGACTTCATCATGCAGATGCCGAAGGGGTTCGACAGCCCGGTCGGCGAGCGGGGCGGGCACCTCAGCGTCGGGCAGCGTCAGCGGATCGGGATTGCACGGGCTTTCCTCAAAGATGCGCCGATCCTCCTCCTCGATGAACCGACCAGCGCGTTGGATCCCACGACTGAGCACGCGATCATGGAGACGATTGGCGAGTTGATGAAGGGCCGCACCACATTGATCGTGACCCACCGGCTGGCGACGGTGCACAGCGTCGGGAGGATTATCGTTATCAAGGACGGGTGTCTGGTTGAGGATGGAACCGGGCCGGAGCTGGTGGCCAAAGGCGGGGCCTATGCCGCGCTCCACGCGTCGGCACAGGCCGGGTAATTCGCTTTTTACCCCGAGGTGCGACTTGGAATCAGGCGGAATGTTTTTTGGTGGGGGAGCCGATGGTTTTGGTTCGCAGACGGCAGGCAGGTTTGCTACTCGTCTGGACATGCCTTCCCGAGCACTCCCGAGCTTTTTCCAAAAGATCCGTTTCGCGGGCCCTCTGCTTTGGGTGATCTTCTTCTGCTGGGTACTGGTGCTGGTTTATGCGTCCACGCGAGAGGGAGTTCCCGGCCGGCCGCAGCCGATCCTTGGGTTCGACAAGGTGGAGCATTTTGTCTTTTTCTTTTGCGGGGCGATTTCTCTTGGGGCGGCGATTCGTGCGACGTCCTCGATCCGGTGGAGCACACTGTTCCTGATCGTCTTCGTTCTGTTGTGTAGCCTGGGCCTGGCGGACGAGATTAACCAGCTCTTCGTGGCCAACCGCAGTGGCGGTGACCCTTTTGACTGGATGGCGGACCTGACCGGAACAGCGGCCGGTTTGGCCGTGCTCCGAACTCTTTATGGCAAACGACCTTCAGCGAATCCAGCACCTCCGGCAGGAGATTGAGCGGCACAACCAGCTCTATTATCAGGAGGCGGCACCGGAGATTTCCGACAGGGAATTTGATGCCCTTCTCCGGGAGCTGCAGGACTTGGAGGGAAGTCATCCCGATGCGGCCCCGTCGCCGACGAAATCCGTTGGAGGCAAGCCGATGGAGGGCTTTGAGTCCGTGCGACACCTTGTCCCGATGCAGAGCCTCGACAACACGTATTCGCCCGATGAGTTACGCGCATTTATCGAGCGCGCCACCAAGCTGGCCGGCGGGCTTTTCGTGTCTTTTACGATTGAGCCGAAAGTGGACGGAGTGGCGATCTCTGTGCTTTACGAGAACGGGCAGTTGGTCCGCGCGGCCACGCGGGGGGATGGGACGACCGGCGACGACGTGACGCGCAACGTGCGCACGATTGCGAACATTCCGCATGGGCTCCACGGCAAATTTCCTGATCGGGTCGAGGTGCGCGGAGAAATTTACCTACCGAAGACGGTCTTCGCTGTTCTGAATACCGCGCGCGATGAGCAGGGGCTCCCGGCCTTTGCCAATCCGCGCAATGCCGCAGCCGGCTCGCTCAAACAACTCGATCCCAACCTCGTGGCCGAACGCCGTCTCGCTGGCATTTTTTACGGGTTTGGCGCATGGGATGGCCCGCTTTCGGCATCCGGCTCCGCGTCGCTTGAGGCCTTTCGCTCCTGGGGCTTGCCGGTTTCGGAAAAGATCCTCCTGGCCGGGAGCGCGGACGAGGTGCTTGCAGGCGTGGAGGAACTGGGAGCAATCCGCCACGGTTTTGCCTACGAGACCGACGGAGCGGTCATCAAGCTCGACGAGCTGGCGCTGCGCAACGAGCTCGGCTCGACTTCGAAGGCTCCCCGGTGGGCGATTGCTTACAAATACGAGCCCGAGCAGGCGGCGACCCGGCTGCGGGCCATCACGGTGCAGGTCGGCCGGACCGGGGTCCTGACCCCCGTCGCCGAGCTGGACCCTGTGCTGGTCGCCGGCAGCACGGTTTCGCGCGCCACTCTTCACAACGAGGAGGAAATCGCACGCAAGGACATTCGCATCGGCGACCATGTCCTGATTGAGAAAGCGGGCGAAGTGATCCCGGCCGTGGTGTCGGTGCAGACCGCGCTTCGTGACGGCTCTGAGATGGTCTTCGAAATGCCGTCCTCCTGTCCGGCCTGCGGGTCGCCGGTGGAGAAGGATGGCGTTGCGCGGCGCTGCGTGAGCCCGGCCTGTCCCGCGCAGTTGCGGCGGCGCATCGAATATTTTGCCTCACGCGGAGCGATGGATATCGAGGGGCTCGGCGAGGCCTTGGTCGCCCAGCTTGTCGAGGCTGGCTGGCTCAAGGGCCTTCCAGACATTTATGCCCTCGACACAGCGCGCCTGGCGTCACTCGAACGGATGGGAGAAAAAAGCGCGGCAAACGTCATTGCCGCCATCGGTGGGAGCCGGACCCGGCCGCTTTGGCGCCTGATCAACGGGCTCGGGATCCCACATGTCGGGGTGGCATCTGCACGCGACCTGGCCGCCCGCTTCGGAACGCTCGACGCACTGGCCACGGCCAGTCGCGAGGATCTTCTCGGGGTTCACGACATCGGGGAGATCATGGCTGATGCGATCCACGGATGGTTCCGCTCTCCTGATGGGGCTGAGCTCATCGAGAGCCTTCGCGCTGCCAAGCTGAATTTTGGCGAAATCGATTCTGCTTCCCGGCCCGAGGGCCGCAGCCTGCAGGGCACGATCTGGGTCCTGACAGGGACCCTCTCCATGCCCCGTGAACAAGCCGCCGAAATGATCCGTGCCCGCGGAGGCAAAGTCACGGGAAGCGTCAGCAAAAAAACCACCTACCTCCTCGCCGGATCCGAAGCCGGCAGCAAACTCGACAAAGCGACCGGGCTGGGGATCCCGGTCCTCGATGAGGCGGGGTTCGTTGCCCTGCTTTCGGAGGAGGCGGGCTAGTTTTTTCGGGTTCCGCTCCAAGCTGCTCCGGCTGCAAGCCCGATCGCGAGCTGGCTGACCGTCACGGGTCCGCTGGATTCGATGAGGACGCCCTCCGCCGTGCGTTTTTGTGAGAGGATGACCGGCGGCAAGTGGCGGGCGATAGTGTCGGTTTGCGGAAGCTTCGAGGTATCGATGATTTCCTTCATCCCGGGAAGCACCTGGGCCCCGAATAAAATCACCGGTCGAAAGGCGCTGTAGGCCCGCTCAAAGACCAATCGGGTGTCAAGAAATGCGAAGACCTCGTTGGCAGATTGGAAGGCTGGGAGGGCAGGAGCAAATGCGGATAGCGAAGAGACCGGCGGGCCGGTTTCGCCAGCCGCCGCAGTGACTGTATTCGCATCCAGGCCGACAAGCAGGAACTCGTCCGTGAGAGCCAGGGTTGGCGCAGCCAGCGGATTGGAAACAGAGGGGATGTTATAGAGTTTGAGGCGATCGCGGTCCGTGATCGTGGCTTCGGGGAAAAACGAGATGAGCTTCCGAACGGCAGCGGCCGCCTGCTCTGGCTCGCGGATTTGCAGGGCAAAGACCGGGGAGGGAGTCATCTGGCCGGGGGTCCAATTCAAGAGGAATCCCCCCTCGGGGCCGAAGGCGTCTCCGGCGAGCCCCGCCAGCTCCCGCGCGGCATCCTGGCGTTCGGGCAGCACTCTGGCCATCACATCCTGGAGTCCGGCCAACCGCGCCAGGAAGTCGATGTAAAGAACGGTGTTGGCCTGAGTGAAGCGGGCGGACTTGTGCGAAAGCGTCTCCGTTGCCGCGGTGCCCGGACGCAGCAGAAAGGCCGCGTCACGCTGGAGCTTGCCGTCGATCTTCCAGGTCGCTGCCAGCGCGGCCGTCTGACGGATTTCCGTGACCTGCGCCGGGATCGCGTTCGCGCCCATCGAGCGTCCGACCTCCAGAAGGGCATCCATCGGCTTCTCCGGGCGGAGGAAAAACACGAAATCCGGAGTGGGGAGCATGGGTTTCATGGCCGAGCGGAAGTCCTCCGCGTCGGCGAGGGAGCCGGCGGTGCCGCCGCCCTTCATGCGCGCCAGCACGAAGTCGAGGAGCTGCGGGCTGGTGGACAGGAAACCCCAGCGTCCTTTGGAAGCGCTGTGAAGCGAAAAGCGACCGTGCCGGGTCGTGATGACTTCCTCGCCGTCGCGTGATTCCCGGGTTTCCTCGGAAGGCGGAAGCTCCTGCCGCAGGCGGCTCATCGCCTTGTCAAAATCCTGGCGGCCTCCCCAAAATTGAAACCCGATGATCGCCTCGGTGCGGTCGGAGGAAATGGCGGTAATGCCAAGAAACAAACGCGTCGGCTTGAGCCCGCCAAGGATCCCTCCGGCCTCGCCCGAACCGGGGTCCGCCTGCAGCCGCCCAAGGGGTTTTTCCAAAAACGCCTTCACCTCGGGTTCGCGGGAAATCTCGGCGAGGGATGTCCCCTGCCAGCGGAGGACCGAACGCGGCAGATCGGTCAGCGAGGCATAAAGAACGGTTTCTGGCGGCAGGAGGGTGGCTCCGTCGGCCGGGCCGGCGACTTGCCGGAGGACCAGGAGGCCGATCCCGATCAGGACGATGAGGACGGCGACACCGATGGCGAGTTTTTTGATCATCGAGAAGTTTCTAGGGCAAATCGATTGACGCAGCAAGAGTAGGGCTTAGTTTGGAGACGCCATGAATACATCCAAAATCGAAGAATACCTCAAACCCGCCTGCTCCTGCTGCAACAAGGACAACCTTCGTCTGGTTTCCGACATCTGCCTCTATCTCGGATTCCTCTCGATCATCGCCTCGGTCGTGACCTGGTTCACCGCCTCCCGCGACAACCGCGCCTATGGCGAGCGGTTTGGCATCTTTATCGGACTCTGGGTCCCCAGCTTCTTCATCCTCTCGAACCGCCTCTCCCGGAAAGCGGACGAGCTTCCGGACGTAGTTGAGGACGAGGAATAAGGTCTGCGTTATTGGTGGTGGCCCGGCTGGCTTGCGGGCCGCCGAGGTCGCGGCCTCCAGCGGGGCCGACGTTTCGGTCTTTGATGCCATGCCGTCTGTCGGCCGCAAGTTTCTTGTGGCCGGCAAGGGCGGACTGAATATTTCGAATACCGATCCGGTGATCGCGAGGCGTTATCAGGCTCCCGAAGCGCCTGTCGGGCTCTGGGGTTCGCTCGTGGAGGAATTTTCGTCCTCCGCTCTTCGCGAATGGGTCGAGGGGCTGGGAGTCACGACATTTTCTGTCTCCAGCGGGCGCATTTACCCACAGGAGATGAAGTCGGCCCCGCTCCTTCGGCGATGGGTGGCCCGGCTTCGCGGGCTGGGTGTCCGGTTTTTTCCGCGCCACCGCTGGGTGTCGATTCAGTGGAGCGGGGAGGGTGGCTGGGTCACCGGGTTTTTGACCGATGGCGGTCCAGCCAGTTTTCTGTCTGAGGCCGTCGTCTTTGCACTCGGCGGCGGCTCCTGGCCGATCACCGGGTCCGATGGATCTTGGCAGCAAAGCTTTTCGGACCTCGGGGTCGGGGTGCGACCGTTGATCCCGGCGAATTGCGGATGGGAGACCGCCTGGCCACTTTCTGTCCTGGATGGCGCTGGTGGGCTTCCGCTAAAGAATATCTGCGCCCGGGCAGGTGATTGCCGCCACTCCGGTGAGCTTCTCATCACCGACTATGGCCTGGAAGGAGGCGTCATCTACGCGCTGACACCGGCCTTGCGCGATGATCCGGTGATTCACCTCGACTTCAAGCCGTCCCTTACTCACGAGCAGTTGTTGGCCCGGCTTCCCATCACCAAAACCTTCCATCTTCACGAGGCCTTCGCCCGATGCCGCATCCAGCAGTCCGCGCGGATCCTGCTTCAATGCCGGGCGGAGGAGTGGACCTCGCGGGAAACCTTTGTTGGCGGCGTGAAGGATTTCGCTATTTCTCTCAAGGGTCCCCGCCCGCTGGCCGAAGCGATCTCGTCGGCCGGGGGGATTTGCTGGAGCGAGCTCGACGAGCGTCTGATGCTGCGCAAGCTGCCGGGTGTTTTTTTGGCCGGGGAGATGATCGACTGGGAGGCCCCCACCGGCGGCTACCTCATGCAGGGATGTTTCTGCATGGGCACACGGGCGGGGCGGGAGGCGGCCGAATGGGTCAGGCCTCAGGCAGGTGCCCCGGCGCCGCTTTCAGTCCCGAGCGGCCTGCGGATGGAAGGATGCACCGAAGCTCCTTGAGGAATCCCCCTTTTCGTATTTGAATGATCTTTGAGGCTTCAAGCCGGTAACGGAGCCGACTGTCGGACTGGTCTTAATGATCTTTGAATAGTCCGAGGCCGAGGGCTTGAGGACCCGGTCTTTGGTGGCGGGATCCATCGTCGCGAGTCCGAACGTGGCTTTGTAGCCGTAGTGCCACTCGTAGTTGTCCGCAAGCGACCAGGCGAAGTAGCCGCGCACGTCGTAGCCATCACGGATCGCCCGACCGATCGCAGCCAGGTGGTTCTGCATATACCATTCGCGCTTGTCATCATCCTCTGTCGCAATCCCGTTCTCGGTGATCATCATGGGCTTCCCGTAACGCTTCGCGACGCGCCGGATTTCCTTGTAGAGACCCTCGGGGTTGATGCGCCAGCCCATCATGGTAAAATTCTTTCCCCGGCGCGAGGGGCCGGCGAGGAGGGAGATCGGCCCGGGGCGCTGGGAGTAGTAGTAGTTGATGCCAAGGATGTCGCACACATCATAGATCCGGTCGAGGTGGTCGGTATTGCCGTGGATCATCGTATTGTAGATCAGGCCGCCGGGGTCCAGCGGGGCGCGCTCCCACCAGGGGAGGGCCTCGACGCTCATCACCTTCGCTGTGGGCTTGATCGCTTTGATCCGCGCCGCCGCGTCGCGGAACATCCCCGTGCTCGCGTCGATCGCCTTCCAGTAGTGCCCAAACGCAAGCGTCATCGCCGGAGGCCACTGGGCCACGATGTAGGCGGTGGTGATTTGTCCGTTCGGCTCGTTTTGAGGAGCGTAGAATTTCGTGTAGGGCGCGGTGGCGCGCACGATCTTATCCACGTAGGCATTCCAGCGCTCTCGGGCTTGCGGGTGCAGCCAGTTCGACTGGCCGGGATGCTTTTTGTCGTAGAGCCAGTCTGGGAACGTGAAGTGCCAGAGGCAGATGACCGGTTCGATCCCCAACTCCTTGAGCTTGCGCGCCATGGCCACGTATCCACGGATGGCTTCTTCATTGTAAACGCCGGGCTGCGGCTCAACCCGCGCCCACTCGATGCTGAACCGGTAGTGCGTGGGCCGGATCTTCTTCAGCGCGGCAAGGTCCTTTTCGAAGTCCGACCAGGTCCACAGCGCATTCCCCTTCTCCGGCGCCTTGCCCTGCGATACCAGGATGTCCCAGTCCGTCGAAAAATACGGCGGGGTCCCGGGTTTCACATCCGGGTTCTCATACTGGTAGCTCGCTGTCGAAAAACCCCAGGCAAATGGCTCGGAGGCCTTTGGCTTGGGCAGCGGCCCAGAGACTTTGGGAGCGGGATCGAAGCGCCCAAGCGGATTGATCGGGTTCACGCAGCCGGTGAGCAGGAGGGGGAAAAGAAGCAAGATTCGTGATTTCATGGGTTTTTTAATTCGCGCCGCCTGAACGCGACGGGATTTTCTCGGAACCTGGCTTCGTGTCAACACCCGGTTGCGCGAACTTTCCCCGTCTCAGACTCCAGCGATTATTGCGGATCGCTCGAAATGGCGGCCACTGCGGGCGGGGGAGGGACAGCAAGCGAGATGGGGAGATTCCTTGACCGCGCGGCGCGGGCGAAGGAAAAGAGGGGCACATGATTTCCCTGACCGTGCCCGTTTACAATGAGCAGGATGCCCTGCTGCCGCTTTTTGAAAAAATCCGTGTCGTCATGGACCGGCGCGGCGAGCCCTGGGAGATCATTTTTGTGAATGATGGCAGCCAGGACTCCAGCCCGCAGATTCTGGACCAGCTGGCCGCGAAGCATCCCGAAGTGAAGGTGGTCCATTTCCGCCGGAATTTCGGACAGACCGCAGCCATGATGGCCGGGTTTGATTTTGCAAACGGGCACACGATCATTCCCATGGATGGCGATGGCCAGAACGATCCGGAGGACATCCCCCGCATGCTGGCAAAGCTGGACGAGGGCTATGAGGTCTGCTCGGGCTGGCGGAAGGACCGTCAGGACAACGCGCTTCAGCGTAACCTGCCCAGCATCATGGCTAATAAGTTGATCTCTGTCGTTTCGGGTGTTGCGCTCCACGATTTCGGCTGCTCGCTGAAAGCCTACCGGGCGGAGGTGATCAAAGGCGTGCGCCTCTATGGCGAGATGCACCGGTTCCTCCCGATCTACGCCAAGTGGCACGGGGCTCGGATCTCCGAGATTCCGGTCGGGCACTACGCCCGCACGACTGGCAAGTCAAAATACGGACTCGAGCGGGTGCTTAAGGTTCTCATGGACCTTATCACCGTTAAGTTCCTCGATAAATACATGCTCAAGCCGATGTATCTCTTCGGATTCTGGGGCTTGATGTTTTTTGGCGCGTCCGTCTTTTTCACGATCTGGGCATTCTACATGCGGGCTTTGGGGTATTATTTCACAGCGACCCCGCTTCCCATGATGGCTGTCTTCTCTTTCATGACGGGCATGATCTGCGTGCTCATGGGGCTCCTGGCGGAAATGATCACGCGCACATTCCATGAATCCCAGGGGAAATCGATCTACATGGTGAGCTCGACCCGGAATCTGGACGGCCGGCCGGAGGTGCGCTGATGTGCGGGATCGCCGGGTTTTTTGGAGCCGGTGACAGGCAGGATCTGGCATCCATGACAGGCCTTCTAGCCCACCGGGGGCCGGATGCGGATGGCTTTTATGTGAAGGAGGGCGAAGGGATTTTTCTAGGGCACCGACGGCTTTCGATCGTGGATCTGGGCGGCGGGGCCCAGCCGATGTCGTCAGCCGACGGCAGGTTCGTGGTCGTCTTCAATGGCGAAATCTACAACCATGGCGAGCTTCGGGCGGAGCTGGTGCAGCGGGGGCACCACTTTCTCACGGACCACTCCGACACCGAGGTCCTCCTCCATGGGTGGCGCGAATGGGGAGCCGAGATGATTCCAAAGCTCAACGGCATGTGGGCTTTTGCCATCTGGGATGCCTCCGAACAACGGCTGTTTCTCAGCCGCGACCGGTTTGGAAAAAAACCGCTCTACTATTTTCAGAGAAACGGAACGTTTGCCTTTTCTTCCGAGCTTACCTCCCTTCTCCGCCACCCCCTGGCCCCTCGGAACGAGTCCGAACTCGCCCGTGTCAAATTTTTTGCGCACGCCCTGATCCCGGCTCCTTTATCGGCCATCGAGGGCGTCTGGAAACTTCAGGCGGCTCACAACATGCTCGTCAGCCGGGACGGAGTGCGCGTTTCCCGCTACTGGCGCTATACGCTCGAACCGGCCGAGCCCGATCGCTCCGACGGCGAACTTGCCGAGGAACTCCGTGACTGCGTGGGCCGAGCCACCCGCCGGCGCCTCATGGCCGATGTCCCGCTGGGCGTTTTCCTCAGCGGCGGAATCGACTCCTCGATGATTGCCGTCCTGGCGTCCCAGTCGCTTCCTGAGAAGGCGCTCAGCACGTTTACCATCGGATTCGATGAGCCGACATTTGATGAGTCCGCTCCCGCGCGGAGGATGGCCGAGTTCCTACAGACAAACCACCATCAGGAGATGCTCAGTCTCGATGCCGCGCTGGAATCCCTGCCGGCCATTTTTCAGTTGTTGGATGAACCGCAAGGGGACAGCTCCCTCCTTCCGACCTGGCTGCTCTGCCGCTTTGCCCGGCGGAAGGTCACCGTGGCTCTCAGCGGGGACGGGGGCGATGAGCTCTTCGCAGGCTACGATCCCTTTCGCGCCATCCGGCTCGCGGAGGCTTATTCAAAAACAATTCCCAAGCCGCTTCACCGCGCGATCCGCCTCCTGGCCGCCCGCCTTCCCGTCTCCCACACCAACATCAGCTGGGACTTCAAAATCAAACGCACCCTGCGCGGCCTGAGCCATCCGCCCAGGCTTTGGAACCCGGTGTGGCTCGGGGCGCTTGAGCCGGATGACCTCGCCCGCCTGACGGAGTCACGGTTTTCCATCGAGCAAATTTACAGCGAGGCCATCCAGTCGTGGGAGGAATGCTCCAGCGCCGATCCGGTGGACCGCACACTTCAGTTCTACACCGAGATTTACCTTCAAGACGGGATCCTCGCAAAAGCCGACCGCGCCAGCATGATGAATTCCCTGGAGGTTCGCAGCCCGTTTCTGGACATCGAGGTCGCCGACTTTGCCAGGAAGCTTCCCCACCGCCTCAAGCTCCGCGGTGGAACAACAAAATACCTTCTCAAGATGGCCGCCGCCCCCCTCCTTCCCCACGACATCATCGGGCGGAAAAAAAAGGGGTTCGGCTCGCCGATCGGCCCGTGGTTTCGTTCGGGGCGGCTGGCCCCCTCGCCAGACTCCCAACTCCTGCGCGAAAAACTCCTCGCCCACACGTCCGGCAAGGCGGATGAAAGGTTGTTGCTATGGTGCGAATACGTCTGGCAACAATGGCGCGCCCGGCGCCTGGAGGCCGCATGAAAAAAGTTCTGCACGTCATCGACAGCCTCCACCTTGGAGGGGCCCAGGAAGTCGTTCTCAACCTTGCCACCTGCGGTGATCGGGCTGGCTTTCATCACGAGGTGGCCACGATGCATGGACACGGGGTCTATTGGCATCGGATGCACAAATGCGGCATCCCGCTCCACTCGCTCTCGCCGAATAAACTTCTACCATGGTATGCGGTCAGCCTTCCCCTCCTCCTGCAGCGAGGGAAATTTGATATCCTCCATTGCCACCTCATCGCTTCCAATATTTTTGCCAAACCCGTGGGCGCACTACTCGGCCTGCCTGCCATCATCAACCACGACCACACGAACGATGACTATCGCGCCAGCCAACGCATGCGGCTCGCCCTCGACATATTCTCCAACCGCTTCGCCAGCCACCTCATCGCCGTCTCGGATTCCTGTCGCCAGTTCCTCATCCAGCGCGAGGGCGTCCCTCATGAAAAAATTTCGCTCGTCCAAAATGCCATCGACCTCGGACGGTTTTCACGGTCCTCCGGATCCCGCGAGGACGCCCGGCGCCAGCTTGGCCTCCCCGCAAACGCAGTAGTCGTCGCGGGCGTCGGCCGTCTCAACCCACAAAAGAATTTTACCCTGTTTCTGCAAATCGCAGCCCGGATTGCCCCCGACAACCCCGGCGTGGTTTTCTTCCTCGCCGGCCATGGCCCGGAGGAGGAAATGCTGAAAGCCCTGGCTGTGGATCTCGGCATTGCGGACAAGGTCGTCTTTGCCGGCTACGTCGCCGACACCCGCCAGGTTTACCTTTCGGCAGATGTCCTACTCATGCCTTCCCTCTTTGAGGGGCTGCCCATGACACTGCTTGAGGCGATGGCGATGGAAGTCCCCGTTGTGGCCTCCGCACTCGATGGCATGGCCGAAGTGGTGGACCACGAAAAAGATGGCTTTCTCGTCCCTTCCGATTCGCTGGAGGGCTTTGTCGCAACGGTGAGTCAGTTGCTTCACAACCCGGCCCTGCGAGCGGAGACCGGCGCTCGCGCTGCTCAGAAAATATCCTCCCGCTTTTCGGCCTCCCGGATGTGCGCTGAGGTCGAGGCCATTTACCGGAAGGTGCTCGCGTGAAAATCCTGGTGCTGTGCTACGAATATCCGCCAGTGGGTGGAGGGGGCGGGCGGATGGCTCACGCCGTCGCGGCCGGGCTGGTGCGGCGGGGCCATGAGGTCCGGATCCAGACCGTCGCCCTGAAGGGCTTGCCGTCACTCGAACTCCGCGACGGGGTCGAAATTTTCCGCACGTTTGGTTTCCGCCGCCGGGCGGATTCCTGCAGCGTCCCGGAAATGGCCGCCTACCTGGTCACATCGTTTCTCCCCTCCCTGGGCCATATCCGCAAATGGAAACCCGACGTGATCCACGCCCACTTCGCCGTGCCAACCGGCGCGCTGGCTCTCGCTTGTCGGATTCTAACCGGCCTCCCCTACGTGCTCACCGCCCACCTCGGCGACCTCCCCGGCGGCAATCCGGAACAGACGGACTCCCTGTTCCGCGTGCTGAATCCTCTCATCCGCCCCATTTGGAAAGAGGCCGCCGCCGTCTCGGCGAGCAGCTCTTTCGCCGCCGGCCTGGCCCGAACCGCCTACGGTGTGAATCCCGCAGTCATCCTCAATGGCATCCCGATGTCCGACCTCGCGGTAGCTCCCGGACCGACGGCCCAACCCACATCCCTCGTCGCCATCGGACGCTTTCATCCACAAAAAAATTTCCCTTGGATGATCCGGGCACTGAAGGCTTGCGACTTCCCCTGGAGACTTCACCTTATCGGCGACGGTCCGGAGCGCGCTACAATCGAGACGGAAATCCAAAAGTCCGGACTCGCCGACCGTGTGAACCTGATGGGCTGGGTTCCAGAGCAGACGATGCGCGAGGTCCTCTCACACTCTGACGTTTTGCTCATGCCCTCGACCTCAGAGGGAAATCCTGTCGCCACCATCGAAGCCCTCAAACAGGGCCTCGCCATTCTCGGCAGCGATGTCGGAGGACTCGCTGACCTCATTGAAGACGGCTCGAACGGGTTCGCTGTTTCGCTCGAGACCCCGGACGCATTTCAAGCAAAGCTCCGCCAGCTCTGCTCGGATGAGAAGTTGCTCCAGCAGATGAAAGCCCGAAGCCTTGAGGTCGCAAAACGCTTTGACCTCGAGGCCATCGTTGACCGGTTCGAGGAAATCCTGACACGCGCAGCTCGGTCCGGTGACCTCCGGCCCAAAAGCGTGTAAGAAATTCGCGCAGAGCTCTACGCAGAGCGGCGCGTGCGGTCCGCGGAGAGAATTCCGCAATACCCCGCAAGAAGGGCCTCCGCACAGGAGGCCCAGGAAAAATGTTTCATCACAAGCTGGCGTGCGCGTTCCCCGCGCCGCAAGCATTCCTCGCGGTCGGAGATCGCTCCGCGCAACACCCCAGCCAGTTCGGAGGCGGAATCCCCGCAGACCCATCCGGCTTCCGCCGCAGCAATCTCGTCGGACAATGCCACGTGGCGAGTCACCACACACGGGAGGCCGTGCGCCATCGCCTCGGCCACCGCAATCCCAAAATTCTCCGAGGCACTCGGGAGAACAAAAAGATCCCCTCCGTCCAGCACGCCAGCCTTTGTGGCTCCAGAAACAAATCCCGGAAAAGAAACCCGCCCGTCCAACCCAAGTTCCACCACCCGCCGATGAACATCCGCCACCAATGACTCTTCGCCCGTTCCCGCCAATTCAAGTTGCCAGTCCCATTCCCGCAGGCTCCCCAAGGCTTCCAGCAGCACTCCAATGCGCTTTTTCTCGTGCCACCGGGAAAGAAAAACGATCCGGAGCGGGCCGGTCTTTTTGCCGATGGAAACCGTCGCTGGAATATCCACCCCAAGCGGGATCACCCACCGCGGCGCGGAGCCCGGGATCAGCGAGACCTCGCGCTCGCGGCGCGAGGTCAGATGGATCGCGGACGCCCCCCGCAGGCCTGCCGCATCAAAAAGCTTCAAAAACAGCCGCTTTTTCCACGCGCTCCTCCGCAGGGAATACGCTTCCAAAACCCCCAGCGGTCGCACGACATACGGGATCCGTCGGCGTCGGGCGATGCGCATAGCGCTCGACGACAAATGCGAAAAAAGCGCGTGAATATGCAAGATATCCCACTCCTCAGCTTGCGCCGAAAGCCAGCCTGCAAAGCCTCTGCCAATCTGAAACTCCCGCAGCGCTCGCCACCCCGTCTCGTGCCTCTCGAAAAACCACGTCGGCACGCCTTCGTGCAAAGTCCACTCCCCGGTCGGCACATCCAAGACCCCATCGCCGTTGTCGTTCGTGCAGACAATTCTCGCTTCCGCACCCGCTTCGCCCAGCGCCCGGCACATCGCCCCAACTGCCACACTCGGCCCCCCGCGCTGCGGACCAACGGAGGGAATGACATGAAGGACTTTCATTGCGTCAACCGGCGGACGCCCGCTCAAGGGCGTGGGCAAAGGAAATGATCGCCAGCTTCCGTGACCAGTGCCCCACGTCGAGATACCGTCCAAGCGGGTTCACAGCGGACATCCCACGCCACGATCCATCCATCCATTCCTGAAGCGGAAGCGTAAACCCGCGCTTCGGTCCGTCGGAGATCAATTGCTTCAGCCCCGGCACCGCCTCCCGCAGGGCCCGCTTGCCGGGCGCAAACCGCTCCGCTGACGCCATACGCGTCACCCCTGACCAAAGTCGCGAGTCCACCAGCGGCAGCCGCAACTCCAGGCCGTGGGCCATGCTCATCACATCGCTGTCCCGCAGCAACTGGTTCCGCAGATACAAAGAGGCCTCCAGGCAGGCCACTGCCTCCAAAGGATCTTCCAACTCGTCGCACGCGGAACCTCCGTTTTCCTTCACCTCTGCCCCCATCCCAAAATGCGAAAGCAGAACCCGGGTTTCACAGCGGGAGAAAATCCCGCGCACCAGCCGGTAGGCGGACGAAAACCCGGAGGGCTCCTGAAGCCACGTGCCGAGCCGGCGTGCCTTGGCATGGCGAAAGACCGCGTCGGTAAATTTTCCCACCGGCCGGCGAAGAGCCAGCGGCAGCGCGCTTCCGACTCTGGCCCAGCGGGGAACGCTCCGGAAGCTCGGATACCCTCCAAACAACTCGTCACCTCCCACGCCGGACAGCACAACACGAAACCCCTGCTGCCGTGCAAATCCGGAAATGCAATACGTGTTGAACCCGTCGATGCCGGGTTGATCCTGCGCCGCGAGGAATTCCTCAAAGTGCCCGCGCGCATCCGCCGCCCGGAGCGTCTTGACATGCAGCTTGAGCCCCATGGCTGATGCGGTCGAGCGAATCGCCGCCTCCTCGCTCAGATGCTGCTCATCGAAAATCAGGCTGAAAGCCTCGGTGACCTGCCCCGCACGCGTAGCCAGGCGCGCAATCGCGGACGAATCCACTCCCCCGCTGAGAAAAACCCCTACCGGCACATCGCTCACCAAATGCCGCCGGCACGTCTCTTCCAGCGCTCCTTCCAAGCTCCATTCCTCGGACGAAGCAGCTTCGGGCAACGTCCGTCCTGTCTGCGTCGAGCCATCCGCTTTCCTCTGCAGAAACTGCCCGGCAGGCAGACACGAGATCCCGGAAAACAATGTCAGCGGCTCCGGGACGCTGCCCGTCTGGAAAAAGGCGGCCGCAGCCCGCGTGTCGGGCTCGACCGGAACCAGGCCGGAAGCAAGGATCGCACGAACCTCGGAGGCAAACACAAACCCCGCGGGCGTGTCGGCAAAGTAAAGCGGCTTGATCCCCAGCGGGTCTCTCGCCAGCAGCAGATCGCCACACGATTCATCAAAAAGCCCAAAGGCATACATGCCCGCCAGAGACGCCAGCCCTCCCGCCCCAAGCCGCGCCAGCCGCCGCAGCAAAACCCTCGTATCACCCCCCGGCTCCGGCGCTCCTTCCGCCAGCTCGCGGTAGTTGTAAATCTCGCCGTTGAAGACCAGGTGAAATCCCCCGCTCTCCATCGGTTGCGCCGCATCCGGCCCGGGATCAATGATCGCCAACCGCGTATGCGCCAGCCCGCTTGCCCCGTCCCCCGAAATCCAAATGCCACTGCCATCGGGCCCACGGTGCGCCAGTTGCTTCCGCATACGCCCGAGCGCGGCTTCCAGACCCTCACGACCCAGACGGCTCCCGATAATCCCGGCTATCCCGCACATGATCTCATCAATGGCTCCAGCGCTAATCCTACTTCGCGCGCAAACCTGGCTTTTCCATAAAGCGAATTGATCTCCGCATGGGAAATCCCGCTGCTTTCCGCATCAAGCGATTCAAGCAAGCCCGCTACAAGGGCCTGCGAGTCGGAGGGGTCCACCATCCAGCCGAATTTCCCTCCGCCCAAGGCATCGGCCGCACCGTCTCCGACGCCAGCCACAACCCGGCAGCCACAACCCAGCGCCTCCAAATAGACAATCCCAAAACCCTCTCCTCCACTCGGCATCGCAAAGACGGATGCCAGCCGGTAGTGGCCCGCCAGCTCCCCACCGGAAACCCACCCCGCAAAAACAACCTTGTCGCTCAACCCGAGCTCGGCAGCCAGCTTTTCCAACCGCTTCCGGTCATCACCCGTCCCCACAATAAGATATTTGGTCAGAGGCCGCCTTTCCAAGACCTTGGGAAGCGCGCGAATCACGGCATCATGCCCTTTGTAGCCTTCCCCGGATGCCAGCCGCCCTACCGTCAGCACGACATCCTGCCTTTCGGGCAGTCCATAACGTGCCCGCAAATCCTCCCGAGCAGGCCCTGGCGTGAAGCGTTCGAAATCCGCTGTCGGATGGATGATCTCACAGCGCGTGCCCGGAGGACGCCAGCACGCTGTCCGGGCCACTGTCACCTCGCTGATCGCGATGAAGAGGTCCACTTCGCTCAGCCCGTTAACCTCGCGTCGCTCCGGTCCGTCCCAAACCTCAATGCCGTGGACCCAGACCGCCAAACGAAAGCCAAAAATCCGCTTCAGCAGTGCGGCCAGCGGAACCAAGTGCACGTGCATGAGAACAACAGCGCGCGGACGTCGAATCACACCATCCAGAAAACACCGCAAGCCAAACCCCAGCTTGGCAAGAACACCCCGCCCCGCCCCGGTCCAAACAGGCACCCCTTTCGCCTCCCACTCCCGGCCGCAGGCCTCAACGACATCCGCCGAAAGCGCCTCAATCCCCCCCCGCGCCAATTCAAAGTTCGGCGACCAGATCGAAATCCGCATCATTTCTTTAGAACAGCCTCCGCCGCCTGCAAGACCCCCGCCGCTGCTCTCCCCACCGAGTAGTCCCGACACACACGCTCCCGGGCGGCCGCACCCATGGAGCTGGCATGCGCGGGGTTCGCCACCAACGATTTCATTTGCTGACCCAGCCGCTTCAAATCACCAAAAGGAAAGGAGAGCCCGGTTTCGCCCTCCAGGATAAGATCCGCCCGGCAGCCCACCCGGTCGCTCACGATTGCCGGGAGTCCGCACGCCATCGCTTCATTGACAACCAACCCCCATGTCTCCCCCGCGTCCGATGGGAGCACCAGGCTGTCCGCCGCCGCATAGGCAAGGGGCATCTCACTTTGGTTGAGAAACCCGGTAAACGAAAAGGAGAGGCCATGCCGGCGGCAAGCCTCCCGTAACGCCCCTTCCAAAGGCCCGGATCCCACAACGAGCAGGTGGGCGCCACTCAGGCCGCGCATCGCTTCCACGACCGAGAGCGGATGCTTTTTTCCCTCCAGTTTTCCAGAAAACAAAAAACAGAACGCTTCTTGAGGAACCCCCCATCGTTGCCGAAGCACTGACCGGTCCGCCAAGGACGACACCCCGGCAAACCGCTGGTTGTCGATAAAATACGGCGCATCGAACATCCGGCCATCCGCCACCCCAAAAGCCCGATAATAATCCCGGTTGGCCTGCCCAATTGGCAGGACCGCCTGGTAAAGGGTCAGCATCGCACGATGAAAAATCTGCGCCCCAAGTCCGCGCACACGAAGCACGTTCGCCTCGCAGCGCAACAGCCGCGGCTTCCCGCTCCTAACCGCCGCCGCCAACCCCGCAACCATTGACGGATGATGCCACCCCGTGCAAAAAATCACGTCCGGATTAAAGGCCCTGAGAGACCGTAAAAGCCTCCCCACGGCCCGCAACCCCATTCTCCCTGCCTTCGAAGCATCCCCAAAAAACACCTCGTGCCGATAGCCTTCGAGCAGAGGCAGATCCCAATGGAACCCAACCCCAAAACCCTCCCCCTGTTGGACCGCATCGGGCAAAAATCCATAATGCACCAGCACCTCCACGTTCTCCCGGGCCGCAAGCGCCCGATACAGCGGTGCCTGATACTGCACCGGATGCGATGCAAGCACCGAAAGCTTGATCCGCCTGCTCACCGTCACTGACATCTATAAATTAACCCGCCGGTTCGCCTTCCAAATGTTGAAACTCGTGGCATGGTTATCCAGGCCATGGATCGGAGAGCCACGCACCGGCAGGCTGCCGGTGGCACTTCATTATCGGTCGCGACCCGCGCTTTTTTCCTTTGTAAAAATAACATCCATCTGCCGGAGTCGTCCCTCGGATGTGACACTTGGATTGTAAATGTTGTAGAGATCAAATCCGTTTTCATAAAACGACGTCAAAGCCGCATCGAAGCGTTTTTGGCCTTTGTAAGTTGGCTGAGTGATGACCTCGGAGTAAATCAGGCGAACCAGCCCTCGGCGGAGCGTCTCCGCCGCGCCGGCCATCACCAGATGCTGCGCTCCCTGGACATCGATTTTCAGAAGATCAATCCGGGGAATCCCCATGGTTTGCACCACCGAATCAATGGTCTTGAATTCTGCTTCGACGATCTGCTGCGTTTCAAATAGCCCGCTCCCCCAGGTTCGTGCGCTTGAGTCATCGCTCGCCAGCAGGGAGTTGTTTTCGGAACTGGGGTTGGAGTGGAAGGAAAGCACCCCCTCCCGGTCACTCAGGCCAAAAGGAAATGTATGAATCCTCGAGTCGCCAGATGTGTTCTTGTGTAGCGTGTCGTAAGAATTCTTAAAAGGCTCAAAGGCATAGATAACAGACTTAGGGAACACCTCTCGAAAAATTCTGCATACATGCCCGGAATGAGATCCCACATCG
The DNA here is from genome assembly GCA_041741775.1 of Terrimicrobiaceae bacterium. GTDB lineage: Bacteria > Verrucomicrobiota > Verrucomicrobiia > Chthoniobacterales > Terrimicrobiaceae > QYQL01. The sequence goes on along the minus strand of JBGSJQ010000121.1, from coordinate 46,121 downwards.
AAAATTATAGGTTCCTTAATCCCGTAAAGAAGACGTTGCATCGCCTGAAACGCGTTCTCGCAGGGTGTCGGCTCCAGCAATCTGCCGACGCGATACCCAAGACGGTTGGCTGTCCATTGGATGGTTTTCTTTGCGCTGAATTTCATGGGCAACGATCGGCGGTGAAGGTCATCAATGCGCGTGGCATCATGCCTCGCGCTCCACAAAGCGCCTCCCCACACGGCGCTTTGGTGTGCGGCGCTCGATCACTGGTTGCTGCCTCAGAAGATAGGGCGACCTGAGCAAAATCCCCAGCAGCAAGCCCAGCGTCAGGAGAATGTTCACATCGCCAAAAATCTGGTGCGCGGTGGTGAAGACAACAACGTTGGCCGCAAGAAATGCAATGATTCCATACGCCAGCGGCGCAACGCTCTCGTCGGGCTTGATGTGCCTGGCGGCCGCGTAAACGTAGCGCCCGACTGCAAAAAGGACCCACACCAGAAGGAGGAGCCCCGGGACGCCCAGTTCGGCAAGCACCTTGCCCAGCCCCCCCTCGGCCGCCGATCCCACCAGCACAGATCCACCGCCAAAATGCTGCGCCCCCTGGCTCCCCGTCCCTGCCCCCAGCCCAAAAAATCCATTCCGGTCGATCACGTAGAGCAACATGCCACCGGTCATCAGCAGAAAGCGCTCTTTCGAATCCCCGGCCGCTGTTGAGCTCCTCTGCACATACACCGACCACTCACCCGGCAGCTCGCTGGACGTGATGTAAAAGTAAAATCCCGCCGCAACGATGGCCGCCACCGTGTAAACGGCCGCCAATCGCCGGGAGCCTGAACGAAAATACGTGATCAGCGCAAAGGTGAATGCAAGGAACATTACGATTTCCACCACGAACTTCCTGCGCCCGGTCAGCACCAGCGCGGGCAGGATCACTGCCGCGATCAACACCACCATCCCAAAAAACTTCCAGTCCAGCTTTCCTGAAAGTCCAAGGATGACCAGGAAGCAGACCGCCGATGCGCAGTGCCAGCCAGCCAGCTCGGGCGAACGGAAAAGCCCGCTGCGAAGCACGGTGACCCCGCCGCTCTCCGGATAAAAGACAAACCCTTCTCCGACGGAACCAAGGACCTGCCAGTCGAAGTCGGCTGTCTCAAGGTAGAGAGAGAAGCCAAAGACCGCCGCAATCACCATGTAGAAGAGCAGAAGCCTGAGAACCTCGTCGGGATTCCGGGCGAACCGGTATCCCAACATCAGTCCCGGAATTGGTGCGAGATAGGCCAGTGCCCCAATCCCTGCGAGCACAAAGCTGTGGGTGTGCACGTAGGCATTGAGTATGGCAATACCGACCCATCCAACAAATAGCACGGAAGGAAGATACAGCGCGGGGTGGAACCTGTTCAGATCTTTGAATCCCAGCTCCTCGCCCGACAGCACCGCCGAAAGAAAGCAAACCCCAAATAGCGCGGCAGCGACCAGGGAGAGATAAACCGGCTCGCCAGGCACAAGTTTCCGAATCGGATCCTGAAGGAACCCAGCCAGCACGACGGCATAAATCCCCCGACGCCAGTTGGTCAACGCGACCAGCGAACCTCCAAGAAAAAGGATGAGTGCAAAAATCATGGCTTCAACAATTGCGGCCCGCGGCGGAACAACCCAAGGGCCTTCGCGAGACCTCTCACCTCACCAAAGATCGTGACGGGAATCCACCACGGGCACCGCAGATGATGCCGCGTCGCTACGCTGGAAACCAGCCGATTCGCCACGCCGGGAATCGCGCCCATCGCCCCATGCTTGAGAAACAGATGGTAGTAGGCCCCGACCGAATGCGCGGGTGAAGCCGTCGTCAGGTGGTGACCGTGCGCCCGCGTCCCCCCTCGCTCAGCCCGCAGGTGCCGGATCGATGCCCTCGGTTCAAAAAATACTTTGCCTCCGCGCCGGATCACCCGCTCGGCAAATTCCGTCTCAAAACAATACGCCACCTGCACAAAATTCTCGTCAAACCCCCCAACCTCCAAAAACCGCTCGCGCCTCACCGAAAAATTGCAGGCGATCGCTTTTTCGATCCACTGCGCCTCCGTGGAATAAAAGCGAAAGTTTTCCCCCTGCCCTGCGCCGTCCGGCTCCTCGCCGGGTTGGAGGACCTGGCCGACGACCGCCCACGCGTCGGGGTGGGAGGCATACGCAGCCGTATGGGCAGCGAGGAGCTCGGGGGAGGGGATCACGTCGTCGTCCAGGAAAAGAACGACATCTCCCGAAGCCTCCCGAACCCCAAGGTTCATTGCGTGTGCGATGTTGGGCTGCGGAATTCGGAGGATCCGGATTTTCCCCAGCTGCTCCCACTCCGCCAAAGCCTTCTCGGTTGCTGGCTCGTGGCGCAGAGTCTGATCGCAAATAATCAACTCGGAGGGACTGAGCGCAAACACCCGACGTATCGTTTCGATGAGAACTCCTTCTCTCCGGAACGTCGGAATCACGATGCTGATGTCGGACGCCCGCATTAGGCTTTCCCTCCGCAACGCGCCGCATGGAAAATCTGCTGCCCCTGAGCCCGCGCGTTTAATGGGGCCCACTCATATCCACTCTCCCGCGCCATTTGGCAAAATTCCTTTCCGTATGTGGTCTCAAAATCCTGCGGGCAGGCCTCCCAGAACACATGACGAAACACCCTCCGGCGAAAGGCCTCTCGCGCCCCACAGAGAACCGAAAAATCATGCCCCTCCGCATCGATTTTCAGAATGGCCACTTCGTTGATCCGCTCCAGCGCATGGTCAAGCGTCGTGGCGGAAACCTCCAATCCGCCATCGACAGCAACTCTCCCGCTCCCTGTCTCGCCGACAGGGGCTTCTGTAAACCTTAGGCGGCCCTCGCGATCCGAAACCGCTTGAGAACTAGTGGTCACCCGGCGGGACAGATCGTTGATTTCAATGTTGTGGCTGAGCCCCTGAAAGACCCGAGGCGAGGCTTCGAAGGCCATGACCCGACACTTCTCGCCCTGCCCGGCCCAGAGCAGACTGTAGTAACCGAAATTGGCGCCGACATCGACGAAAAGGCCGCCATTCATTTTCGCTTCCCGAACCACGAAACGAGTTAGCTCCAGCTCGTAAACGCCCGTGAAAGCGATGTCCCCGTGACACTCATCCCCGGGCACCAAGTCCATCCGCACAGAGGGCGCGAAGCGAAGCAGCGCACCCTGAAACAGCTCAGGAAATTGCGCGGAGTGTGCACGGAACAGCCGGTAATAGGCGGGTTGAGCGACCCGCTTGGGTAGGGCGCGCAAAACGAAGGCCGGCCAGCCACGAAAGAGTTTGCCTCGATTCACTTGTCGGACAGCAGGAAGGATTTCAGCAGCAGCAACCAAGCTTTCAGATGCTGCGGCCGTTTGAGCCCCGCCTTGAGAAGATACTTCCGGCAAGCCGGATCCCCCTTCGCCAGCAGGAGCGCACCAAGAAAATAATGACCGTCTGCGGAAGACTTCCGACCGGCCCGGCCCCGGCCGATCTCCTCTGCTTCCGCGTAGCACAAGGCATCGGAGCGGCCAAGCATCCGCAGCCGGTGGGACTCCTCGGCCAATTTTCCAAGCTGCCTCTGGTACCGGATCCCGGCCATGCTGATCCCCGTCGGATTCACCTCGGCTTCGTAATGGATGGCTTCCACCGCACGAAACTTTGAGCGCTCGATCAGGCGAAACCAAAGATCCCAGTCCTGCGCCATCGCAAATGCGGCCCGGTAGCCCCCGCACCCCTCGTAGAGGCCCCGCCGGAACATCGTCGCCCCGTGATGACTTGGGCCCGGCCCCCCAAGCGCAATCCGCTCGAGGGTTCCGAACCGACCTGATTCTCCTGCACTGCTGGCAACATAAAGCGCCTCCCCGCCCGGCCCAAAAAACTCCGTGCTCCCGCAGGCAAACCCAATCCTCTCATCCGATTCCAAAACCCCCACCAATTCTGCCAAACGACCGGGCCGTGACGCATCTCCGGCATCCTGCCTCGCAATATAATTTCCCCTGCTCTCCAAGCAGCCCCGTATCAAGGCCCGAGTCAATCCGGCGTTCTCCTGGGTCAGGATCCGCAACCGCCCATCCGCTTGCGCAAGGGACGCAAGGAGCTCCGGCGTCCCGTCGGTCGAACCGTCGTCCACAACAAGAAACTCAAAGTCATCGAAGGATTGGGCAAGGATGCTCCGGACCGAGCGCTCCAGTGAAGCCGCACCGTTTTGGACCCCCATCACCACCGAGACCATGGGATTCACCATACAGATACCCCCATTGCACGCCCGCAGGTCAAATGGGCCGGTTCCCAATTTTGTTTAAAATCGCCTCCCAAGGCTGTCGCTCCTCGCCGCTCGCTGTTTCGGGGGCAGTGAGACACGGATGGTTCACGGGTAGATCTGAATGCCTTCCTTCGAGATTTTTTCCAGCAGGCGGGTGTTGTCCGTCCGCTCGGTTCGCACCAAATCAAACTCATAAATAATGGGAGTTTGGTCGATGGCTTCGGCCAATTCAGACCACTCGGTGGCGGTGGCATCGGGAGCCGATATGGCAAGATCAATATCGGATGCCCGCCGCGCACGCCCGGTCGAGCGCGAGCCAAATATTCGCACCTCTCGCACCCAGGGAAACTGTCGAAAAGCGTCCAAAAGGCAATCCAGATCCCTGTTTCTTAGGGCAGGGGTGCGCATGGCGTTCAGTCCCATACAAGGGATTCTATTCGGCAGGCCATCTGTGTCAGCAGCGAGGAATGACTGCGAACGATGTGGCTGTAGATTCGGGCGGCCAGCGCCTCGTCGTATGCGTGGCTGGTGAGATTGCGATCTTCGAGCATTTGAAACCAGATGTCGGCCTCCTCGGCGGTTGGAATGATCCCCTCGGCGAAGGCTTTTCTGAGGGTTGGGCGTGGTCCTCCGCACTCGTATCACTGGCGCTCAAGATAGAGTTTGAGTGCTTTCCATACCGCTTCAAAAGTGAATTCAAACCGTTGGATCGTGGCATCGCGAATGATTTCGGTTTCGGCCTGCGAGACCGCTTCTGCTAATCGGGCCGCGCTGAGGCGGGCGTCGATTCCTCTCTCGATAAATCGGTCTTTGCTCATAAAGTTGTGCGTCTTTCGGATTCTGCCCCAGCCGTTCGGAGAAGACAAGAAGGAGCCAGAGCTCATCTCCGCTCATGCGCAGAGAAGTGAGGGTTTCCCGGATGACAACCGGCGCACTTCCCGCGCCAGCCTCCCGGCGATGCGCTCCAGCAGAGGCCGACGGCTTCGCGCCCCGACCTCAACAAGGCGCCCTTCGCAGAAAAATCCCGCGCACAGACCGAAGGAGGACGTCGGGTGAATGATCAGGGGGGAGCACTTCGACAGGATGCGCAGCTCAACCAGCGCATCGCGCGTGGTTTGCAGGAGGTCGGGGTTTTTCGGCGAGAGGTGGATCGGTGTGTGCCCTTCCGGCATCCACTTTTCGCGAGTGACAAGGTTCGCTTCCGGAAGCAGCCTGCGAATCTCTTCCCCGGCTTGTCTGCTGTCGGTCGCCAGAAACAGCGGCTGCTGACGCGTCTCCACGTCAAGTTGACGGAAGCATGTCGCATAATCCTCCGCGCGGGCCGGCGACTTGTCGGTCATCCTGACATGCATGCCGGTCACCTCGCCTCCCCATCCAGACAAAGCTTTCGATACCTCCTCTTCGATCCCTGGCGCCATCCGGATGTGCTTATGCACGAAGCCCCGAATGAAGTCGTCGCCTTCCTGCTCCTGAGCAATTTCCCGCGCCAGTTCACGGAGGTGGTCGCTCAGGACGTGAACGTTGACCTCAGCCCTCGGGGGTTCCAGGACCTCCGTCGAGTAGCGGCGGGCGAAGGCAGCACGATCCCACTCCCCCTCTCCGTTTTCATCGTAGAGCGCTCCGGCAAGTGTCCCGAGGTGGCCTTGCCAAACCGGAGGATGCACGTCTGCGGTCTCAGGAACAGAGTCCGACACCGTCAATCCCTCCACAGCGAAGAGTTCGGGAAAGGCGTTCCGGCCTTTCGGTGCCAGAGATCCATCCCGCCAGTCCACGCACGTTGTCAGTCCGTGCCTAGAGGCGTATAGCAGACCGCACACCAGCGTGATGATGTGGTCACCCACTCCCGTCTCCGGCTGGCCTTTGATCAGGAGGTATTGTGTCATGGCATCGAGTCCTCCCGGTCGCAGCCGGCGCCACTCGCCAAGGCCCGTGGGGCTTTTAAATACAGCGCGACGCCTTCGGGAGCGAAAGTCTTGCGGATGAGCGCAGGCAGGTGCCGGGCAATCCGGGCTCTCCATCTGGCCGGTGCTAATGACTTGGTCGAGTAGCCGCCCTCAGCCGCACAGCCCTCCATCGTCGCGTAGTGGAACCGGCCGTCCCGCGGAAGTCCGCGCAAAAGCATACCCAACTCGCTTAAGTCGTGCGCGGCCCGCGTCGAGCCGGATTCGCGAAAATCATACGCGTGCATCAGCACCGCAATCAAAACTCGCGTGGCTCTTGCGCTTTGCGCCGCCTCCAGCGCGGCAGGCAAGCCTGCGAGCGAAGTCGTCGCAGGCAGGATCTGAAGATTGCCGGTCGAGGGCAGCGGGCCGAATGCATCTGCCGATAGCGCCCGAAACCCAAGGCTCGCAAGCACTCGAACGGTCACCTCATCGTAGCTATTCCATGGCGGGATAAAGGACGTGACGGGGAAAGATTGCTCCAGCCAGGCTTTTCCCCGCTCGATGCAGGAGAGTTGATCGGACTCCGCACGGCCACAAAATTCGGTCCGGAAGTCCACCCCGGCCCGCACCTGATGCGAACACCCGTGCTGCGCGATCTCAAAGCCTCCTCTCGCCCGGCACCCGGCCAAAAAGGACAGCTTATCCATCGGCAGCGCAAGCTCGCCCTGCGGCCCCGGATCATGAACGTCGCCGTCACTGAGAAAGGGAATGGCCCCCACAGTCAGCGGGATTTGATTCGCAAAAAATGTTTCGAAAATCAGCCGGTCCAGGCCGTCGTCACTCGCCGCAGAGACATCGTCCAGACGGAACACAACCCGCACCGCCTTTGGGTCTTTGCACGAATTTTCTCCGACGCCTTTCACTCTCATGTGAGGTTGCCCGTATAGCGACGCACCACCGGCGTGGGAGGGCGTTCACAGGTTCCTTCCAAGCCGGGATGAGAATCCAGGTCGCCAGCCTTTAACTTTTCAGCCAACTGAGCAGCGTTACTCTCCGAGCGAGGACGAAGGGGATGCGCTAAATGGTAGAGGATGCAGCACCCCGCGGCCATCACCGTCCCAACCCCCGCCCCTTGCAGCCGATAGCAAAAATCGTTGTCCTCATTCCCATACCCGGAGAACCTCTCGTCGTAGCCGTTGACCTTGATGAAATCCTTCCGTCGCAACGAAAGATTGCTGCCGCAAGGGTAAAACGGTCCGCCCCAGACCCAGCGGCGAAGAAATTTGGGAAATCGGAAGGCTTTGATCCGCGCGACAATTTTTCCTGTGGCCACATATCGGAAAACCGTTGCAGGATCCGGGCGAAATCCACCCGTTTCAGCGAGGATGACTTCCGCGCGGCTTCCCTGGATGTATCTCCCGGGGTTCTCTCGCAGCAAGGCCAGATGGTCTTCCACAAACCGACGATGCGGAAGGCAATCCCCATCGATAAAAATGATGGCATCCGTCTCGATCTGCGCGACCGCCCGGTTGAGAATGACAGGTTTGGTGTTCCCGGTGTCGGGATGCCAGACATGCGTGAGGCTCGCAAAGGGCTGGGAAAAAACGGCAGAGTCGGCTGGCGAGCGCGAGCCGTCATCGGCCAGAACCACGGCGTCTGGAATCCTTGTCTGCGCGGCCAAGGCGTCCAGACACCTTACAACAATTTGCCAATTATTGTAGAAACTCACAACGACCCCGCAAGTCATGGGTGCCGCTTTCACCCCAGGGCTCCCATCCGGCGGCGAAGAGCCCTGAGTGTGCGATCCCACCCCGCGGTCAGCCCGGCGAGCGCCCCGGAGGTCGGCTTTGCAAGAGGGAATCCGGACCCCAGCTTCAGGCGCCAGCATTCCCGACGATAGATGCGGCTGCGCTGGGCATTCATGTTGAAATGGATTACTGCGGGAGAAATGACATGCCCCAGTTTGGTGAAGGAAGAGACTCCGGCTATCACGTCGATTCCGCCGAGGTCCTCAAAACAATCCAGCGCCGTTCCCATCGTCGCCGCCCCGTCCCACGGCAACGCCTGAACCCCTGCCCGACGCATGGCTGCGGCAAAAATCGGCTCGTCGGCGGCACCCGCATTCTTGAATCGCTCCAGCCCAACCTCCTCCCGCCTCTCGAAAAGCGCCCGTGCTTCGGCGAAGACCGCTCGAGCCTTTTCGGAGCGATCAAAATAGTAGATCCCCCCGTTGAATGCGGGCAACCGATCAATCCCAACCACCTTCAAAAAGTGCGGCAGATCCCGGATCGACAGGTGCGCATCCTTGGGCCCGAGCTCCCCATACGCAATGACCCCGAAGCCGTCCGCCCCGCGATAGGCCTTAAAGAGCTTTTCGGGATGCGAAAAAACAAGACAGTCGGAGTCAATGAACAGCGTTTCCTCAAAGGGCGTGTATCGGTCGAGATGCAGCTTCTGCTCGACGCCTTGGCCATGCGCCGGATCAACCGCCACCACGGAATCAAATCCGCCCGGACGCGACAGCAACTTTGTGCAATCCGTCGCCAGCGCAACCGGAATATTAGGATCCCTCAGACGGATTGACCGCACCAGGGCCTCTGCCATCCGGAGATATCGCCGCGAGCCACAGGCCAATGTGAGGATCCCGCGCTTCACGGTGCGGGTTTTATGACGGATCGTATGGCCGCATAAGCTTTTAAAAACAAACCCAGCCCAAGAATCCGGATCGCTGCGCGCATGGCCCTCGAAGGTTCGCAGGCGGGTGACGGAACCCAATGCGGGTCCAACCCGCGCATGCGCCCCAGGATCTCGCGGCAGAACTCCGGATCCCATCGCGCAAACGCCCGCAGTCCCAGATAGAATCGCCGCAGCAGAAGCTCCACGCGCTCCGGCCCCAACTGCCCCGACCCGCGCAGCGCATCCTCCACTTTCCGATAGACCAGGCAGCGCGTCTTTTCGGCGTGAACATAGCTCAACGGATCAGCCGCGACGGCTGCCTGGTAAGAGTTTGCATTCCTCCGCCACCAATAGGCCAGGCCACCCCTCCGCGCGATGCGCGTGGCCCTCACAGCAGCGCGCGAGAACCAGTCAAAATCATCGTAAAGCGCCGTCACAGAATCCCACTCCATGTCCGCCACGAGCGCCCGGCGGTAAAGCACGGCGGCGGTGAAGGGCGTCTTGCCCTCCCCGAAGATCGCTTCCACCACCCGATCCACCTGCGGCGGCTCATACCGCTGTTCTGCCCCAGCCTTTCCCTCGCTATCCACATCGACCACCGCCCAGCCCGACATCACCAGGTCAGCATTTTCCCTTCGTCCGATAGCCACTTCTTCCGCCAGCGTCCCCGGCTCCAAAACGTCGTCGTGATCCAAAAATTTTACAAACTCCCCACGAGCGGCTCGCAACCCCACCGTCCGCGCAAACGTCCCATTCCCATGGCTGTCCTCCAAAACAATCAGCCGGATCCGCTCCCCATAGCCTTTCAGAAAGTCCAGGGTGCCATCGCTGGAAGCATCATCGACAACGAGGATCTCCACTGACACCCCGCGCTGTTCAAAGCACGACTCCAGCGTCTCCCCAACCTCCTCTCCCCGGTTATAAACCGGAATCACGATGCTGATATCAATCATGGATCCGCAGGCTTGCACTGTCAGACCCTTCGCAATTCTGGAATCTGTTCGAGCTCGGCATTTGTGACAGAGCCCACGGCCAACACAATGCACCCTCTTTGCCCGCCCGTCTCCATGGATGAAGGAGCCGCAGGGTAAAAACAAGCAAGGGAAAACTCCTCCACAACCGGCCGGATGTAACTTCTGCTCAACACGCCCCATTTCCCATAGTCATCAAAGCAGTAGCCAGAGTCATCATCGACCTGAAAGTCATCCACCATGATCACCGCCTGCGCCCATTCGTTTCCAATCAGTTTCAGCTCCTCCAGAAGCGGAAGGCTCCGATACCAGTGGGCATCAAGATAGAAAAACGGGAGTGACCCCGCACGGCCTGATGAGGCGAGACTTTCTAGAAATGCTCTCGAGTCACCCTCCGTCACTGAGACGGACGAAAAATTTTGCAATCGCCTTCGAGTGGCGGCGCAGATGGCCCAGTCCACTTCGACGCTGAACACCGGGCGATTCGCTTTTCTCGCCATATAGGCAGTGGTTTCGCCAAGGAATGCGCCGGTCTCAACAATCGCTGAAACAGGGAGTCGGGCGATGATGGCGTCAAAAATCTTGCGACGCGCCTCCTGCCTGTTGAACGGCTTCAATGGTGTGGTGCTGTCGATCGGTTGCCCCGCAAGGGAGTAAACAGCGGACCGCAAACAAAACACCTTTCGCTCCTGCTCTGCTGCATATTCCGAAAACGTCTGGACGGAGACCGGTCGCAGGCAATCAGGGATCCATTTTTTAAGTAAGTTTTTCATTTATTGTTCTGCCGGTTGATTCGGGCACCTCTTTCGAAAGATTTGAGTCCCCGTCAGGCGCGCTTGGGGGCAAAGTGCTGGACCGCCTCACACTCCAGGCCGGGGATCATGGAACCGCTCGGCCGCCAAGGCTGCAAATCCAGCCACCCGCCAGGTGAACACCCTCGCTAATTTTCCAAACAGTCGGTGTCTCCTCAATGTTTCCTCCCCCTTCAGGACACCGCCGGAAAGCCTGTGAAGCCTCTCCGCCTCCCCGGCAAGCCCGGCTGCCGCACAGGTTCGGCTCAGCAGGAACAACCGGTGGGCGAAGTGCTGAAACTCGGCACCGTCCTCCGAAAGCTTGGCTGCACGGGCCGAGGCAAACATGCTCTCCGCAGCTATCGCCTGATCCCGGAGACGGTCGGGGTCGAGGCGCGGATGCCGACTCAGTCGTTGCTCTCCATGGCCCCGGACGGTGGCCACCCGGCAAGGCACCCAATGCAGCGGGAGATCGAGGGCCGCCACGCGACAATCATACTCCCAGTCCTCGTTGACCTTGAGCGGCAGCCACGGCCCAACCCGGTCCAGCGCCTCCCTCCGGAACAGCGGCGTCAAGGTCGGCCACCACCGCTCGGCCAACATCGAAGGGAAAATCTTTTCAAGAATCTGACCAGTACGCCGCATTGGATACGTTTCGCTGTTGTCCAATTCTCGATAAGCGGTGGGACCATAAGAAGCGACGCACTGCGGATGCGCAAGCAGCCCCGCAACCTGGCACTCAAACTTCGTGGGTTCCAAAAGGTCGTCGCTGTCGAGATATTGAATAAATGCCCCGCTCGCAGCAAGCCGCCCGGCCTCGCGTGCGACTCCCACACCGGCGTTTGCCTGCGAAATGATCCGGACCAGCCCGGGATGGCGGCTGCTCAACTGGCCGGCAACGGCCGGTGTTTCATCGGTTGACCCGTCATCAACTATCAGGATTTCCGCCGCCGGCAATGTCTGCCCCAGAACGCTCTCAACCGCCGCAACAAGCTGTGCCGGCCGATTGAAGACCGGTATGATGACGCTGACGGAATCAGGGCGACCGACTCGCCCTGCTCCGGGGGAGCCGGATGCCAGCGATGAAGTTTTGCCGTTCATGATGCTCCGCGGACGGCTTCGCGAAGCGCTTTTGGCAGAACGCGCTTCATGGACTTTTTGATGCGGTTTACCAGCGTTCGGTCGGGCGGAATGTAGTCGGCGAACTCTGTGGAGGCCAGATGGCGCCAGTATTCATTCCCGAATTCGAGCTGGGCCAGGTAGAACCATGGCTTGAAGCTTCCGACGAAGTGCACCAGGCCCGGCTTCGCCGACTCTTGCCCGCCACCCCTCCACTGTGCTTCAAAAATGGGATTCTCCTTCCACTGCGGATGATAGTTCCAGGTGTAATCCAACGGAAGGACAGCTCCCTTCAGAACATGGTTCAGTGCGCACTGATCTGCAAACCTCAGGAGCTCAGGATGCGCCTTCGCAAAGGTGATGCACTTCTCGGCGATGTGGTGCCTGCGAAAATAATCGAGGTTCATCAAAAGAACCCCCGAGTTGAAGTAGTCCGTCTCCCTGTCCAACCCAAGCTGCTCATAACATTCCCTCCCCATCGAATCCGGCACAGCCGCCGCCGCATGCTGAGAAATGTCGGTCTCATACAACCCCTCGACCTGTTTCAGAAAAATCGTGTCCGCATCCAGGTATAGCAACTTGTCCTGATCCGGAACCAATGCGGGGATGCAAAGACGATACCACACCGTGCGCGTGAGGTGCCCAATGGTTTTCAGCTGATTCACCTCGGGAAACCTGTCCCTTACGTCCAGCACGGTCAGCCGCACGTCCTTCCTTGCGCAGAAACGTTGGAACTTGCCCAGTGCGGCTCCAGAATCGACATCAGCGAGGAGGAAAAAATGAAATTTTTCAGGCGGAGTGTGGCTGATGAGCGACGCCAGCATGACCGCGCAGTGCTGAAGGTAGGCTGTGTCAGTGGCGGCTGCGATGTTCATCATGGGCGTTCGGCACGGCGGACGCCACGGGCAGTCGGTGAATTCTGTGAGTAGATGTCCAGATTGTCGCCCCCGGAAAGAAGCTTGGCTGCTCTGCAGCGTCCACGCCGCCGCGCCAGGGCGGAGAGCCTCACAAAAGGGTCGGGAGTCAACATGCAGCGGAGCAAACTGAGGGTCTCACGCACGCTTGGCCGCCCCGGCCTGCGTCCTGTTTCCAAAAAATCCTTCACAAACCCCGAAAGTATCCTCCCCTCGACACTACGGGAAAAATAATCCCACGTGCAGCGGGAATCCGGAATCAGGTGGGTGAGCCAAATTCCAGGGAACACCCCTTTTCCCAAGCCCAACTCACAGGCGGTGCAGGCGATGTCGTTGTCCGCTCCGTAAAGCAAATCCTGGCCCCGGTGGTCAAGGAACGCACGGCGCGTGTCGGTTTGCACCTTGTTATCGTAGGCCTCGACAACCTCCTTCCGGATCACCATTCCCGCTCCCCATGGCGTCGAGGCGTCATGCGCGGGGTCATTGCTCCAGCTCGGCGTTTTCACGTCCCGCAGCGAAAGGATGCTTGCTGCCCGCTCCGCAAATGCTGGAGCCTTGCTCTCGTATTCCGGAACAATCCGTCCACCCAGCGCCCCAAGAAACGGGTGCGTCTCAACCTCCCGCATGGCCGCCTCGATATAGTCTGGGGCCAGCACGTTATCCTGGTCCACCAGAACAACCCATTTCGACGCGGGGTTGACCTCACGGAATCCGCGCAGGCGGTTTGGCGTCAGCCCCGGAGTTTTTTCCACCAGAAATCGAAACCCCAAAAGTCCCGAAAAATCCAACCCCGCATAGCTGTCGCCGGGGGAATTGTTATCGACGAGCAGTATCTCCGAGATCAACCCGCAGGCTGTCTGCCCCCGCAACGCGTCTAACACCTGCGGGAGCTCATGCGGCAGCGGCTGATAGGCGGGAATGACGACTGAGATCATCGATGATTTATTTGGAGTTTACGCTTATGTGTCAACGTGCTGGTGTTTGCATTTTTCCCAAACGTTAAAACTAAGCCAAAGATTTGTATCCCCCTGAGGTGATGAATGCAGAGAAAATCAACCAAGCCATCGCCTTTTCCTTTTCACATAAGGCTATTGCAGAAGAGACTTTTATTATAAACCGCGCGCTAAGGTTTGTAGAACGAGAGGGTAACCCTTCATGTAAAGGAGGTGCCGTGTGGTTCCCGTGAAATGCCTGGCGTGAATGACGGAGTAATCAATATCTTTTTGCCACCAAAACATCCTGGAGTTGCTCACCACATACTGCTCCGCAGGCAATGGCTGCGCGTCCGCCGCCTTCATTAGAAAGGCGATCACCGTTTGCTCCGTGAACCAGCTCTTTGCCCCCACAGGCCGACCTTCCAGGAGGCGCTCAGCAAGAGCAGGATCGAACGAATTGCGGGGGATATATAGCAGCCCGCTGTTGAGGCGCTCAGAGGGAATCAACCCGAGCTTTCTGCCCGCTTCGACAACCTCCCAGTCGTAGGCTGCTGGCTGAGATTCCTGATTGAAGCTGGGGATGCGACGGTTGATCCGGTCGATGAGTGCGAGCGGACGATTGAGCGCAAGAACGTCTGCATCGGCATACAAAAGGTCCCCTTCGTTTTGCATGGCAAGGATGAGCGACAGCTTTTGACCAAGAGGATGTGACTGCGTGATAGACTTGAGGGTTTCATAACGACGGAGAGCTGCTCCGGTAAGGAGCGAAGCCTCGGACATTCTGGCATCCGGAAGGATCTTGCTGATCGCATCGAAGCGATTTGCCCCTTCCCCACTTACGGCGATCAAGACTTTGAAAGAATTTCCGAGGTAACGCGTCCAACTCCATGCCGACCAAGCCGCTTCAGACCTCATCCGTGGTGTGGAGAGGACAAGCAGACTGGGAGAGTCTTGGGTCTGCGATCTGACTAGTGGCAGGCCAGCCCACCTGCTTCGGATCGGGTAGTAACGGTTCAGTTCCCACCACCTGACGATTCGGGTTGTGAGTCTCCGTATGCAATGCTGGGTTGCGTCTCGGATCATTTACTCGGTCCGATGTTGGCAGAGAAGCACGCCGGCTGTCTGTCCGCGCAACGCGTCTAACACCTGCGGGAGCTCATGCGGCAGCGGCTGGTAGGCGGGAATGACGACCGAGATCATATCTGTTTACAGCGGCGCTCCGGGCGCGCAGTGGGCTAAGACTTTTTTTCGAAATGGCAGGGGGAGCAACCGCATCCAAAAAAGGGGCTCCCACAGCTGCGAGCGGCTGAAAACTTTGCTCCAGATCTGCGCTTCGATCCCGAGCAGGTCGGACCCCAGATCAAAAAGCCGGTAGTGTGGCCGAAGGAATGCGCAAGCCGCCTCCCGGTCACATGCAGCAAGGTGCTTGTGTTCGAAAAGGATGGCTCTCGGAAGCACGGCTTCAAAGTCGAGCTGCGAAACAGCATCCCAGTCGCAGCCCTCGCAGTCCGTATGCAGCAGATCGATTTCACGCAGTCCGCACTGCTCAAACAACTCCATGAGTCGCACCCCGCGGATCCTGACGCTCTCAATATATGGCTCCAGTGATCCGTCCAGATGCGAGAGAATATGAGAGCGGTTGAAGGAGCCGAGTTGCTCGACCCACTCGGGAAAATCGGGGTGCGTCTGCCTCGCCTGTGGGCCCACCCAAAAAAAATCGGCCTCGCTCCCGTCGTTTACCGCGACATTGAGCAGCCGGCATCCGGGTCGCCCTTCATAGCGTTTTCTTAATCGCTCAAACAGGTAGGGCACCGGCTCGACGAGGACCGCCTGCCAACCGGGATGCCTCACAAGAAGAAGGCTCACAGGATCCTCCTGGCCCCCATCGTTGGAGCCGATCTGAACCACGCTGGCCTCTTCCCCGCAAACACGGCTTAGCCACCAAAGCGGGTCGCTATAACGCGCGGTCAGCCGGCGAAACAAGCGGCGACAAACCTCTCCAACGAGGCCACCAGTCTTCCGGTTTTGCTTCGCATTTTTCATCGCCCGTTCTGCGCCTTTCCGCCCACGGTTTTCCTGGTGGCGGCCCGCTGGATCATCGGCCAGGGCCGCAGGAACGGCAGAAAAAGAGCAAGCACACATGGGGACAGATCCCTTACTGGACGCCGCTTCAAAAAATCCACGATCCTTCGCCACTCCCGCTCGGCTTGGCAGACAATGGTAACAATAGGATACACTACCCGAGCAACCCACCAGGCAGTGCGTGGGGGCTTCGTTGTTCGACTCGCCGGATCTGGCGCAACCTTTGGGCACCTCAGCGGGATGGCCCACCCCTCTCCAAATGCCTCTTCCGCGAGGCTGATCCAAAGGGCGACAGCATGCCGCAGAAGCGCTTGGGATTCGGCCGTTCCGGCTCTCATATCGCCTGCGCCAAGCAACTCCCAAGGCTTGAAAAAGTGGAGGAGGAAGATCTCACAAAGGTTCCGCACCCGGCTGTCAGGAAGAAAGCGAGGCGGTCCAATGGCAAGCCGTCCCCGCCCGGTCTCCTCCCCGCGTGTGAAATTCCAGCGCGAATCCAGCCAGCGCACGCTCACGGGCTCCACCGCCAGCGCCAGCGCCAGAAGGTGCTGGTCACTTGGAATCCAAAGTCCGCCCCCCATCCATCCGGTTAGCCGGATCATCCTCTCCGCAAAGCCCTGCTCTTCGAGTGGGAGGTGGTTCCAGAAAACAATGCCCGTGTTCGAAGAGCGCCCCCAGTGCGAAATCCACTTTTGGCTCAGCGCCTCGAGGGCTTCCCCGGAGGATTCCGCCACCCGTATGTGCTTTCCAACAGAACCGTTACAGACGCAGGCGATGGCGCTCGGGTCGCTCTCGATTTCGTCCAACGGCATCGCCCGGCAGCAGAGGACATCGCCATCGATCGAGAAGCTCCTTCGGTAACCTTTGGCCAAAAGAAGTCGCCATGCCACCAAATGCCCGAAGCACTCTCGCGGCCAGCTCCCACTCCCGTTGTCCTGCAGGCTGGAAAATTCCACGGATGGGTCATAGTCCACCACCCTGATCCCATGCCGTTGGGCGGTCCGCGCATGGTCTGGATCCGCATCGGCGCAGAAAAGGAACGCATCAATTTCCGGATGTTGTTTCCGGACCGACAGCAAGGCCACAAGCAGGCGGGGGACGTAGCCCGCATCGCAACATCCAAAAACCGCCCATCCCTTGGCGCAGATTTCGCTGTCTTCTTTGAACCAAAGCCGAACTCCCGGCGACCCATCGATTGCCGCCTTGCGAGCTTGACAGACGGCGGAGCGGAAGCCCTCGCTTGGGTCATCTGCCGTCTTCAAAGCGCACGTAAAGGTCACCAAATTCGTCGGACGGAACCCGCTTGAGCTCGTCGAGGATCCGGTCGCCTTCGACCCAATCGGGAAGTTGATATTCCATCGACTCCCCCAGGCTGATCTGAAAGCGTGGCGCGCCGAGGTCTTTCAGACGCTGGATGCATTCCTCGGTCGCCCGAAAATACTCGGGCGTGAATTCCAGCGACATGGCAGGAATTGGCCGGCTCAGACCCTTCAAAACTTCGTTCTCGTATCCCTCCACGTCCACCTTTGCAAACTTTGGAACACCGAACTCCGCCATGAGAGAGTCCAATGTTCGCACCGGAACACGAACCGTTCGATCCCATTTGGTTTCGCCCATACGGTGGGATTCGGTGACTGTTTGGATCCAATCCTGAGATAACGAGGACATCGTCGAGGAGGAGGCGATCCGCATCTCAGCCTCGCCAGCCGCAGCCCCCAGCGCACATTGAACAAGGTGAAAGTCTCCGCGTTTACAAAAATGGACCCGCAGCGCCTCCGCGCAAAGCTCTTGGGGCTCAACAGCGACAACCTTCGCGCCCGCCATGAGAAACGCTTTCGATCGCTCGCCAACGTTCGCCCCGATATCAAAAACCAGGTCGCCTGCCTGTAGGAAGTTGGAGTAAAATCCGGCGCGCAGGCGGTCGGCTTCGCTGAGGCTCCAGAACCGCTCGCGCGCCATGCGGTCTCTCCGCCTTTGAATCAATGGATCAAGCACCCGCCCCAGCGGGGAGTTTAGCAGCAGGGATTTCAACGAGTTACTCATGGGAGTCTGTCGGCCAATTCAGCGAGCGTATGGTAGGCGGGAAATCGCTTGGAGTCGATGCTGTCGGTTCCGCTCACATCCCAGCGGTCCGGACCCACCACCATTTTGTCCGGGTTGGGGTTCAGCCAACCGGCCCACCAAGAAAACGTGCTGTTGGAAATAATCTGATGGTCGCAGAGCGCCATCCCGTGCAGGGCCGCGATCGCATCCTTCTCCAATTCCGGTGGAGCAAATTCCACGTCGGGCCCGGAGAGATGCTCCATACACCATGCGGGATCGTCGGAAAAAACCAGAAACCGAAAGGGAGCACCCAGCGCCCGCAGGCGCTGCATCGCCTCGCGGAAATACTCCCGCCCGCACACCACCCGCGAGTCGTGGGGCAGGTAGTCGCCCCGCCGCACATGGACCGCAACCGTTCCCTTCTCCGGCTTGATTGTGCTACGTCCCGCAACTTTTCCCAGTCGCTTGAGAAGGTCGTTCCGAAAACCCTCGGGCGCTTGCTCCGCCGTGGATGCTTGCTGAAAATACCCCTCCAGCATCACCGGCTTCCTCTGGTGCGTATTCGACTCCACCCATTCCGCATCCCCGATCCGGGGCAGAATCCCGCACTGGTAGAGGTGCCTGCCCGTAACGCGGTGGACGATCCGGTTGAGCAGCGGGGGAACGACGAGGCCCGGCAGTCGGAGCCGATGAAAATCCTCTTCCGCGATCTTTCGACGGGTCAGCGCAATCCCGGTCTTCGAATAATCCAGCAGGATTTTTCCCCGGGGAGCCAACGTGGAGGCCGCAGCATACTGGAAAAGGTTGTTTCCCAGCCGCCCGTGGAGCATGCACCAAACAAACGGCGCTCCGGATTTCAAAAGGTGGCTGCCCTCACTCATCCCGCAGTCAAGGGCTTGAGCGCTCCGCCTTGGAGATGGACGTGCCCCCAATCGGAGCGCCAGGCCCACTCTCCGATCACCTGCTCTCCGACGATCTCAAAGGGCAGCACATGCAGAACGGCATCGGCAGGATTCCTCCCCGCAGTCATCAGGATGAGGCTCAGATTGTAGTGCCCGGGTGCCAGTCCGGGGTTCTGGATCACGGCCTCAAAACTCATCGGCGCTTGCCCACCCACCGGAGCGTCCGACGAGAGAAATGCCGTGCCCAGCGGCTGGCCATCCCGCGTGTTGACTTTGACAACAAGGTTGAATGGGACAAACCCCTCCTTGGCCTCGATGCCCACCCGCAGGCGAATCGAACCGCGCACCCTTCCGGCATCCAACTCCGGCAGACAGGCGTCCGTAAAGCGCAGCTTTGGAACCGCAAGCCATGTTGGTCTCGCAGCATCGCGAAGGTCGACCCCCAGTGCCGTCCCCCCGCCTTTGGGTTGGAGGTAGTGCGCAACAGCTTCCGCCGTTGGCCCCGAATACGCCAGCCGCCCGTGGTCGAGCACGACCGAGCGGCGGGTCAGGCTCTCCACCGCCGCCATGTTGTGGCTCACAAAAAGAATGGTTCTCCCCGAACCAGCCATCTCGCCCATCTTTCCAAGACATTTCTCCTGAAAGGCCGCGTCGCCAACGGCCAGCACCTCGTCCACCACAAGGATCTCCGGCTCCAAATGCGACGCAACAGCAAAGGCCAGACGCACATACATCCCGCTGGAATACCGCTTCACCGGCGTGTCCAAAAACTTCTCAACACCAGAAAAGGCAACGATCGCATCAAACTTCTTCGCAATCTCCGAGCGCCGCATCCCAAGAACAACCCCGTTTAAATAAATGTTTTCCCGCCCGGTGAGCTCCGGATGGAACCCCGTGCCGACTTCGAGGAGGCTGGCCACGCGGCCCCGCAGCACAATCTCTCCATTCGTCGGCTCGGTGATCCGGCTCAGCAGCTTCAGCAACGTGCTTTTTCCTGCCCCGTTGGCGCCAATGATCCCCATCGCCTCCCCCCGCTCCAGATCAAACGAAACCTCCTTCAGCGCCCAAAACTCGTCTTTCCGGTCTCCGCTTTCCGGTCTCCGCTTTCGAAACATCCCCGCCAGTCGGTCGCGGAACGTCAGAAATTGACCGCCACGAAACGCCCCCAGCCGGTAGCGCTTCGAGAGGCTTTTCACCTCGATCATGGGTTGGCTCATTGTTCAGCTTTCCTGAGTCTTCGTGATTTCCCTTGCTGGCAGCAAAAGGATCACGTCATCTTATTTCCTCCGCCAGGGCAGATTCCCCATGCAAGAATACATCGATTACGGCTTTCGCGACCCAGCCGCATGTCACATGCACCGGCATCTGGTTCCAGCCATTCTGGATTTTGCAAAAAACCTCCCCGCCGGGTCCCGCGTGCTGGACGTCGGTTGCGGGAATGGTGCCCTCTGCGCGAATCTCCTCGCCGAGGGCTACGACGTCACCGGCATCGATCCGAGCGAATCCGGAATAGCAGTCGCGCGGGCAGCTTATCCAAAGGGCAAATTTCATGCGGGGTTTGTCGATGAGCTCCTTCCGGACGTTCTGGGCCAGGCCTCTTTCGACCTGGTGGTTTCGACCGAAGTCATTGAACACGTTTACGCGCCAAGGACGTTTACTAAAGCCTGCTTCCAACTGCTCCGCCCCGGTGGTCTCCTAATCCTTTCGACGCCCTACCACGGATATCTGAAAAACCTCGCCATTTCTCTGGCGGGACACTGGGACGCGCACGCTAATCCGCTTTGGGATGGCGGCCACATCAAGCTCTGGAGCCGAAAGACCCTGTCCGCTCTCCTCCTCGAATCCGGCTTCGAAGCCCCCGAGTTCAGAGGCCTCGGCCGATTGCCTTTCCTTTGGATGAGCATGCTTCTTTCAGCCAGACGGCCGGCAAAGCTTTGGCCTCATGCACAGGAGAGCAAGGATTCAAAGGAAGAAACTTGCCAAGGGGGGTAAAGGAATTTCTTTGGTGTCGCGCCCCTAGCATTTTCTAGCCCGGACTATGACGTAAGCGCCCGGGTTTCTTTTCCAGTTGACTTCTTGCCGCACGGCGAGGGGGTGTGATTGGAAGAGCCTGCACGGCGTTTGCGGAATCTTTCTGAGTGCGTCAATTCTCTTCTCCAGACTGTCTCGCACATGCAGAGGAGACATGGCAGCCATGTGAGTCCGTTCAAAAGCCATGCGCACAAACCGGGCAAGCGTGTTCGACAGAGGCATGAGCAGGTGCTGGAGGCGGTCAAAATGATGGCGAAACGTCTGACCACAGATTTGAAAAACCTCAAAATGATGAGCCAATAATTCCACGAATGCCTCCTTTTCCATCTCCGAGCAGTGGAATGGATTCCTAGCGGAAGCAAAGTTGTAGATCGTCTTGTTGGGGGTCGAGATGATGACTTCTCCACCGGGCTTCAACACACGGTCGATTTCGGCGACAAAGCGTTCGGGAGAGGCAATGTGCTCAATGGTTTCGAAGGAAACCACGAGGTCGACAGAGGCTGTTTCGTGCGGGATTTCCTCCGCCTTCCCAACAAAAAAGCCATCTCCGTATTTCTCTCGAGCATGGGCTACGGTTTGAGCATCCTGGTCCACGCCGATGCAGGAACAGGCGACCCGCCTGAGGGCATTCGTCCCATACCCCTCGCCGCACGCGATATCGATGACCTTTTTCCCACTGGCAAACTGGCAGGCAAAATGATAGCGTAGAACGTGTTCCCAAAACACCCCGGACCCGCTCTTAAGAGGTTCCATGCGTTCGCTGGTTGTTATCAAGCCCATCGGAATATGTTTCTCAACCCGCGTTTTGCAAACTGCCTCTGGTTTTTCCGGAAATACGCAGTTCCGATTGAGAGCAGAGCGACCGAACATACCACACGAGTCGGCGACTTCGCTTCAAGGCGGGAGGATCCCTAAACGTTAACGGTGTAATTACCCGCACCGGCCTGCTTGGCCGCAGGCCACGCTTGCGTCCGGGCGGTTCCAAGGCATGCTGGAGAGGATGACTCCCATGCCGCAGAAGCCGGTCACTCCCGCAAAGATCAGTCCGCAGCCGACAAAGACCGGGAGGGCCAGCCAGGCGGGGTTCACCGAGGCCGCCAGGGCAAACCCGATGACAACGAGCACACCGGCTGCGATGCGGATCTGGCGCTCGAGCGACAATCGTGCACCGGATCGGCGGACCGGACGTCCGGCGCGCTCCCAAGCCTCGAGCCCACCTTCCAGCACCCGGGCCTCCCCGAGGCCAGCTTCGTGCAGTCGGGCCACTCCTTCCTCCGCGCGGGCCCCGCGTTCGCAGACAAGGACCATCGGCCTCTCGTCGTTCGCAATGGCGCGCAAGGCGGCACCGTCAAGCTCTTCGAGCGGATGGAGGACCGAACCGGGGATGTGGGCGCGGACGTATTCTTCGGGGCTCCGCACGTCGAGGATGAGGACGGCGGCAGGATCGAGTTCTTCGGGTGTGATGGATTTCAAGGATTATGGGTAGGGAAGGTTTAAAGGGGGCGACTGCACTATGTGATACCATCTCGTGGATTTGTTTGGATCATAGGCTGGAAGCCCATGCCACGTGGCATCGGCATCTTGCCGATGTTCTGAGTCCATTTATTTCAAAGAGATGGCATGAGCAATTTCAATGGCGATACGCGTGCCAAAAAGACAAAGTCGCGATCTTTGTGGTGGATGCAGCAGCCAGTCTCGATCGCGCAAGCCGCCAGGAGGCAATCAATGGAACTCCGGATCGTGAAGCCGCTCCGACGGCAATCCCGGTAGAGCTTTGCCGCGAGGAGATGGGTTGTTCGTTGCGGAAAAATTTCCACGAAGGGGGCGAAATGCCGATCGATGGCAGCGGCAGCCCGGTCTCCCGCCACGCCTTGCAAGATTTCTTGAAGAATCAGACCCGTGTAGGCAACCGTCTCCTGCTCTTCGAGTAAAGCGGCCAAACGTTCAACTTCGGGTGCGGCAGCCCCATTAAAGAAGTCAACCCAGACGCTGGTGTCCACGAGGACCATCAGCAACGGGCTGCCCGCAAGTTGGCCAAGTTGCCTTTCCAGGGGATCTTTCCCCGGAGTTCAAGGATGGCCTTCTGGTCTGCCCGGCGAATAAATTCCTCAAGGGCCGCGTTCACAAGGTCCTTCTTCGTGCGGATACCCGAAATTTCCATCCCGCGTTTCACAAGCTTTTCATCGAGCTCAATATTGGTTCTCATACACCAAAAATATCGATTTATATGCATGGTGCAATGCCGGAGTTTTTGCCCAAGCTTCTCTTCCGCCACCTCAAACTACGTCCGCAAACTGTCGCTCGACTTTCCGGAAATACGTCAGGCCGATGGCCAGCAGCACGGCCACCACGGTGCAAGAGACGGCGACTTCGCTCCAGGGCGGAGGGTTTCCTGCTCCGAGTGCCCAGCGGAATCCGTCGATCACCGGAACAAGCGGGTTAAGGGCGTAGAGGTGGGCGGCTCCCGGGCCCAGCTTGTCACGGACCAACGAACTGCTGTAGGCCACGGGCGAAATATACATGCCCATCTGGATCATAAACGGCACAAGAAACCGGAAGTCCCGATACTTCACGTTGAGCGCGGTGATCAACAGCGCCGGCCCGAGCGCCGCCAGCCCGGCTAGTGCCGTGAGTAACGGCAGCAACAGCCACGAGGCCCCGAATGACGCCCCCTGCCACAGCAAAATCGGCACAAACAACACCGCCATCACTCCGAAATCGACCAGCGCCACCGACAGCGCCGCCAGCGGAACAACCACCCTCGGAAAATAGACTTTCGAGATCAGATTCGCGTTGCTCACCATGCTCTGCCCGCAACTCGACAGCACATTCGAAAAGAGCTGCCACGGCAGCATCCCCGCCAACACCATCGCCGCATACGACGTCCCGTGGTCTGGCTTCAACCCCGCCAGCCTCCCAAAAACAAAGGTCATCAAAATCACAGCCGTCAGCGGCTGCAACACCGCCCAGAGCACCCCCAGCACGGTCTGCTTGTAGCGAACTGAGATATCCCGCCCCGCCAGCGTGAAGAGGAGCTCCCGATACTCCCAGACGTCCCGCCAATACCGCGCCTTCGACCCCGCACAGATCCGCAGCTCATACGGAAAGTGTTCCGGGCAAGCTGCCGCCTTTGGTAAATCTGAGGAATCAGAAAAACCATTCTCACTGGACTGGTCTGAGGGCACCCTGATGCCTGCACCCTATCAACCGGATGCATAGAGCGACAATCCTGTTCTTCGGCTTTCCTGTGGGGCTGGGGGAGGTGAGATTGACGGGTGACAAGTTTTCTCTGGTCGGTTAGTGGTTTTGGCATGTCGCTTCTCGAGGTCAACGATCTCAACACCTGGTTTCCGGTGCATGGCGGGGTCTTCCGCCGCAAGACCGGGGATATCCGTGCCGTGGACGGGGTGAGTTTTTCGGTGGAAGCCGGGCAGACGGTGGGGTTGGTCGGAGAGAGCGGGAGCGGGAAGACGACCGTTGGCCGCACGATTTTGAAGCTCATCCCGGCGACGTCGGGCCGCGTCGCCTACGAGGGCCGCGAGATTCTTCCGATGGGCGAGCGCGAGTTCCGCCCGCTGCGCCGAGAGATGCAGATGATTTTTCAGGATCCCTTCGGCTCGCTCAACCCCCGGTTTACGATCCAGGAAATCGTGGCGGAGTCGCTGGAGATCCATTTCAAAAAAATGTCACGCAACGACCGCCGCGAGCGCGTGGCTGAGCTTCTTCGCCTCGTCGGGCTCAAGCCGGAAATGATGACCCGCTACCCCCACGAGTTCAGCGGTGGTCAGCGGCAGCGGATCGGGATCGCCCGCGCGCTCGCCGTTGAGCCGCGCTTCATCGTCTGCGACGAGCCGGTCAGTGCGCTGGACGTCAGCGTGCAGGCGCAGATTGTGAACCTTCTGCAGGACCTCCAGGAGCAGCTCGGCATCGCCTACCTCTTCATCGCCCACGACCTCGCGGTGGTCGAGCACATCAGTGATCATGTGCTCGTCATGCACCGCGGGAAAATTGTCGAGTCCGCCTCCGCCGAAGCCATCTACGCCGACCCTCAGGACGACTACACCAAATCTCTTCTCGCGGCCGTGCCGCAACTCGCCTGATGCATCCCATTCTCCGAAATTTCCTGCGCATGAACTGGCTGCTCTTCGCGCTGATGATGGCGCTGCTGGCCTACGGCGTTTATGCGATTTACAGCGCGACCTGGATGCGGGAGCAGAACTTCTGGAACCTGCAGATCGTTTGGATCCTGATCTCCCTGCCCCTCTTTTTTGTGGTTTCGCTTGTGGACTACCGCTGGGTGCGCTTCGGGGCGATACCACTCTACGTCCTGGGCATGCTGGGGTTGGTTGCGGTCATGATCTTCGGTGAGAAGCGCTACGGAGCGCGAAGCTGGATCGACCTTGGTCCGATGAGCTTCCAGCCATCCCAGCTTGCGATCATTGCCGCCATCCTGACCCTCGCATTTTTTCTTCAACAGTCGCGGGGAATGATGCCCTTCCTTCGCATCCTCTGCTGCGGAGCCATCGTCGGCCCGCCCTGGATTCTGATTCTCATCCAGCCGGACCTGGGGTCCTGTATCGTCTGGGTTCCCGTCATTCTTGGCATGATGTTCGTGGGGGGCATCCCGAAGCGCTGGCTGGTCTCGATGCTCCTTGTTGGCCTCGCCATGGTTCCTCTCGTGGTGCACTTCGGCCTCAAGCCCTACCAGTATTCCCGCATCACCACGTTTCTGAACCCCGAGGCCGATCCGCAGGGCGACGGGTGGAACATCACGCAATCCCTCATCGCCATCGGCTCGGGCGGGTTCTATGGCAAGGGGTTCAAGGCACCCAATACGCAGAACGAGCTCGGCTTCCTGCCTTCAACCATCGTCCACAACGATTTCATCTTTTCCGTGATGGGGGAGCAGCACGGGTTTCTTGGCGGCGTCGCCCTCATCGGGGCCTTTGCCATCCTTTTCCTTGTGATCCTGAACATTGCCGCCGAGGCCGGGGACGACATGGGCCGGCTCCTTGCTGTCGGCATCGTCATGCTGCTCTTCACGCACACCTTCATGAACATCGGCATGACAATCTCCGTGACGCCGATCACCGGACTTCCCCTGCCGCTCGTCAGCTACGGTGGCTCGTTTGTCATGATCACAATTTTCAGCCTGGGAATCCTCCAGAGCATCTGGATCCACCGCAAAGCCCTGCGCTAATCTGATGACGGAGCCCTTCTTCGATCTCGCCGTGGCCGCCGCCTCATTTTTTGCCGGGCTTCTCGGGGCCCTCATCGGCCTTGGCGGAGGCATCATCGTCACCCCTCTCCTCGTCCTCGGATTCGGCATCGACATCCGCTATGCGATGGGAGCGGCCCTCTGCTCGGTCATCGCCACCTCGTCCGGGGCCGCTGCCGCCTACCTGCGCGATGGAATCTCCAATATGCAAATCGGCATGTTCCTCTGCATCGCCACCACGATCGGTGCCGTCTGCGGGGCCTTGCTGGCCGTGGTCCTTGACCAGTCGGTCCTCGCCATCATTTTCGGTGTCGCCCTTCTCGTGACAGTGATCCTTTCGCTGCGAAAAAAATCCGAGGCCCTCGTGACGGTGGAGGATTCCGACCCGCTCGCTGCGAGGTTGCGGCTGCCGGGGGAGTTTCCCGGGCCGTCCGGTCCGGTGCGCTACGGGGTCGTCGGCCTCGTGCCCGGATTCGCGGTCATGTGGGTTGCCGGCGTGCTCTCTGGCCTTCTCGGCATCGGGTCCGGCGCGTTCAAGGTCCTCGCGATGGACCAGATCATGCGCCTGCCATTCAAGGTGACGACGGCCACAAGCAACTTCATGATTGGCGTCACCGCTGCGGCCAGCGTCGGGATTTATCTGAAAAAAGGCTACCTGGATCCCGCCCTTGTTGCCCCGGTCGCTCTCGGTGTGCTGGCCGGTGCCTTTGCGGGAGCCAAGCTTCTCACCGTGGCTCCGGTCAAACTGCTTCGCGTCATCTTTTTAGTAGCCGTCTCCATCATCGCCGTCCAAATGATCGCACAGGGCCTCGGGATCTCTCTCTCATGAACCGCCTCACCTCGCTCCTTGCCCAGGTGATGCTCACGGGCACCCTTATCGCCGCCGCGATAATTGCGGCTGGCCTCGTTTGGTATCTTTCCGCCCACCTTGGGCAATCTCCCGGGGACCACATCTTCCGAGGCGAACCCCGGTTTTTGGAGTCTCCGGTCGCGATGGTCCGGCATATCTTTGCCCTGAACGAAGTGGGCCACCGCCGCAGCCTGGTCATGTTCGGGATCTTTCTTCTCCTGCTCAACCCGCTCCTCCGCGTGGGCCTCGCCGGCCTTGGCTACCTTCTGGAGAAGGACCGGCTCTTCGCCGGAATCAGCGCCATTGTCTTTGCGGTCCTGCTCGTCAGCTTCTTCTGGTGAGCTACTTCCGGACTCTCGTCTCCCCGCTCCAGATTCCGATCTTCCGGCACCTGTGGATCGCCACCGTTGCCTCGAATGTCGGGACCCTCATGCAGGGGGTGGGGGCCGCCTGGCTCATGACCTCGATGACGACATCCCCGCTCCTCGTCGGTCTGGTTCCGGCCTGCATCTTCCTGCCCACCTTCTTTGCGGGAATCTGGGGTGGGGTGCTTTCCGACATCTTTGAACGCCGTCGCCTCCTGATCGTCACGCAGTCGGGTATGATGACCTGCGCTCTGGCGATGGGGATCTGCACGGTCGCGGGGCTGATGACGCCGGCCCTCCTCCTGGCGATCACTTTTTGCCTCGGTTTTTTTAACGCCATGAACCTCCCCGCGTGGCAGTCGCAGATCCAGGAAATGGTGCCTACGGAGCAGGTGACCGCTGCCGTGTCGCTCAACAGCATCAGCTTCAACTCGGCCCGCTCGGTCGGTCCCGCCCTGGGCGGTCTGCTCGTTGCCGCGCTCGGTCCCGCCTCGGTCTTTTTTCTCAATGGCGTCTCCTTTCTCGGCACGATCCTCGTGCTCATCGGCTGGAAGCGCCCGGCCCGGCCAAGGCCCCGAAAGGCCGTCTGGGCCAGCCTTCGTGAAGGATTCCTGTTCGTCATCGGCTCACCGCTCCTGCGCGCTCCGATGGTTCGCGTCTCAGCTTTTGCCTTTCCGGCGAGTGCGGTCTGGGCCTTGCTTCCTCTGCTTGCCCGCGAGCACCTCGGCACGGGCGCGGCCGGATACGGACTGCTCCTTACCGCCTTCGGCCTCGGATCCATCTCCATCGCCGGCCTTGTGCCCGGCCTTCGCGCCCGCCACCATCCCGACCGGATCGTCGCCCCCGCCATCCTCGTTCTGTCCGGGGTTTTTCTCACGCTCGCCCTCTCCCGAATCTACTTCCTCGTGATTGCGGCCCTCTTCCTTGGCGGCATCGCCTGGGTCGGCGTTCTCGTCCAGTTCAATGTCGCCGTCCAACTCTCCGCCCCCGAGGCCCTGCGCGGACGGGCGATGTCGTTCTACCTCGTCTTTTTTCAGGGCAGCATGGGCATCGGAAGCGCGTTCAATGGCTGGCTGGCCAAGCTCATTGGGATTCCCAATGCTTTCATCTGCGCGGGCGTTTTTCTGCTCGTTGGCCTCGTTCTCCTCCTCGTGTTTCCGCTGCAACCCGGCAGCCGCGAGGCCGATCACGAAACAGCGGAGGCCTGACCCGAATGGCCGCCGGTTCATTCCAGAGAGCGCTCTTTTCATGACTGGCTGGTAATATTGAAGCGATCCTCCCGACTTTGGTGACCCCTTCACGCAACAAATTCCCGACTGGCAGTCCTGCCGAAAGTGACATGGGGTGTGATCTGATGCGCAGGGTCTGGAGTTTTTCGGATTTGGTGCCACACTGGTGCTCATGCCATTCTCCGCTGAAATCGACAACGCCCTCGAGCGGAAGTCCCCGTTGCTGAAATCCTTCGAGCGTTTGCTCGAGCCAACCGCCGGGGACGGGCTGCGGGACCTGGCCGGGCGGGCGGCGGCGCTGACGCGCACCCACTTCGGGAGGACGATGCGCTTGTTCGCCCCGCTCTACCTGTCGAATGAGTGTATTAATTCCTGTGCGTATTGCGGGTTTTCGCGGGAGAACGCGATTCAGAGGGTGACCCTGGAGGCCGAGCAGGTGGCCGCCGAGGCCCGGCACCTTGTGGGCGAGGGGTTCCGGAACATCCTCCTCGTGGCGGGGGAGCATCCGAAATTTGTCTCCGGCGAATACCTTGAGGTCTGCATTCGTCGGCTTCGGGATTTCGTCCCAGGGCTCTCGGTCGAGGTTGCTCCGATGGAGACCGCCGGTTATGCGCCCCTTGTCGCTGCGGGCGCCGAGGGGCTTGTGGTCTATCAGGAGACTTACCACCGTCCGACCTACGCCCAGATGCACTTGCAGGGTCCGAAGAAGGATTTTGACTGGCGGCTGGACTGCCCGGAGCGGGGGCATGAGGCGGGGTTCCGGCGGATCGGGATCGGGGCGCTCTTCGGGCTGTGGCACTGGAAGGAGGAGGCGCTGGCACTGGCGGCCCACCTCGAATACCTCCAGCGCGTCTGCTGGAAATCCCAGATCACAGTGAGCTTGCCCCGGCTGCGGCCGGCTGCGGGCGAATTCCGGCCGGCGCATCCGCTGCCGGACCGCGAGTTCATCCGGCTGCTCTGTGCGTTGCGCGTGACGTTTCCGACCGTTGGTATTGTCCTGAGCACCCGTGAACCGGCGGCTCTCCGCGATGTCATCGCCCCGCTCGGGGTCACGATGATGAGTGCCGGCAGCCACACCGAACCCGGAGGCTACACCGGGCAGGGCCTTGAGTCCGTGCATCTTACCGTTCGCGGAAAGCCTCTTGTCGGAACCGGCGAGGGCCCGGCCACCGAGCAATTCGCCATCTCCGACGACCGCAGTGTCCCGGAAATCCAATCCGTCCTCGAAGGAATGGGCCTGGAGGCGGTGTGGAAAGACTGGGACGCCGGAATCCTGGGCGCCGCATGATCTCGCTACACCTCAACGGGACGGAAAAACAGGTGGAGTCGGAGGCCGTTGCGGGCCTGGTCGCCGAGCTCGGCCTGACTCCGAGCCTGCATTTGGTCGAGCACAACGGAATGGCCCTCCTGCGCAGCGAGTGGGAGGGGATCCGGCTCCAGGACGGCGACCGCGTGGAAATCCTGCGGGTCTCCGCCGGCGGATAACTGTCAGAAGGATTTTCTGAGATGGCTGGGGAGGATGCCGAGTTGTTCGCGGTATTTGGCAACCGTGCGGCGGGCGACGGCGAGGCCTTGGACGGAGAGGAGGCGGACAATTTCCTGATCGCTGTGTGGGCGGTGGTGGCTTTCGTCTTTCACCAGGGCGACGATCGCCTGGCGCACGCTTTCGTTGCTGACCGACTCTCCGTCGCTGTTCGTGTAGCCGTGCGTGAAGAAGTATTTGATTTCGAAGATCCCCTGTGGGGTGGCGATGTATTTTCCGGACGCCGCCCGGCTCACTGTCGTCTCATGGACGCCGACCGCATCCGCCACCTGGCTCATCGTCATGGGGCGCAGGTGCGAGGGGCCGTGCTCGAGGAATTCCCTCTGGCGCGAGGCAATTTCCCGACCGATATTCAGAAGAGTGTTCTGGCGCTGCTGGATGCTGCGGATAAAAAAATTCCCACCTTTGATCTTGTCGCGGAGGTAGTCCCGGACCTCGCGCGCCGAGCCGGAGAGCATGTCCTTGTAGGAATCGGAAATCCTCAAGGCCGGGAGCCCGTCGTTGCTCAGGCGCACCACGTAGTCTTCCCCCTCGCGCTCGATCACAATCTCCGGTATGACAACCCGTTCGGGCTCGAAGGAAAAGGCGAGGCCGGGCCGGGGGTCCAGGCTGGCGATCGCCGCCGCCGCGCGCTGAACATCGGCCAGTGACACGTCCAGCGCCCGGGCGATCTCCGACAGTTTTTTCCGTCCGAGTTCCTCAAGGTGGTGGCGGGTGATGCGGACCTCCGTCGAATATTGCCGACCCTGGCGGCGGAGCTGGAGGGTGAGGCACTCGGCAAGGTTTCGCGCGGCGATGCCCGGCGGGTCAAGCTCCTGGACTTTCTCGAGAACCCTCTCGGCTTCCAGAGGAGTCGTCCCGGCCGCGAAGGCCACATCCTCCACGTCCGTCCGGAAATATCCCTGCTCATCCAGATTGCCAATGATCTCCGCCGCAATCCGCGCCTCCCCGGCCGGCCAGGCGGCGACCTGGGCCATCATGTGGCTGAGCAGGCTGGGCGGGCTGACCTGAGAATCAAAAAAGTGCTGGCGCCGCTCCGCCGCTTCGCGCGTCCAGGGCTCGGAGACAGCGCGCTGGGCATAATATTCATTCCACTCGTCCTCCATGCCGCTGGAGGTTTTCTCGGAGGCCGTCGAAGGCTCGGAAGGGGCAACCTCCTCGAGGACCGGATTTTCCCGCAGCTCGGCGTCCACCATTTCCCGCAGCTCAGCCAGCGGGGCCTGAAGGATGTTCAGGCTCGCCTGCATCTGTGGCGAGAGCGTCTGCTGCAACGCCATCCCGGCCATCTGTTCCATACCCGCCATGCAGGCATAGTTCCGACTGGGGACGGGGTTCGGCAAGCAATAATCGCGCCAAAATCGAGAAATGATTAAAGAATCGCCCTAGCGCTCGGATCTACTGCGAGAAGGGGCCGTCAAAAATTGTTGCCTGCGGCGGTTCGACCCGCCACCCTTGACCCCGATATGATTGTTGCTCCAAAAATTCGCGGATTCATTTGCACGACGGCGCACCCCGAGGGTTGCGCGAAACATGTTGCCGACCAGATCTCGGTTGTCAAATCCCGCGGGCCGGTCCAGGACGGCCCAAAAAAGGTTCTCGTGATTGGATCCTCCACCGGCTACGGGCTGGCTTCGCGCATTGCGGCAGCCTTCGGGTCCGGGGCTGCCACGATCGGGGTGTTCTTCGAACGCGCCGCAGAAGAGGGCCGCACGGCGACCGCCGGATGGTATAACTCAGCTGCCTTTGAATCCGAGGCGAAAGCTGCCGGCCTCTATGCCCGCTCGTTCAACGGAGACGCGTTTTCAGACGAAGTCAAAGCGGATGTCATCGCCGCCATTAAGAGCGACCTGGGCCAGGTGGATTGTGTGGTCTACAGCCTCGCCTCCCCTCGCCGGGCCCACCCGAAGACCGGTGAGGTGCTCAAGTCCTGCCTCAAGCCGATCGGAGAAACCTACACAAATAAAAATCTGAACACCGGCAACGGCGTGGTCAACGAGGTTACTATTGAACCGGCGAACGACGACGACATTGCCCAGACCATTGCGGTCATGGGCGGGGAAGACTGGGAGATGTGGATCGACGCGCTGCTCGCGGCTGGCGTCCTTGCCCCCGGCACCCAGACAGTCGCCTACTCCTACATCGGGCCGGCCCTCACCTGGGCGATCTACAAAAACGGCACGATCGGCAAAGCCAAAGAGGACCTCGAGCGCGCACAGAAAGCGCTCGACGCCAAGCTGGCCCCCATCGGCGGCAAGGCCTGGGTCTCCGTGAACAAGGCCCTCGTCACCCAGGCCAGCTCCGCGATTCCCGTCGTCCCCCTCTACATCTCCCTTCTCTACAAGATCATGAAGGAAGCTGGCACGCATGAGGACTGCATCGAGCAAATGGACCGCCTGTTCCGCGAGCGCCTCTACCCCCTCAATCCGCAGCCCGACGAGGCGGGTCGCATCCGCGTGGACGATTGGGAAATGACACCGGCCGTTCAGGAACTCATCGCTGAACGCTGGACCACGGTCTGCACGGAAAATCTCTCCGAGCTCGCCGACTTCGCCGGCTACCAGGCCAGCTTCCTCCGTCTCTTCGGCTTCGGCCTTGAAGGCGTGGACTACACGGCCGAAACCAACCCCGTCGTCCCCATCCCCTCGATTGCTGAGTAGACTGTGAATCAGTGGTTTTTAGTGAAAATTAGTGGTTCCAGTCCGCCTTATCCGAAGGGCGTCGCGAAGCGAGGGCTTCCAATATGGCATCGAGCACCCGGTCAAGGAAGCGGCTGGCGTCTGCCGCGAGGATGCGCAGGACAAAAAACCCATTCTGCTGGAGAAGGGCATCCTTGCGCCGATCCCTCCGCCACGCCTCCTCATCGGCCAGGTGCTGGGGACCGTCGAGCTCGATAACGAGCTGCGAATCCGCACAGAAAAAATCGACTTCCATCGTTCCCCGCTGGTCGAACGAAATGGGCAGCTCCTTATTCAACTCGAAGCGTCCGGCTGTGGACGAAAGGGACTCGAGCCGCCGGAAAAGAAAAGCCTCGGATGCGCTGCGGGCACGGGCAATCCCGGTGGCCCCGGAAACCTGGGGGTGTGCAGCATGGACGAAAAGACCCGCCAGTTCGCCGTCCACACCGTCACGAATCAGCCGGCGAATACTCCCCGCATAATCGCGCTTCCACACCGGATCCGCAGGCAGCGGAACATCCGCCGGCCAGCCCGGCACCGCGCTGGCCGGAAGAAAAATCGAATACCCAACCGCCTCGTAGCCTGCGCACCGCTTCTCAAACATCCGCCCAAGCATCGGAACATTCAGGTCGGCATAATCAAAGACCCTGGCCTCGGACTTCCCATGGTGAAGGCGGTGAAGGCGACCGACATACTGGGCAATCGTCCCCCGCCACGAAACGGGCATGGCCAGAAACAGGGTGTCGAGCCTCGCGTCGTCAAAGCCCTCGCCAAGAAACCGTCCCGTCGCCAGCAACACCGGACGCTCGCCCTCGCCCTCCATTCCCTCCATCGCAAGCCTCCAAGCGGTTTTTCCCATCCCCCCACGCAGAGCCACTACGGGAAACCCCGCGTCTTTTAGCATGGCGGACAGGATTTCAAGGTGCTCTGTCCGCTCGGTCAGGACGACGGGATGCCGACCCTCGCGATAGCTCGTGGCCACATCTTCGACAATCATCCGGTTGCGCTCCTCATCGTGCATGATCCCCGCACAGAGTTCTTGAAACGCGAGGCGAGGATCGGATTCCGGGTCGCTGAAATTCCGGAACCCGGTAGGGCGGACGACCACCCGGTGCGCGAAGGGTCGCGACGCCGCCTGGGCGCGCGCATCGACGCGATGGCGAACCGGCCCGCATTGCATGAAGATGATCGGGTGGTGGCCGTCTTTCCTCGCAACCGTCGCCGAGAGGCCGGTGACATAACGGGACCTTGCGTGCCGCGCGACCAGCTCGAAACTTCTGGCAGAGAGGTGATGGCACTCATCGACGACAAGATGCCCGTATTCCGCAACGCAGTCATCCACGGTTCCTTTGCGGACAAGCGACTGGATGAGCGCAACATCCAGCGTCCCACCCAAACGCCGCCGGCCGCCGCCCAGCCGCCCGATGGATTTCGCCGGAACACCAAGGAACTGCGAAAGCCTTTCGACCCACTGCTCGAGGAGTTGCTTGCGGTGGACCAAAACCAGGGTATTCACTCCGCGCTGCGCGACCAGCCAGGCCGCAAGAACAGTCTTTCCGAAGGCTGTGGTGGCCGCCAGCACGCCAGTTTCGTGGGCGAGCATCGCCTCGGCCGCCGCCAACTGCTCGGGGCGCAGCACACCTTGAAACGCGACTTCAAAAGGGGTCCCGGACTGCCGGTGATCGCGAAGTTCCAGATCGATCCCGTGTTCGGAAAAGAGTGCCTCCAGGTCGTCCAGGCAGCCCCGGGTAATGGCGATGTGTGCCGGGTAATCCTCGGCGCACGCGATGATGCGCGGCTTGTCATGCGTCGAAAGCCGCATGGCCTGCGCCCGGTAGAACTCCGGATTCTGAAAGGCCGCCAACCGGACGACCCGGTTGCGCAGCGCAGGCGGGAGCAGGTCCCTTGGAAGATAGAGCTGGTCGGAAAACTCCACCGCAACCGATTCCGGAAGCGGGCCCGGGATTCGCTGGTTTTTCACTCGACGCGAAGGAGGAGCCTGCCAAGGAGTCAGCGCAAAATCCTCCTCCGGCGCAACCCTCACCCCGATCACGCGGTGCCTCCGCTCTGCCCTCGAGACGATCTCGGCCAACTCCCAAGCCCGCAATTTTGAAAGGCCTCCAAGAAAGGCCCACTGGTCGGCGTGAGGCTCCAGCGATTCATCCAGAAACACGGAATTTTCGCCATCCCGCGCACGCTTCTGCAGCGGGAGGGCGATGAGATTTCCAAAGCCGCCCCGCGGCAGGGTGTCCTGGTTCGGAAACAGCCGGTCATAGGACTTCAGCCCCATCTCCGGGCGCTCCTCCATGCTCTCCGTGAGAAGGTGCGCCCCCAGCTTGCGCGCTAGCGCGGAAGGAACCGCCTCCTCGAAAAATATCCACGCGTGCCCGCCATCGCCCGAGCGGGATCGTTCGATGGCCATCGGCACTCCGCGCTCGCGACCCGCCTTCGCAAACGCAGCAACGTCTTCCCTCCATCCCTCGCCATCAAAGTCCGCCGCAACAAAAAAGCACTTCTCGTCGAGCAGCATGGGATACAAGCCCATGACGAACGGCCGGTCCATCGCATCCCGACCAGCGAGGTGCCAGCGGATGACCTCGTCCGTGACCCCCAGCCAGCAGGGGTTCGGGCAGTCCGAGCAGCGGATGCGGGGTTTTTCGCAGATCCCTTTCACCCATTCGTTCCCACAAGCCGGGGCATAGCCGGATTTCTTCGTGCGGATGTTTTCAAATCGCCGGGCATACACATCGTCCCGGCCCCGGAAAAGCTCCCGGAACCGCCGGATCTTCTCCGCCACCGGACTGCCATGAAAGAGGTTGGACGGGGAAGGGACGGGTCTAGCGCTCAAACTATGCATTTGGACGTTCGTAAGGGCAGCCATCCCTGCGGCGGGACGAGACGGCCACAACTGAAAAAGCTGGGGGTACACGGATTCGAACCGTGAACCAAGCAGTTATGAGCCGCCTGCTCTGACCGTTGAGCTATACCCCCATTTATCTGAATGAAAACAACGTGCGCTGTTTTCTAACACCACGAAAATAGGTCTTATAACCCGATTTTGTAACCCGATAGAATGCTCCCATGCGCGTAAAAGCACAAAAGCAAAAATCGGGTTGGGCAAAAGTTGGGTCATGTCTCTATCGGTATCGAGGGGCAACATACTACGCACTTTTCAAGCTGGGCGGAAAGCAAATCCGGCGTTCGCCGAACCGAAGGACCTCGACCTTGCCCGCCGCCGCCTGAGAGCGCTGCGGAACGATGCGGAGGTTTCGGGTGCGGTGCGCACGAAACGGACCCTCGATGAAATCTTCTACAGCAACGCAGCAAGACGTCTGCTGGTTGGTGGGTCGGCCTGCTTTCGGTATCGCACCTGCCCGGTCGCTGAAGATCCTTCAGATACAGGCCGAGAAACGACTGAGGTGTCCTGCACGAGATGATAGCCGGCGTCTGGAGCGCCATGAAGTTCGTGCCGGAGGAGGAAAAGCTCTGCACCCGCCAATAACTTGCTATCGCGAATTTGCTTGCCCCCATTCCTGGCCCAAATTATCTTGCGTGACTCTTCGCCACAGAAGGAAGCGCGGTTAGCTCAGTGGTAGAGCACTGCCTTGACACGGCAGGGGTCACAGGTTCGAACCCTGTATCGCGCACCATTTTTAAGCCGCTGGCACCGGCTAGCTTACCCGAGAAACATAAGGAATGCTCGCGTCGGTAAACTCTTGCTTCTTTCGCGGAGCTTTTTCCGGTGGAGGGGGCGCCGGATTTTCAGGTTGCTCAGGGGTGCGAGTCCAAGGAGTCCGGCTTCCAACTCAGTCCCAACCGTCCATCTCGAAACGATCGCTACGCCGACACGTGATAGAGCGGCTTGCTTGATGGCCACCTTCATTTATTGACGGCTTCATAGGGCAGCTCCTGTCCAGCCTGGCTTGCTTTACCTGCACAGGACTTCGGCGACGCGGTTCATTTCGGCGGTTGTGTTGTAGAAATGGGGGCTGAAGCGGAGCCACTGGGATCCGTCCCGCAGGGTGCGGAGCGAGGCCACGATACCGGCGGCCTCGAGGGCGGCAAACCATTCGGCGCTGGGACGGCCGGGGTCTCTGGCAGTGAGGATGCCGCTGCGCATCGGATCGTCTTCCGCCGGCGACAAAAACTCGAAGCCGGCGTCGCGGAGGCGGCCGTGCAGGTGGTCCCTGGCGGCCAGGATGTGGCGGCGGACGTTGTCCAAGCCGACGTTTTTGAGGAGTTCGAGCGAGGCCTTCATGCCATACATGCCGGCGATGTTGAGGACGCCGGGCTCGTAGCGGCGGGCGGTCTCTTCGAAGACGATGTCCTCCTGCGCGACGAAGTCCGGCGAGCGGACATTCCATGAGCCGAGGAGGGTGGGGCGGCAGAGGTCGAAGTTCCGGCGGGCGACATAGACGATGCCGATGGCGAGCGGGCCGAGCATCCATTTGTGGGCGTCCGCGCTGAGGAAGTCCACATACTCAACGCTGAATGGACCGGCGCCGATGCTCTGGATGGCATCCACTGAAAAAAGGACGCCGTGCGCGTGGAGAAGCTTGCCGATGGCATCGACGTCGATTCTCCAGCCGGTGAGGAAGTGGCAGGAGGCGAGGGCGACGAGGCGGGTGCGAGGGGTGAGGGCTTCGGCGACGAGGTCCGGGGTGATTTGGCCGGGAGCCGAAGGGGACAGTTTTCGCACGACGACGCCGCGGGCGGCGAGAGCGGTCCAGGGGTAAACATTCGACGGGTAGTCGTCCCCGTAGCAGATGAGTTCGTCGCCCGGGTTCCAGTCGAGGCCGTTGGCAAAAAGGCTGAGGCCGAGGGAGGTGGGGCCGAGGAGGGCAATCTCATCGGCATGGGCGCCGATAGCGGAGGCGCAGAGGGCGCGCGTGCTGGCGACATCGCGGAGGACATCACCAAATTCCTGGTGCTGCGCACAGCTGGCCTCGACGTGGGAGATCATTGCATCCGCTGTGGCCCGGGGAAGGATCGTCACGCCGGCATGGGCGAGAAAAATCCGTTCTTTGGCGACGGGGAAGGCCGCGAGTCGGGCTTCTTCGGAAGGGAAGGCACTCACTGGCGGGATTCCTCCGCCTCGTGGATAAGATTCCAGAAGTCCTTCGTCCCCGCAAGGCCGCCGTCTTCGTCATCCAGCGGAAGGTTGGAGCGGAAGAGAAAGTCGCGGATCGTATTTTTGTGGAGGACGCGGTGGATGAGAAGCCCCTCCGGGTGGCGCTCAAAATAGATGCGGTAGTCTTTGGCCCGGTAGCGGTGGAGGGTGCGCCCGTCGCGCGTCACGTGGCCGAAGCCCTCCTTGTCCAGCGAGTCGAGATCCTCGGGGAGGAAATGGAACTCGGCCAGGAGGTCGAGCTGAAGGTCTTTCGGAAGAGCCGCCATCTCGGCCGCACTGATCTTGTTGAAGATGACCTGGAACACTCTCTAGCATTGGCGCGAAGAGGTGGCGGAAGGCAAGCAGGGAAAACGGGTGCGGCCAAAATACGATGCGCTCCTTGCAATCTGAGGCGGGATCGTTCATCTTCTGCGCCCTGCAAAATTATTGAGTATGAGCACAAGCATTTTAGATCCGTCACGCGTTGAGGCCGTGGAATTGAGCAACGACGAGATTGCGCGCTACTCCCGGCACCTGATCATGCCCGAGGTGACGATGGACGGTCAGCGGCGGATCAAGGCGGCGAAGGTGCTCTGCATTGGGGCGGGGGGGCTCGGTTCTCCGATCGCGCTCTACCTGGCGGCTGCCGGGGTGGGCACGCTGGGTCTGGTGGATTTTGACGTGGTGGATTATTCGAACCTCCAGCGGCAGATCCTGCATGGCACGAAGGATGTCGGCCGCAAGAAGATCAACAGTGCGCGGGACCGGATCAAAGAAGTGAACCCGAACGTTCAGGTCAACCTGCACGACGCATTTTTCACTTCGGAGAACGCGATGGAGATCGTGGAGGGCTATGACATCGTGATCGATGGGACCGACAATTTCCCGACGCGGTATCTTTCCAATGACGTGTGCGTCTTTCTGAAGAAGCCGAACATCTATGGGTCGATCTTCCGGTTTGACGGGCAGTGCACGGTCTTTGCGCCGCATCTGGGCGGCCCGTGCTACCGCTGCCTCTATCCCGAGCCACCGCCGCCGGGGATGGTTCCGAGCTGCGCCGAGGGCGGCGTGCTGGGGGTTCTGCCCGGCGTCATCGGGGTGATGCAGGCGATTGAGGCGATCAAGCTGATCGTTGGGATTGGCGAGCCGTTGATCGGGAGGCTGGTCCACTTCGATGCGCTGAAAATGAAGTTCCGCGAATTCAAGGTTCGCAAGGACCCGAAGTGTCCGGTTTGCTCCGAGAGCCCGACGATTACCGAACTGATCGATTACGAGCAATTCTGCGGGATCCCGCAGGCGAAAGAAGCCGAGGAGGCAGAGCCTCCGGTCCCCGAGATCTCCGCCGTTGAGCTCAAGGCGCGCCTCGATCGGGGGGATTCCCTCGTGCTTGTGGACGTGCGCGAGCCGTTCGAGTGGGAGATCGCGAGGATTCCGGGCTCCAAACTCATTCCGCTCGGAGAGCTGGCGTCCCGGATGAGCGAGCTGGATTCCGCTGACGAGATGGTCTTCATCTGCAAGCTTGGACCCCGCAGCGAACTCGCCGTGCGCGAACTGCAAAAAGCCGGATTCTCGAAGACGTTTAACCTGGTCGGGGGAATTCGTGACTGGGCGGATCAGGTTGATCCCTCGATGCCCAAATACTGAGAGCTTCCGATGGATGTCCGTCTTCTTGAGCTTCTGCGCTGTCCGCAAAATGGCCTGCGGCTGATGCATGGCGAGGCGGCCGACAAAGAGCGCTTTTGCACCGGGGAAGGGGAGTTGCTCGTCCGCGAGGACGGGGCCCTTGCGTATCCCGTCCGTGACGGGATCCCGCTGCTGGTTCCCGGCGCCGCACTCGCCCTGCCCGACAAGCAGGGATGAAGCAAGATTTAGCGCGGAGGCGTTGCAAGAAAAGCTCGTTGCATCTTACCCCGATGCCAAGCCATGGATGAAATTCGTCGGTTGTATGGCGAAGGATCCGGAGATGAGGGTGGAGTTGAAGCGCATCGAAGGCATTGTTGAGGATGAGTTTGAGCAAGTCGACCAGGCAGACTGGGCATGATCCTCGACACGAATGCTCTTTCGGATTGGTGGGCTTACTGGGTCTCTTTTTCCATCCGCTCGCTGAGCCACTGCTTGATCATGCTCTGGTAGTTCAGGTAGCGGGAGCGGGCGAGGCGTTTGATGCGGGCGAGCATGCGCGGGTCGAAGCGGAGGGTGATCGTCGTCGAGTCCCTGTTGTCATTTTTGAGCATCGAGCCGTTCATGAGGCGCGGATCGAGGGAGGTCTCCTTCCAGAATTCGATCTCCTCCTCCTCGGAAGAGAAGGCGGGAAGGTCTTTCCATTTTGAGAGAACTTGCATGAGGGTCAGTTTTGCTCCGAGTTTTTCCGGTCGTAGAACGTCTCTTCGTCGGCGGACATGGGCCGGGAGAAAATGACGCGGTAGCGTTTGCCGTCCGTCCAGAAGGCGGAAAAGATGGCGCGGTTGGAAATCGAGCGGCCCAGGATGAAGTACCTGGCTTCGCGCCCGGGAAGCTGATCGATCTCGGGCATGATGCGGATGCTGAAAGGATCCTCAAAGGATTCTTCAATTTCCTTCCGGGGGATGTCTTCCGGAGCGTAGGAAGTGGACGACCAGTCGAACTCCATCAGGTGCCCTTTCCGTGTTGGATAAGCTCAATCTCGTAGCCCTCGGGGGCATCGACAAAGGCGATGACCGATCCGGTGGAGGTCTGGTGGGGGCCGTCGCTGAGCGGGTAACCGAGAGTGGCGGAATGTTTGGCAAAGGCGTCCATATCCTCGACCTCGAAGGCGAGGTGGGTGAGATCGGGGCCAACCTGCACAGGACCGCTTTTGTCGAACTTGCAAATTTCTATGAGCTCCTCGCTGCCGGGGGCCTTGAAGAAGACGAGTTGCGATCCGCGTCCGCTTGTGCTGCGTCGGACCTCTTCGAGCCCGAGGACATCGCGGTAGAAGGCGATGGTTTTTTCAAGGTCGGCAACCCGATATCGGGTGTGGAGGAGCTTCTTGACCATCCTTCACCCTTATGCGAGCACGGACGTTTGGGGAAGCGAAAAACATGATGAAGACGGTTGTATTGGTCAGCGGGGGAATGGATTCGGTGACAGCCCTTGCCCGGGCGCACCGCGAGTCCGACGTGGTGGCGTGCCTGAGTTTTCACTATGGGGCAAAGCACAACGACCGCGAAATTCCGTTCGCAGCGTGGCAGGCCGGGCAGTTGGGGATCCCTCACCTGACGATCCCTCTGGAGTTCATGGGCCAGTATTTTACCTCCGACCTGTTACAAAGCGGAGGGGACATTCCAAAGGGGCATTACGAGGAGGAGACGATGAAAAAAACCGTCGTTCCCTTTCGCAATGGGATCCTGTTATCGATCGCGGCGGGCTTCGCGGAGAGCCGCGGGGCGAAGGGCCTGGTGATTGCAGCGCACGCGGGCGACCATGCGATCTATCCCGACTGCCGGGAGGAATTCATGAAGGCGATGGGAGAGGCGGTCCGCTTCGGGACCTATGCCCAGATCGAGTTGTTGCGTCCGTTTATTGCGATGTCGAAGGCCGGGATTGCGGCCGAAGGGGCGCGGCTGGGAGTGGATTTTTCGCGGACCTGGTCGTGCTATGTCGGAGGCGAAACCCATTGCGGGGAATGTGGCACCTGCGTCGAGCGGAGGGAGGCGTTCCTTCTGGCCGGCCTGCCGGACCCGACCAGCTACCTTTCCACCTCCCCCCTTCCGCCGAAACCGAGCCAGCCCGACCGGCCATGCTGATCTCGGAGATTTTTTACTCGATCCAGGGGGAGGGCGAGCTGTGCGGGGTTCCCTCGGTATTTATCCGCACCTCCGGATGCAACCTTCGCTGCCGGTGGTGCGATACGCCCTACGCCTCGTGGAATCCCCAGGGCGAAGAGATGCAGGTGCAGGAAATTTTGGAGGTCGCCCAGAGCCATCCCACCCGACACTGCGTGCTGACCGGAGGGGAGCCGATGATCGCCCGGGACGTGCACCATTTGGCGTCCGCGCTGCGGGAGGCCGGTTTCCACATCACCATCGAGACCGCCGGGACGGTGGCCCCGGAGGGCATCGCCTGCGATCTGGCCTCGATCAGTCCGAAGCTGGCGAACTCGACGCCCCGGCCGGGAGAGGCGGGGGAGGCATGGATCGCCCGCCACGAGGCCACCCGGACCGCAAACCTTCGCGCCTGGGCGGAGGCGTATCCCTTCCAAATCAAATTCGTTTTTACCGGCCCCGACGATCTGGAGGAAATCGAAGCGACGATCGCGTCGTGCCGCGATCTGATTCCTCCCCACAAGGTGCTACTGATGCCCGAAGGCACGAGCGAAGCGGTGCTGGACGGTCGCCGGGCCGCACTCCTCCAAGCCTGCCTGCAGTGCGGCTACCGGCTCTGCGACCGCCTCCACATCCGTTTCTTCGGCAATACACGCGGAACCTGAGGCCCGTTTCCGGCGCAGATCGCATCGTCTTTTTCCTTCTTACCCGGCCCTTCCTCCGGCATCTTTCCCCAATGTATCGCATCTGCAAAACGATCGAAATCGAAAATGGCCACATGCTCTCCCGGCATCCCGATAAATGCCGGTTCCCCCACGGGCACACCCGAAAGGTTGAGTTTGTTCTCGAGTCCGATGGCCTGGACGGCAACGGGATGGTCTGCGATTTCAAAATCATCAAAGATGCTGTCGGAGAGTATCTAGAAACCTTCGACCATGCGCTCTGCATGAATTCCGAGGACCCCATGTTCGGGACGCTCAAAGCCGCCTACGGGGAACGGGTGATCGTATTCGAAAAGACCGAACCGACCACCGAGGTGCTGGCGAAAACATTTTTTGATGCGGCTTCGGGAAGGCTTGCCAACTACGCCGGCCATCCTGACGCCCGGTATCCTATGTCCAAGCGAGTGCGCCTGGTGCGGGTGCGGGTCTGGGAGACGAGTTCGTCCTGGGCCGAGTACGAGGCTCGCGCGTTGTAGGATCGGAAAATCCCTGCTCGCACTGGCTGCCGGAGGGTGATATGATCTCCCGACCGGTATGAATATTCTGATTGTGGGAGCTGGGATCGGAGGCATGGCGCTGGCGGCCCTGCTAAAGCAGCGCGGCGTGGGGTGCTCGATTGTGGAGCGGGCCGGGAGCTTTGATCATGCGGGCTACATGCTGGCCCTGTATCCGATGGGAAGCCGTATCCTTCATGGACTTGGGCTCTTTGAGGAGTTCCGTCAGCGCAGCGCT
Source organism: Terrimicrobiaceae bacterium (assembly GCA_041741775.1). Taxonomy (GTDB): domain Bacteria; phylum Verrucomicrobiota; class Verrucomicrobiia; order Chthoniobacterales; family Terrimicrobiaceae; genus QYQL01. The sequence continues at coordinate 3,300 of JBGSJQ010000121.1, read as the reverse complement.
CCATTCAAAACCTACGAGGTTCACAACGGGCAGGGCGAGTTGCTCCACCGCTTCGACGTGTCCCCAATGAGCGAGCAGCTGGGATACACCGGCCAGCTCCTGCGCAAGGACCTCGTGGAAATGCTTCGCTCGGCGGCTCAGGATGTGCCCCTCCGGATGGGGCTCGGCCTCGAACACCTCGAGCAAAAGGACGGGAGCGTCCATGTGCGCTTCACGGATGGAAGCACGGGGCAATACGACGCGGTGATCGGAGCCGATGGGATCCACTCGCGGACCCGGCGGATCATTTTTGGTTCGGAGCCCGACCATGAGACCGGATGGGGGCTGTGGGTTTGGTGGACGAACCTGAACGTCTCGCGCGAAACGATCCGCGAGTTTTGGGGAAGGGGCCGGTTCGTCGGACTCTATCCGACGCCTTCGCTGATCGGCGCCGTGGCCGCCGGACCGCGCAGCCTGATCGCCCCGGAAGCCGTCGATGGAGATGGGACCAAAGTCCGGGATGCCTTTTCATCCATGGGAGGCGTCGCGGCGGATATCATCTCCGGATTTCCGGACAAGACGGACGGCCTGTTTTTTTGGAATCTGAACGATTTCCGCAGTCGCCGGTGGGTGAGCGGCCGGGTTGCCCTTCTCGGGGATGCTGCCTGTGCGTTCCTGCCGACGGCCGGCGTCGGGGCCTCCATGGCGCTGGAATCCGCGGCGGTCATGGCCGATGAATTGACTCGGACGAATGCCGAATTCCTTCCCAAGGCCTTTGAGCTTTACGAAAAGCGGCGAAAGCACCGCGCCGAAATGGCCCAGGATGATTCGAGAAAGCTGGCGGTCTGGATGTCAGCCGAATCAGCGCCTCTGGTCTGGACGCGTGATCAGTTCATGAAACTGGCCACCATGGAGTCGTTCGCAAAAAACATCCTCCAAAGCCTTTCGGAGCCGATTTAGAGTGCTTGCTCGAGCCGAATGGAGTCGAGTCAAGGCGGCGTCTTTGCCGCTTGCCGGGGTTGGTTTCCAAGCCCGGCGCAGGTTTCTGAGGGACAGCCCGGAGGCGCATTGCCCCCCGGCTAGCCCTACTTCATCAAGAGTGCCGCGCGGGCCCGCTTGATTTCGCGGGTGATCTTGCGGTGGAGGCGTGCCGACATGCCGGTGACGCGGCGGGGAAGAATTTTTCCGCTCTCGGTGACGAACCGCTTGAGGAGGTCGGGATTTTTGTAGTCAATCGCCTCGAGGTTGAGATCCACGCGGCGGCGTGGCATCGAGCGGTTGGCTTTGCGAAAGTTGGTTCGGCGTTGCGGAGTTTTCGGCTGCATAGGAAGTTACTTGATTTCGCGGTGGAGGGTATGGCGCTTGAGGTGCGGGTTGTATTTTTTCTTTTCGAGGCGGGTGGGCGTGCGCGGGCTTTTCTTGTTCCGCGTGGTGATGTAGCGGGAGGTCGGCTTGCCCTCGGCTTTCGCTTCGGTGCACTCAAGGGTAATGATTTCCTGTGGCATGGTGGTCTTAGTCTTTGCTGTCGTTTGAAGAATCGTCGTCGTCGCCGTCGCCGCCGTCGTCGTCGAGGCCGAAGAGGGATGTTGCGGGCTGGCGCAATCGGCTGAAGCGGTTGCGCTTCTCAATTTCCGCCTGGCACTCGACGGTGTAGCGGGTGAAGGGCAGCGCTTCAAGGCGGGCGTGGGGAATGGATTTCCCGGAGATCTCACAGACACCATAAGAGCCGGTTTCGATGCGCTTGAGAGCCTGATTGATTTCGAAAAGGGAGTCCTGCTCCTGCGATAAGAGGCTCAGGGCAAAATCCCTATCGTAAGCATCGCTGCCGGCGTCTGCTTGGTGCATGCCAAATGCGGAGGCTTCACTACCATCGGCACGCGAGCGAAGGCTGTCCTTGGCCACGCCGTTCATCGAGTCAAGAAGCGTGTCTTTAAGATTAAGCAGGCGCTGGCGTTGCTTGGCGAGGAATCCTGTGATCTTCAGTGCAGCCTTGGGCTCAACGGGTTTAACCGGATTTTTTGCTATCGCGGACTTGGCTTTAGCGGCGGCTTTCTTCGCAGGGGCAGCCTTCTTTGCAGGTGCAGCCTTCTTTGCAGCGGGTTTCAGAGCAGGAGATTTGGAGGCGGGCTTCTTGGCTGAGGATTTGCCAGGGGCCGCCTTGGGGGATTTGTTGGATTTTGTCGCCATTGATGGGTTCGCTGAAATGTGGAGAAAGGGGGCGATATGTATCCTCTCGCGAGCGGAGGCGCAAGGGTATTCTTTGAAAATTCCTCTCCGGAGGTGTGACTGAAGTCGGGAGCTGGCCAAGGCGAGGCCACTCCAGTGTCGGTGCAAGAGGCCCTGGAGAGGGGAGAATGAGTCAAGGTGCTCGGAAGGGTATCCTTCCAGGCGCAAGCCTCGCAAAACCGGCAAAATACATGGAAAACACGACCGGCGAGCAGACAATGGCAGTCTTTTTCCTTGGGGCGGACACGTCCACTCGGTATCCCTTTGCCCCGATGAAACGAATCCGCATCACCCACGTCACTGAATATTTTTACAGGGAAAACGTGGAGCTCGGGGCGCACCGGGCGCTCATGAGGCCGAGGGAGGGATACGACCTCCACATCATCGCAGGGCGCTTGCTCATCACTCCCAACGCCACCGTCCGCTGGCTTCGGGACCTGAATGCCAACTCGGTCGCGGTCATTACCTTTCAGGAACCCTCCCGGACGCTGCGTATTTTCAGTGAGGTGGACGTCGATCTCTTTGACGACGAACTCATCGAATGTCATGTGGACGCCGAGGCAAAATCATTTCCGTTTGAATACCCGGCGAGCGAGCAACTCGGGTTGGTCCCCTTCCGGTTGCCGGCGTATCCACTGGATGAGTTCCAGCTAAAGCACTGGCTGCTCGATCTCTATAAACCCGGGCAGCTTGTCGATACCCTCGGGTTGCTCCTGAGGCTCAACACCCGGATCTACGAGACCTTCCAATACCAGCACCGCGATGATCCCGGCGTGCAGTCCCCTGCGGAGACGATTTTCAAGAGGTCCGGTTCCTGCCGTGACTATGCCGTATTGATGATGGAGGCAGCGCGGCATTGGGGGATGGCGTCTCAATTTGTCACCGGCTATATCCAAATGGCCGATGGCCAACATGGAGCGACCCACGCCTGGACGGAAATCTACCTTCCCGGGGTCGGCTGGCAGGGATACGACCCGACCAACAACAAACTCGCGGGCGATGAACACATCTCCGTGGCCGTCGCCCCCCACCCCTCCCAAGCCTCCCCGCTCTCCGGGTCGTGGACCGGAGCCTCTGGAGCCTTCGAAAGCATGC
>JBGSJQ010000120.1:0-28639 GCA_041741775.1 Terrimicrobiaceae bacterium | reverse complement strand
CGCACCCGCACCCGCACCCGCACCCGCATTGCCCCCGATCGCAATTCCTGTAGCGCTCAGGTCGGGGATTATCGATGGGGAGGAGAAGTCTGCTTTGCCGAAGCCGGTTCGGAAGGACGCGGAAAAAGCAGACCCGGAAGCGAGCCAGCCGACGCTCTTTTAGAGGTGAAGCTCTGACGGAGTGATCGCAGGGTTTTCGGCCCGAGATGCATAAAAATTGTCTGCGTGAAGATTCGTTGAGCGGGGATTGTCGGCATGCGGAATTCCTGCCATGATCCGACTTGCACGGTCAGGTCCTCCCCAACCCCCTGTCCGCAAAGTGGAGAAATGAATATGGAACCGATTCTGACGTATCAAGTGATCCCGAAGTTGCCTGCGGCGCTCGAGCCGTTGAGGGAGATGGTCTTCAATCTGTGGTGGACGTGGGAGCCGTCGGCGCGGCGGCTGTTCCGGTTTCTGGACATTCCGCTCTGGGACGCGACGAACCACAATCCGCTGCGAATGCTGCAGATGTGCCGTCAGGCGCGATTGACTGAGGTGGCCTCGGATGAGCATTTTTTGAAAGATCTTGCGGAGGTTTACGGGCGGTTCCGGGCCTACATGAATCGCGGGGACACGTATGGGAAAGCGCGGCGGGAGACGTCGCCGCTGCAGTACCCGGCCGCGTATTTTTCGGCGGAGTATGGATTTCACGAATCGTTTCCGAACTACTCCGGGGGCCTGGGGATCCTTTCCGGGGACCACTGCAAATCGGCGTCGGATCTGGATCTGAATTTTGTGGCGGTGGGGCTGCTGTATCGCGACGGCTATTTCAAGCAGCAGATCAACAAAGACGGCTGGCAGGAAGCGGTGAGTCTGAACCAGAACTTCCACCATCTGCCGGTGCAGGAGGTGCGCATTGATGGGGTGCCGCTGAAGGTTTCTGTGGACCTGGCCGGGCGCGAGGTGCGCGCGAAGGTCTGGCGTCTGGCGGTTGGGCGCATCAACCTTTACCTGCTCGATACGCAGGTGCCCGAGAATGCGCCGGTCGACCAGTCGATCACGGCCCAGCTTTATGGCGGAGACAAGGAGTTCCGGATCCGGCAGGAGATTGTTCTGGGGATGGGCGGGGTGCGGGCGCTGCGGGCGATGGGGATCTCGCCGCAGGTATTCCACATGAACGAGGGGCACTCGGCGTTTTTGGGGCTGGAGCGGATGCGCGAATACGTGCGCAACGAAGGGCTGGATTTCAGCGCGGCACTCCAGGTTGTGGCGGCATCGAGCATCTTCACGACCCACACGCCGGTGCCGGCCGGCAACGATGCGTTTTCACGCGAGCTCATGGTGAAATACTTCTCCGGCTATGTGGTGGATGTCGGAATCCCCTTCGACCAGTTTTTTGCGTTGGGGCAGGAGACGCTGCAACCGGAGAACACGTTCAGCATGACAATTCTGGCGCTTCGGGCGAGCCGGTTTGCGAACGGGGTGAGCCGCCTGCACGGCGAGGTGAGCCGTGGGTTGTGGAAGAACGTTTGGAAGGACGTGCCGGAGAACGAGGTGCCGATCACGAGCATCACGAATGGCGTGCATATCAAAACATGGGCCGCCGGGGAGTTTCACGACCTTTACGCGAAGTATCTCGGGGTTGACTGGGAGGACCAGCTCTCGAACCGGGATTTCTGGCGCGGGGTGATCGACATCCCCGATGACGTGCTGTGGAACCTTCACCAGCTGCTGAAGCAGCGGTCGATCGAGTTTCTGAGGGAGCGTCTGCATCGGCAGCGCCTGCGCAACGGCGAGTCGCCCGAGCAGGTCCGGCACGCGAACCGCCTTCTCAATGCGGAGGTGCTCACGGTGGGCTTCGCCCGGCGGTTCGCCACCTACAAGCGCGGAACGCTGCTTTTCCGGGACATTGACCGTCTGCTCAAGCTGGTGACCAACGAAGAGCGCCCGGTCCAGTTCGTCTTCGCCGGCAAATCCCATCCGGCCGATGAGGGCGGCAAGAAGCTGATCCAGGAGGTCTATCACATGTCGCGCGATCCGCGCTTTGAGGGGCGCATCGTTTTCATCGAGGACTACGACACGAATGTCGGCCGACGGCTTTATCAGGGCGTGGACCTGTGGCTGAACACCCCGCTTCGCCCGTTGGAGGCGAGCGGGACGAGCGGCATGAAGCTTCCGCCAAACGGCGGGCTGAACCTCAGCGTGCTTGACGGGTGGTGGCCCGAGAGCTGGAACGGCAAAAATGGTTGGGCGATCGGGGCGGATATCACCGGCGGGTCCGAGGCGCTTCAGGACCAGGTTGATATCCAGAGTCTGTTCCACGTTTTGGAAAACCAGATCACCCCGCTCTACTACGCCAAGCCGGACGGCGTGCTGCCGCTGGCCTGGATCCAGCTGATGCGTGAGTCGATCCGCACCGTGGTCCCGGTGTTCAACACGCACCGGATGGTATCGGAATACAACGAGAGGCTCTACGAGCCGGCGGCGGCAGCCTTTACCGCGCTGAGCCTGAACCACTGCACCAACGCGGTGGCCTTGAGCGAGTGGAAGGCCACGATGCGGGCTCAGTGGCCCCAGATCCGGATCGATGATTACGCGATCAGCTATGACATCCCAGAGGGCAAAGTCGCGCACGAGGTTTTCTTCGTGGGGGAGCAGATGAAGGTCACCGCGCACGTCCACCTCGGGGCGGTCCCGCCTGCGCACGTGCGCGTCCAGGCCTACTACGGGCCTTATCAACACAACGCGATCTCCTCGGCGGCGTTCACCGACCTGGCTCTCGACCACCATGTAGACGACGGCAATTATGTTTTTACTGGCCGGATTCCGGCTGCGGAGAGCGGAAGCTACGGCCTCAATGTGCGCGTTCTTCCGACGCATCCGCACCTGACCCAGGAGCACGAACTCCGGCTGATCACGTGGGCGCGCTGAGAGCGATGATCTGCACTGGGGCGGAGGAGACATGATTTCGCTTTCGACCTGCTGGAACGCCTCCCGCCACAAGAGCGGGGTGGACATGGTGGAGGAGATCCTCGGGCTCGGGTTCCGCCGCATCGAGCTGGGCCACGGGATCCGCTCCACGCTTTTCGAAGGCGTCCTGGAAGCCCGAAAAAAACACCGCTTCGGGATCTCCAGCGTCCACAATTTCCTGCCGTCCCCGGTTGAGGTTCTCGCCGACAACCCGGACTGCTACGAGTTCACGTCGCACCGGCCATCCGACCGGGACCGGGCGGTGAGGCTGACGCGGACGACGATCGATTGGGCGGCGCGGCTGGAGGTGCCGCTTGTGGTGGTCCATTGCGGGAGGATCCGTTCGCTGAGCCTCACTGGAGGCTTGCGGGCGAGGGTGGAGGACGGGGAGTTTCCGGGCCGGGAATACGGTCGGGCGAAGCTGGCTGCCGTGCAGAAGCGCGAAGGGGTGGCGGAGATTTATCTGCAGCGCGTGCTGGAGTGCCTGACCGACGTCGTGGATTACGCCGGATCCAAGGGGGTGAAGATCGGGATCGAAAACCGGGAGTATTACGAGGCGGTCCCGACGGAGCGGGAGCTGGTGACGTTCCTCCGCCGGCTGGATTCCGCGCACGTCGGCTACTGGCATGATTTTGGGCACGCGCAGATCAAGCACAACCTCGGGCTTCTCGACCACCGGCAGTGGCTGGAATTATCCGCGCCGCTCGCTCTGGGCTGCCACGTGCATGACGTGCGCTGGCCGTTCCGGGATCACTGTGCCCCCCTCACCGGAGAGATCGATTTCCCCTCCCTGCTTCCGCTCTTCCAAAAATCCTGCACCATGGTATTTGAAGTCTCCCCGCGCACGTCGGCAGAAGCTCTCCTTGAGTCCGCCGAAAAGTGGCGCACCCAATTTGACTCATGAAAAAAATTCTTCTTCCGACCATCCAGGTGCTCATCACCGTCGGGCTCCTCTGGTGGATTTTCCGCGATCCGGACCAGAACGCCAAGATGCTTGCGGCGATTGAAAAGGCGGGCAGGGATGGGGGGCTTTGGTGGTTTGTGCCGGGGATCGCGGCGCTGGGGGTGGCCTGTTTGCTTCAGACCTGGCGGTGGGTGATCCTGCTGCGCGTCCAGGATATTGTGGTGTCGTATTCGCGGGCGCTGCGGATCATGCTCTGCGGGCTGTTTTTCAATTTGTTCCTGCTGGGGTCCACCGGCGGGGATGTGATCAAGATCTTCTTCATCATGCGCGAGGCACCCGACAAAAAAACCGGGGCGCTTCTGAGCGTCTTCATCGACCGGGTGGTCGGGGTCATCGCGCTTGCGGTGGTTTCGACCGTGGTGATTTTGCTGCGATGGAAGGAGCTGATGGCCTCGGCCCCGATGGGAGTTCTCACGGTGGCGGTGATCCTTGGCGGATCGCTTGGCTTTATCGTGGTCGCCTGGCTGGTGGACCGGCTGAATTTGACCGCGCGGCTGCCGCACTGGCTGCCGATGCATGCGAAGATCGCCGAGGCGGCCGCCGCCTTCTCCGAGTATGCCCGGGCGCGCGGGGCCGTCGGGGCTGCGCTCCTGATCTCGCTGCCGGCACACCTCTTGATTTTTTCGACTTTCTACTTTGCGGCGCAGGCCTTCGGGAGCGGACTCAGCCTGCTGGCGATTTTCAGCGTGATGCCGGTGGTGTCGGCCGTGACTGCGCTGCCGATCAGCCTGGGGGGAGCCGGGGTCCGCGAGGGGCTCTTCATCACACTTCTCGGAGCCCTTTACCAGACCCCCAAGGAAATCGCGATGTCGATCTCGATCTCGGGTTTCCTGATGGTCGTCCTCTGGAGTCTTGTCGGCGGCCTCGTCTACCTCTTCTATCGGTCCAGCACCGCCGCCCCGGTCCGGATCGGGGAAATGGAAGCCGAAGTCGAGGCGCTCGAGCACCGCATCGAGGAAGAAGCCGAATCGCCCGCCCAGGCAGGGCCTTTAAATTAGGAATTGGCAGAGCGCGTGCCAACCGGAAATTGGAGAGATGACCTCCGTGTCGTCCGTCGAATGCACAGAGGTGCGCGGCTGCGCCGTTATCTTCGACTTACCTCCATTCGTGTTTGGGGTATTGCCTCTGGAGCTGTTGCTTGAGCTTCGGGTAGGCGTCAATCCAGAAGGAGCGGAGGCTTTTGGTGATTTGGACCGGGCGGTGGCTGGGGGCCAAAATTTGTAGGGTGAGGGGATGCCGGCCCATGGCGATTTTGATGTCATCATTCACCCCGTAGAGGTCTTGGATGCGGGCGGCGAGGAAGGGCTCGGCCGATTCCGCGTAGGTGATTTTTGCGCGGCGTCCGCCGGGGAGCGCGAACCGTTCGGGGGCGTGCTTGTCCACGATCTGCTGCTGGGCGTGGGTGAGGAGTGATCGCGCATGGGGCAGGACCGGGGCGTCCTTGATGTCGCGGTAGCAGGTTGCTTCCTCGCAGACGAGGAGGATGATGTGGTGCCGCTCGTCCGCGCCGAGCGGGGGCAGGCTCTGATCCGGCAGCGTGCGGGCGAGGAAGTTGACGCGGTGGATCCACTGCTCCACGGCGTCGTCCCAGCCGTTGAGTCGGAGTTCGCCAGCGAGCACTTGCTCCGCGAGGCAGCTTGCGGCAGCGGGGCCGGGTTCGGCATCGCGGTCCTGGTTTTCAATGATGAGGTCGCGAAACCTCTTCTCGCGGCGGACGACGACGCGGTTCTGGCTCGCGTCGAAGAAGTGTTCCGCCGATTCGGAGAAATCCTCTGGAAACATTTCGCGGAGCCAGGCCTCCTCGATTTCGGTGGCGAGGCTGAGGAGGACTTGGGCGTCTCCGCCCCGGCCTTCGATCTCCGTGATTTCGGCGGCAACGAGCAGCTTGCTGTTGGAGGCGACGCTGTGCCGGGAGAGGGTTCCCCGCCGTCCGTGGACGATGTCGCAGACGAGGGTGCCGCCGCTTTTTCGCTTTGCCACCTGATCCGCGAACCCGGCGAGGATGCAGCGGGCGATGGCGGCATCCGGGGGCGGTGCGGATTCGGTATCCAGCGCCTCGGCGTGGGCAATGTCGAGGAATTGCTCAAACAGCTTTCCGACCTGTCGCGCGGAGTCCGCATGGATTCCCAGCGGGCGGCAGTCGTTGGCGCGAAAGTCTTTTCGTTTTGCGAACGAGAAGACGCGCATGAGAACCTGAAAATCCGAGAGGCCGGTTCCGAAGAGCTCGGCGCGCTCCTCCTCGACCCGCTTGTCCACGCGGAGGAGCATCGAGCGGGTCTGGGTGATCGCGGCAATGAGCGCGGCGGCCCGCACGCAGCCCAGTTCCTCGGCAGCGAGAAACATGCGGGCGTATCGCGGATGCACCGGAAAATGGAGCATGCGCCGCCCGGTCGCCGTGATCGCTCCGGCGTGCGTCGCTCCAAGATCGTTCAGCAGGCTCTCCGCGCGCGCGAGCGCCTGGGCATCCGGGGGCTCAATCCATCGGAAATCGTCAAGATTGGAAACCCCGGCAGCCTTCAGCGTGAGGACCGTCTCCGCGAGGTCGAGGCGCTTGATCTCCGAGAGCTCACGTGCCGCGCGCCGCTCGTGATCGCGCTGGGTCCAGAGCCGGATGCAGCGTCCCGGAGCGGTTCGCCCCGCCCGCCCGGCCCGCTGATCTGCGGAAGCCCGGCTGATCTTTTCGATGAGGAGGGTGTTGATTCCACGGTTCGGATCGAAACGGGCTACGCGGGCCAGGCCCACATCCACAACCAGCGTGATACCGTCAATCGTGAGCGACGTCTCAGCGACGTTTGTGGAGACAATGACCTTGCGGCCGGATGTGCGGTTGACCGCCCGGTCCTGCTCCATGGCTGGAAGCTCGCCGTGCAGGGGCAGGACGCTGCACCGGTTGCCGAGGCGGCCGCCCAGCTCCCGGATCGTCCGCTGGATCTCGTAGGCCCCAGGCATGAAGACCAGGACATCGCCATCCGTTGTCTCAAAATTTTCCGCCACAGCCTCGGCGGCCAGCTCCCACGGGGGATCGTCCTTGGGCTCATGCGAGAGAAATTCAATCTCCACTGGAAACACGCGTCCCTCGGACTCCAGCGTTGTGCAGGGAGCGAGGTAGTCGGTGAGCTCCGTGCGGTCGAGCGTTGCGGACATCACAACAATTTTCAGATCAGGCCGGGAGGATTCCTGGAGGGCCAGCGCGCGGGCGAGGGTAATGTCCCCGTAGAGGTGGCGTTCGTGGAACTCGTCGAAGATCAGGGCCGAGACGCCACGAAGCGAGGGGTCGGCCAGCATCTGGCGAAGGAGGATCCCTTCCGTGACAAAGAGGATGCGGGTGTCGCGGCTGGAGACATTGTCGAGGCGGATCTGGTAGCCGACCTCGCTGCCGAGGCGCACGCCGCGCTCGGAGGCCACCCGCGTTGCCAACATCCGGGTGGCCAAGCGACGCGGCTGCAGGATCACGCACCGTCCGTCTCCCAAAATCCCGCCATCCAGCAGGATCTGGGGGACCTGGGTGGACTTCCCCGAGCCCGTCGGGGCCTGAAGGACCAATCGGTTGCCCGAGGTGAGCGCGGCGATGATTTCCTCGTCGAGATCGTAAATCGGAAGAATCTCGGACATCAGGTTAAAGTCCTATTGGAAATCTCCCGGCGTTGCCCGGAAGAAAAAAGGAAAGGGAGTGCATGGAAAAACAGAAGACACATGAAACAAAAATGCTGCGTGGAAACCATGACGTAGCATGGGCATCTTGCCCATGTCTTACTGGATTGTGACGCATGGGCAGGATGCCCATGCCACGGAGCGTCTTCAAGCTACAGGGCAGTGGATCAGTACGATTTTGCCCAGACGACGCGCTGTTTGCTGGGTTCGCCGGAGAACGGGCAGGTGCCCGGCTCGGGGGCTTCCTCAAACGGGAGGCAGCGGATCGTGACCTTCAGGTCTGTCTTAATTTGCTCCTCGACCGCCGGGCTGCCATTCCAGTGGGTGAGGGCGAAGCCTCCGTGAATCTCAGGCTTGGAAGGATTCTTGGGCGTAAAATACGCGTAGAACTCATCCTTCGAATCGATCTTGCGCAGGTTCGCGTCGCGGAAGGCGGTGGCGCGCTCGAGAAGAACCTGCTGGATTTCGTCCAAAATCGCCGGTAGCCGTCCGGGGATTTCGGCCATCGGCATGAAGTCTTTTTCCTTGGGGCCTTTGTCGCGTCGCGAAACGGCAGCTGTGCCCTGTTCCAGATCGCGCGGGCCGATCTCAATACGCACCGGAATGCCTTTTTTGATCCACTCCCAGCTCTTGACTCCGCCGCCAAGGTCGCGGCCATCGACCTCGACCTCAAGCGGAGCGCCATAGTAGCTCGCCGCACGAATTGCAGTGGCCAGAGAATCCGCCGCAGCCAGGACCGCCGCGCGCGAATCCTCCTTCGGTGTGATCGGGATGATCACGACATGCGCCGGCGCAATCCGCGGAGGCAGGACCATCCCGTCGTCGTCGCTGTGCGCCATGATCAGGGTCCCGATCAGCCGGGTGCTGACCCCCCAGCTCGTCGTCCAGGCATGCTCGAGCGTCCCCTCACGGCCTTGAAACTGGATCCCTGAGGCCTTCGAAAAATTTTGTCCGAGGAAGTGGGAGGTTCCGGCCTGGATGGCCTTGCGATCCTGGACCATGGCCTCGATGCAGTAGGTGCGTAGAGCGCCGGGGAACCGTTCGCTCTCGCTTTTCTCGCCGCAGAGCACCGGCACGGCGAGGAAATCGCGCGCGAATGTCTCATAGACGCGGAGCATTTTCATCGTTTCCACCTCCGCTTCCGCCTGGGTCTCGTGTGCGGTGTGGCCTTCCTGCCAGAGGAATTCCGCCGTGCGCAGGAAGAGCCGGGGCCGCATCTCCCAGCGGACGACATTCGCCCATTGGTTGAGAAGGATCGGCAGGTCGCGCCAGGATTTCACCCAGCGCGCGTAGGCGGCGCCGATGATGGTTTCCGAGGTGGGGCGGACGACGAGCGGCTCGGAGAGTTCCCCGGCGGGGACGAGTTTGCCGTCCCGCGCTTCGAGCCGGTGGTGGGTGACCACCGCGCACTCCTTGGCGAACCCCTCGACATGCGCTGCCTCCTTTTCCAGGTAGCTCAGCGGGATGAAAAGCGGGAAATGGGCGTTCCGGTGGCCGGTGGCTTTGAACATCCGGTCCAGCACCGCCTGCATGCGCTCCCAGAGTGCATACCCCCAGGGCTTGATCACCATGCAGCCGCGGACCTCGGAGTTCTCCGCCAGATCCGCCGCGCGGATGACTTGTTGATACCATTCGGGAAAATCCTCCTCGCGGCGCGGGGAGACGGCATTCTTGGGTTTTTCGCTCATGAAAGGCGGATACCTTCGCCGAGCCGCCGCTCCGGGGAAAGCCCTTTTCTTGCGAACGTGCATTCACGTATTGAAATTCCGCAACCGCCTCGCCGATACTCGCTTGGTGGTTTTGCAAAATCGATTCTCTTTGAACCTGGACCTGGCGGGCGAGGAATCCGCGCACCTTCGGGCCGATGCCGCCAGGGAGCGGGACAGGGTGTTTGGAAATAATGTCTTCGTGCGCGCGGTCGTGGAGATTTCGAATTTCTGCCGGGAGAACTGCGGCTACTGCGCGATGCGGCGCGACAACCGGGGCCTGGCAAGGTTCCGGCTCTCGGCCGACGAGGTGTTTGAAGAAATCCAGGCCGCGCTTACGGACGAGGTGACCGATCTCAACATCCAGGCCGGGGAGGATCCGCGTGCGGTGCGCGAAGTCGCCATCCCGCTGGTGCAACGGCTCCGCGAGGAGACCACGCTCGGTCTCAGTATTTGTCTCGGAACCCTCGGCGCGCGGGATTACGAGGCTTTGAAGGAAGCGGGGGCTGACTACTACGTCATGAAAATCGAGACTGGCGACGGCACACATTTCCGGGAGGTAATGGCTCCCGGTTCGCTCGCCGAGCGGGTCCGTGCGATCCAAGCCCTCGCAGATTCCGGTTGGCGGGTGTCCTCCGGTTTTGTCCTCGGCCTACCCGGGCAAACGCCGGAGATCATTGACCAGACGGTGGCGTTGCTGGGGGAGCTGCCTTTGGCGGGTTGCAGCGTGAGCCCGTTTATCCCGGGCGAAGACACGCCATTCGGCGGACACCCGGCGGAGGGCCTGGAGCGGACCCTCAATGCGGTGGCGGCATTGCGCTTGCGGCAGCCGCAATGGATCATCCCCGCAGTGAGTGCCATGGGAATGACCGGGGAGGGGGGCTACGCCGCCGCTCTCCGCTCCGGCGCGAATCTGGCCACGATCAATCTCACCCCATCCCGGGCCCGGGCTGATTACCAGATCTACAAAAAAGATCGTCGTATCATGACGGCTGAACGTGTCCGCGAGGAAATCGAGGCGGCGGGATGTCAGCCCTCGAAAATCGGAATCCGGGACTGGCTACTCGGCAGCCGGAAAATTTTTTCCGTCGCCCCGATTCCGGTTCCCGTTCCAGGCGCGTCTTGATAGGATCGCCATTCTTCATGTCGGAAAAATCAGAAAAGCGCCCGAGCATGCCTGGGATGCGGGGCATTCAGGCAGCGGGATGGATGGTTGTCATCGCCATCTTCCTCGCGCTGATGCGCGTCGGAAAGGATCTCTTCATTCCCTTGGTGATCGCCCTGATCGGGGTTTACCTCATCAAGATCCTTGAGCGCTGGGTGGGTTGCATCAAAGTCTCCGGGCGCGGCTTGCCGGCCTGGGCCTCTTTGGGACTGGCCTTCGTCGCGGTCATCGGACTCAGCTTCGTCCTCTTCACCATCATCTCCAACAATGCGATGAAGGTAGCCGAGTTTGCCCCCCGCTACCAAGCCCGCCTCCTGGCCATCCAGTCTGAGCTTTTCCTCGCCGTCGGTGTGGAGCAGCCTCCCGCTCTCCGCGAGTTTTTGGGCGGCTTTGACATTCCGGGCACCGTCACGCTTCTCGCCACCAACCTCGCCTCCCTGCTCAAGACCGCCATCCTGATCCTGATCTTCGCTGTGTTCCTGCTGCTGGAGTCCCGCTTCATCCCGGCAAAAATCGAGGCCCTCTTTCCGGATGACCACCGCCGCACCCGCGTGCAGGGGATCCTTCGGCGGGTGGATCGCGACATTCAAACATATTTCGGTGTCAAAACCGCCGTGAGTCTCGTCACCGCCCTCCTCAGCTATGGGCTGATGAGGATCATCGACCTCGACTTCGCCGCGTTTTGGGCACTTCTGGTTTTTATCCTGAACTTTATCCCAACGCTTGGCTCGATTGTGGCCACCGCCCTCCCCGGGCTCCTCGCCCTTGTTCAATATGTCGAGTGGACCCCGGTGATCGTGCTCGTCGTCGGCATCACGATCATCCAGCAGGTCATGGGTAACTTCATTGAGCCCAACCTGATGGGAATGACGCTGAACCTCAGCCCGCTGGTCGTCGTGATGTCCCTCATCGTCTGGGGACTCATCTGGGGCGTCGTCGGTATGTTCCTCTGCGTTCCCATCACCGTCATCATCGTCATCATCCTCGCGAATTTTCCAGGAACCCAATGGGTCGCCATCCTCCTCTCGAAGGACGGCAAAGTCCGCCTGTAGGAAATTGAACACCCCTGTGGCGAAATTTCGTGGGAAGCCACCATTTTTCTGGAAAGAAGCCGAAATCTTCATGTTGGCACGGCAGTTGCTGTATTGCTCTCGTTCTGGGGGGAACAGCAGGCCGTTGCAGCACTCGTTGCAGCGGCCTGCAACCTTTTAGCCCCGGAAGGATCCCTTCGGTCGGATGCGCGAGCCTCTCAAACCCCATCTCGTCACTGAATGGTTTCCTGGTTGATTTCATGACGTTCGCGCCACAAGATGTGGCCCGTCATGAGAGTTCCACTGCACGTTGTTGAGGCGAGGCGCGCAAAGCTCGCCTCCCTCATCGAGCGGCATCGCTACCTGCCTGTTGGCGAACTGTGCCAGCGTCTCGGGGTCTCAGAGGCCACTGCCCGCCGTGACCTGGCGCAACTCGCCAGTCGCAACAAAGTGAAACGCACCCGCGGCGGCGCCTTGGCCGAGTTTAATGAGCGATTCCCCTCATTTCACGATCGTCAGGCGACCGCTGCGCGGGGAAAATCCAAAGTCGCCCAGGCTGCCGCGCGCCTCATCTACCCGGGCGGCACGTATTTTTTTGACTCTGGCACCACAATTTTTGCGCTCGCGGAGGTGTTCCGCGAGAACCCGGTTGTGCCGGCCACCATCGTCACTTCCAACCTGCCTGTCGGGGAGTTGCTTTCCTCGATACCCGACCTTCAGATTTTCCTCACGGCGGGCCAGCTGCTCGGGCGTCAGTCCGTCCTCCTCGGCGCAACCGCCCGCCAGAGCCTTGAGTTCTGGGATTTCGATGCGGCCTTCCTCTCGGCCGAGGCCGCTAATAAAAACGGTATCTGGAATTCGCAAGACCTCATCGTCCAGCAGCAGCGCGTCGCCATCAAGCGCTCCCGGCGCGTGGTCTACTGCATCGATTCCTCAAAAATCGGTCGGTCCGCCCCCTTTCTTCTCAAAAAATGGCCCGAGACCGACCTGCTCCTCACCGATGCTCCCGAATCCCGACTCGAAAAGGCCGGGATCACCCCAACGCTCGCAACCATCCTTTCCTGCGATCCCTCAGCCATACTCCCCGACCTTCGCCCCGCCGACAAAACCACCCTCCCGGTTCACTTCCTCTAGCACCCCCACCAAAAAATCTTTTTTGAAAATAAGGGATTGACGATCCCGAAAAATATTATATGACGGGATTCAGTCATTTAATTTTCTCTCTCTTTTCCTGATGGCCTCTCCAGAAATCCCCAGCCGGTCTGTTGTCGAGTCTCTCGTCCGCGAGACGCTCTTTCGTCAGGTGGGCCGGCCGGTGCCGGCATCGCAACCCCCGACGTTGCTGGTGAACAGCTCGGCCCGACACATGCATATTTCTCCTGAAAACGTCGAGGTGCTTTTCGGAAAAGGGGCGGAGCTGACGGTTCACAAGTGGCTGTATCAGGAGGGGCAGTATGCTTCCCAGCAGACGGTGACGCTCGTCGGCCCGCGCAAGCGGATCATTCCGAACCTGCGGATTCTTGGGCCGTGCCGGAACCTGACGCAGATTGAGTTGGCGTTCACTGACGCGGTGCAGTTGGGGATTGAGGTGCCTGTGCGCATGTCGGGTGACATCGAGGGGACGCCCGGGGCCTATATTATGGGGCCGAAAGGGTTTCTTGAGATGAAGAACGGGGTGATCCGTGCGGCCCGGCACGTCCACATGTCGCCTTCCGACGCGGAATTCTACGGCGTGAAGCACCTTGACCGCATCACGCTGAAAGTCACATCCAAGGGATGCATCACGCGGTTTGACGATTTGATCGTCCGCGTGGACCCAACCTTCAAGCTGGAGGTGCACATTGACACCGACGAGGCCAACGCCTGCGCCCTCGACCACGCCGAAAAAGTGGAACTTTTCAAATCCCAACCATAACCAAACCAAAACCAAAACTATGAGCGAAGCAATCGGACTACTCGAAACCCGCGGATACGTCGGCCTGGTGGAAGCCAGTGATGCGATGATCAAAGCCGCGAACGTGCAACTGATCAAATCCATCCCCATCGGTGGAGCCCTGATCACAACCATCGTGCAGGGCGATGTCGGCAGCGTCAAAGCGGCCGTCGAAGCCGGGCGCGAAGCGGCAACCCGTGTCGGTAACCTCGTGGCTTCCCACGTGATCGCCCGCCCGGCTCCCGAACTCCTGAAGTTCTACACCGCCTGATCCACCAGTCACCCAACTTAACAAAACCAATTTTATGGCTACTCAAGCACTCGGAATGATCGAAACCAAAGGCCTCGTGTCGCAGTTCGAAGCGACGGACGCGATGCTCAAGGCGGCAAATGTTGAATTAATTGGATGGGAAAAAGTCGGCTCCGGCAACGTGGCTGTCTTTGTCTCCGGCTCGGTTGCGGCAGTCAAAGCGGCCGTTGAGGCCGGCGCTACCGCCGCCAGCACGATCGGCGAAGTCGTCGCTGTCCACGTGATTCCCCGTCCGCACGACGACCTCGTGAAGCTCGGCAAGTTCCTCGTTACCAAAGCGACGCCCGCCGCGAAGTAACCCAGCGGGCCGCCGGGAGAAAAACCTCCCGCTTGCGGCCCACCAAGGCCCATGTCCGCCAACAACAAAATCCTCGTCTCCAATATCGGGAGCACCTCGTTCAAGTTCCGCTTGTTCGAGATGCCCTCCGAGCGCGTGCTGGCGAAGGGTGGCGTCGAGCGGATCGGGTCGGCCGATTGCCCGTATCAAATCACGGTTGGGGACGCCGCGCCGGTCAAAGGCACGGCGTCCTTCCCCGACCACGCCGCCGCGATCCAATTTCTCGAAAAGGAACTCGGGGGCTTTGACGGCCTGGCGGCCGTTGGCTTCAAGCCCGTGATGGCGAAAGGGATTTCGGGCACACAGTTTATGGAGGAGCCGGTCCTCCGGGCCATGGAGGAATATAACACCCTCCTGCCGGCTCACAACCCGCCGTATATAGCCGGAGTCCGTCTCTTCAACCGGCTCTACCCGGGGCTTCCTTGCATCGGGACATTTGAGACCGCGTTCTACGACCACGTTCCCGCAAGCACCTACCGGTATCCGGTTCCCCTCGAGTGGGAGGAGAAGTATGGGGTCCGCCGCTACGGATTTCACGGGGCGAGCCATCGGTTCGTGACCTCGCGCTGCGCAGAGCTTCGCGGCACCGACAAGCTCCGCATGATCTCCTGCCATCTGGGAGGGAGCTCCTCGATCGCGGCGGTGGTCGATGGGAACGCTGTGAATTCCAGCTGGGGCATGACGCCGCAGAGCGGGCTGCCGCAGAACAACCGCGTGGGCGACTTTGACTGCTTCGCCCTTATCTACCTCGCCCGCAACCTCGGCCTCGGAATCGATGCGGTCGAAAAAGCCCTCACCTCCGATTCCGGCCTCAAAGGCATGTCGGGCCTCCCGACCGGCGATGTCCGCGATCTTCTCGAAGCTGCTGGGGCGGGAAATTCCAACGCGCGCATCGCGATGGAGGTCTTCGTCGCCCAGATCCGCAAATTCCTCGGTCAATTCCTTGTCGAGATGAACGGGGCGGACGTCCTGATCTTCACCGCCGGCATCGCCGAGAACAACCCCGCACTCCGCGCTGCCGTCTGCGACAGCCTCAGCTTCTGCGGGCTCGAACTCGACCCCGCCGCCAACGCTGCCACACGCGCCACCGAGGCCGTCATCTCCACCCCCGCCTCGAAAATCGAAGTCCGCGTCATCCCCACCAACGAGGAACTCATCATCGCCCGCAACGCTTGGCAAAAACTGCAAGAAAACGAATGAAGGCGTCTCCCTCACTCAAAATTTCTCATTTCTCATTTCCCATTTCCCATTTCGAATTTCTAATTAGCCAACCAACCAAAACCAACAACCAAAATAATCCTATGTCACAACAAGCACTCGGAATGATTGAAACCCGCGGCCTCATCGCACTCGTTGAAGCGACGGACGCGATGCTGAAGTCCGCCAACGTCGAGCTCATCGGCCCCATGACCCAAGTCGGAAACGCGATGGTCACCGCCTGCGTTGCTGGCGATGTCGCCGCCGTGAAAGCCGCCACCGAAGCCGGCAAAATCGCCGCCCAGTCCCTCGGCGAAGTCATCAGCGTCAGCGTGATCGCCCGCCCCCACAACGACCTCGGCGTCGTCCTGCCCAAAGCTAAGTAAGCAAAAACCGGAAAGCGGAAAGTGGAAACCGGAGAGCACAGAGCCAAAGTCGCTGACTTTCAGAAGCGCACATTTGATTATGCGCTGCGAATTGTTCGGCTTGTCGAGGCTCTACCCAAGTCCGAAACAAGCACGATTCTCGGAAAGCAACTTCTTCGCTCAGGAACCTCGGTCGGTGCCAACTCCCGCTCTGCCAGACGGGCGCGCTCCCGTGCCGAGTTCATCTCAAAACTTGGCATCGTCGAGGAAGAGGCTGATGAGTCGTTGTTCTGGATTGAGTTGCTGACCGCTGCCGGGAAACTTCCCGCGAAAAAAGTGGAAGGCCTGCTCAAGGAAACCGATGAAATCCTCGCCATCACCGTCTCCTCCATCAAAACAGCCCGCTCAAAAAAGTAATTTATCGAAAAACGGAAATCGTTCCGGTCTCCCATTTCCCCAATCCGACTTCCCATGATCCTCGCCCGAGTTGAAGGCAGCGTTGTTGCCACGAAAAAGAATCCCAAGATGACGGGGAACAAGTTCCTCGTCGTCCGGCCGCTGGTCATTGACTCGCCGGCTGCGAAAGAGATGAAGCCCGGGTCCTCCACGCTGGTGGCGGTGGACAGTCTGGGGGCGGGGGAGGGGGACTACGTCCTTGTTGTGCAGGGCAGCTCAGCCCGCCTCGCGGCGGATGATAAAGATTCTCCGGTCGATGCCATCGTGATCGGCATTGTCGATACGGTGGATCTTGGAAAAACCATTCTCTACAAAGCAAACTAATATCTTATGGCAGCAATTGACGAAAAACTGGTGGCCAAGGTAGTCGGCGAAGTGCTCGCGCGGCTCAAAACCCAATCTCCCGCCGGGGCGCCCGCATCCGGACCTTCCGGGTTCGGTGTTTACGAGGACATGAACCAGGCGGTTGAGGCCGCCCAGCGCTCGTTTGAAAAGCTTCGCGAGGGGGGAATGACGGCCCGGAAGAAGGCGATTGCCGTGATTCGCAAGCTCTGCGTCGCGAAGGCGAAGGAGTGGGGAGAAATCGAGTTCAACGAGACAAAAATTGGCCGCCTCGATCACAAGATTGAAAAGCTCGGGATCTGCGGCGACCTGGTTCCCGGCGTCGAAATGCTCGACCGCATGGCATTCAGCGGGGACTCGGGGTTGACCGTGATTGACTACGCCCCGTGGGGAGTCATCGGTGCCATCACGCCTTCGACGCACAGCGTTCCCACGCTCACCGGCAACGCGATCAACATGGTCGCCGCAGGCAATGCCGTCGTTTACAACACCCACCCCGCAGCGGCCAAATGTGCGGCGATCGCCATCCGCGAATACAACCAGGCGATTTTTGCGGAGACCGGGATTTCCGACCTTTTGACGACCGTGGTGAAGCCGACGCTCGATACCTTTGACGCAATGTGCAAGCACCCGAGCGTCAAGCTTCTGTGTGTGACCGGCGGCCCGGCGGTTGTCGCAGCTGCCATGAAGACCGGCAAGCGCGCGGTCTGCGCCGGCCCCGGGAATCCTCCGGTTGTCGTGGATGAAACCGCCGACCTCGACCACGCCGCCCGCTCGATCATCCAGGGAGCTTCCTATGACAACAACCTCCTCTGCATCGGCGAGAAGGAGGTCTTCGTCGTGGCCTCGGTTGCGGACAAACTCATGGAGGCCCTGCGCAAGGCGGGAGCCGTCCAGCTGGATGCCAAACAAATCGAGGCGCTCGCGGAAAAGGCATTTGTGATCCCGAAAGGCCAGGGCGCGGGGTGCCCGCATCCGGTCGTCAACCGCGACCTCGTCGGCCGCGACGCCGCCGTTCTTGCCAAGGCCATCGGCCTCGACGTTCCTGCTTCCACGCAACTCCTCTTCGGAGAGACCAAGGCCGACCACATCTTTGTGGACGAGGAGCAGATGATGCCATTTATCCCTGTCGTCCGCGTCCCCGATGTCGAAACCGCCATCGCCGAGGCGATCAAGGCCGAACACGGATACAAGCACACGGGCATCATGCACTCGCAGAACATCCGCAACCTCACCAGGATGGCGCAGGAAATCGACACGACCCTCTTCATTAAGAACGGCCCCTGCATGACCGGCCTCGGTCTCGGCGGGGAGGGCTTCCTCAGCTTCAGCATCGCGACCCCCACCGGCGAGGGCGTCACCACACCCATGACCTTCACCCGCTCCCGCCGCTGCGTGATGGTCGAAAATCTGAATCTCTACTAAGCATGAAACCGGAAACCGGAGAGCGGAAAGCGGAGAGAAGAATCTCCCGCGCAGCGCGCGGCACACGGCCGCATGCGGCCCCCTTTCCAATTTCCCCTTTCCGAATTCCGACTTCCCGATGAGAATTGCTACCATCCGCGGATATGCGACGAGCACGATCAAGCATTGCAGCTTGGAAGGCTGGCGCTTGCTCTTGGCCGAGCCGGATTCGCCGGACCTCGCGCCTCAGATCGTTCTGGACAATCTCGGAGCGGCCATTGGGCAGAAGGTCATGATTTCAAGCGATGGCAGCGAAGCGCGAAAGATGGTGGGTGACGAGCTCAGCCCCGCCCGCTGGTCGGTCCTTGGCATCATCGACCCGGAGAGGAGTCTTGCGATATGAGGATGGGAACCGTCATCGGTCGCGTTACGCTTTCTGTCCGCAACAAGCGCTACGTTGGCGAGCGCCTGCTTCTGACCCTGCCATGGAAGAAGGAGACGTTCGAGGGGGCGGACGCTTTCGCCCCGGCGATTGTCGTCTATGACGAGCTCGGGGCCAACGTCGGCCAGCACATCGCGATCAGCGAGGGCCGCGAGGCCGCCTGCCCATTTCCCAAGCCCACCCCGGTGGACGCCTACTGCGCCGCCCTTGTCGATGAACATTTTTACAAAGCCTAAACTATGAAACTATTCGCACAAAAAGACGCCGAAGCCTTCGTGAAATTGGGAGCCGCCGAGTTCCGCTACAACCGCGACATCCGGCTGACCCCCGGAGCCAAAGACATCTTCTCCGAAGCCGGTGTGAAAGTGGTTTTTGACGCGGAGGCCTCCGCGCCAGCGCCGACATCTGCCTCGCCCTCCGTACCGACCGCCGCCTCAGATGACCAAAAGCTCTTCCATTCGCCAGAAGCCGAACGCCTCAAAAAAGAGATCTGCGACATCGGCCGCAGAATCTGGGCCCGCGAATATTGCGACGGCAATGGCGGCAACATCTCGGCCCGCCTGGGCCCGGACCGCTTCATCATCACGCCCACCGGTGTGAGCAAAGGGTTCATGACTCCTGAAATGATGAGCATGGTCGATATCAAGGGGACCCAGCTCGCGGGAACTTGGAAGCGCTCGAGCGAATTTACGACCCATGCCGCGATCTACGAAACCACGCCCGAGGCGGCCTCGGTCTGCCACGCCCACCCGTGCCATGCGGGGGCGTTTGCCATCAAGGAACTCCAGCCGCCCGCCCGCCTGATTCCCGAGTTGGAGGTCTTTGTTGGAACGGTTGCTGTCGCCAAATACCAGACACCGGGTTCTCCGGAGATTGCTGCCAGCATCCGCCCGCTCGCCCCGCAGCATCAGTCGATCATCATGGGCTGCCACGGCGTCATCTGCTGGGGCAAGTCGGTTGAGGACGCCTACTTCAAGATGGAGATCACCGATGCCTACTGCCGCACGGTCATCCTTGCCCAATCGCTTCCCGGAGCCGCGTCGATCCCTTGCGAAAAACTCGACGACCTCCTCAAAATCAAACAAAGCCTCGGCCTGCCGGACAACCGCTTCGATCTCAAAAATGCCGAGCTCTGCGAAGTCGATCCCTGGGACCAGATGTGCGGCCAGCACGGCTGCTCGTCCCCTGTCACGCCTTTCAACCCCATGACCCAGCCCGAGAGCGGCGCGGACATGGAAGCCCTCGTCCAGAAATTGACGGATGAGATCATCGCAAACCTCAATAAATAACATTATGAAAGTAGCAATCATCGGTGGTGGCGGACGTGTCGGATCCTGCGCAGCTTTCGCGCTGCAGTGTTCCGGAATCGTAAAGGAAATTGTCATGCTCGACGCCAACCAGGCGGCGGCAGAGGGTGAGGCGCTCGACCTCCTCCACGGGGCGGCCTATTGCGCGGACCAGACGATCTCGGCGGGCACCTATGCGGATTGCAAGGATGCCGACCTGATCTGCATCACGGCCGGCTTGCGCCGGAAGCCGGACGAGTCCCGCCTCGACCTGATCAATCGCAACGTGTCGCTCTTCCTCGGCATCCTCGAAAGCCTCAAGGCGGCCGGCATGAAAAAGGAAGCCATCGTCTTCGTGGTCTCGAATCCTGTCGATATCCTCACCCAGCTGGCTGTCGAGAAGACTGGCCTCCCGGCCCACCAGGTCCTTGGCCTTGGAACGGTTCTCGACACCTCGCGGTTCTGCTCGCTCATTGCGTCCGCGATCAAGCTCCCGGCCACGCAGGTCCGCGCCATGATCCTCGGCGAACACGGTGATACGATGCTCCCGATCTGGTCCTCAGCCTCGGTTGATGGCTTTCCTCTCACCAAATTCGCAGGCGTCACCCAGGCGTTCCAGACGCAGATTTTTGAGCGCACCCAGAAGAGCGGGGCCGAGGTGATCTCTCGCAAAGGCGGAGCCGGTTATGCGGTCGGCGTTGCGATCCGCGAAGTGATCGATTCCATCGCACTCGACCGCCGCCGCATCCTCCCGGTCTCCAGCCGCATCAACGGTGCCTACGGGATTCGCGACATCTCGATCAGCGTCCCCACCGTCGTCGGGCGCGCCGGCGTCATCGACCACATCGAGCTTGAGCTTTGGCCCAAGGAACTCCAGGGCCTCCAATCCTCCGCAAAAGCCCTCAAGGACACCCGCGCCAAAATCAAGTAAGCGATGCGATTTCAGCCCCGCTAAACCAGTCTTTTGCAGGGCGACAGCATTACAGATGCCGGACGTCAACGGTCCGAGGTCTCCAGCTTTGGGAACGGCTATGCCATGATGGCCGCCACTTTCCTGCAAGCCCGACTTCCGGCGCGCGGACTCTCGTTCATCAACCGGGGCATCTCGGGTAGGTTGAATGCGTATCTTCGAAGTGTGATCAACGGGAGGAATTCCTCCAGAGTTTGACGGCAGCAGTTTAGCCCAATAGAGTTGGCACTGACCGGGTGCCGCCACAGGCATCTTGGGGGTGCTTTGGGGGAGGAGCGGAAAAGGACGGGGATCAGGCCGATGGCCTTTGCTCCATGGAGGGTAATAATCTGCTGCTGAAATCCGGAAAATTATTGAGTAAAACCATTGGACAACAGGGAATTGGAAACCTCACAGGCCGCATTGCAGCAATCCTTGCGCGCTAGCCTGTGGGACGGGGGGTTCGCCACAGCCATGGCGTCACTCGCGGGCGGGCTGTTTCTTGTCGGCTTCGCGCTCAATGTGATGCACGCCGATCCGGTGGAGATCGGGATCCTCGCCGCCCTTCCGATTTCGGCAAATGTGGCCCAATTACTCGGGGCCTTGCTTCTGATGAAATTCGGCCGGCGGCGTCTGCTTTGTTTCGGGGCGGTGACCCTGGGCCGGCTGCTCTGGATTCCCGTTATGGTTTTGCCGTTCGTTGTCGGGGACGGTGCCGGAATCTGGCTGCTGATCGGGCTGATCGGGATCGCGTCGTTGCTGGGATCGATTTCCGGCGTGGCCTGGCTGGATTGGATGACCGACCTTGTGCCGGGGGACATTCGCGGAAAATTTATGGCCCGCCGTAATGGGATTGCGGCCGCCTCGGGGGTTGCTGCGATCCTGGCCGGCGGGGAATTCCTCACGCGCTGGCAGAAGACGCACGGAGAGGACGACCCCTCCGGATACCTGATTCTTTTCGGTGCGGGGGTGCTCCTCGGGCTCGCGGCCTCGGCATTTCTCTGGAAAGTCAAAGATCCCAAGCAGGGCCCCGCCTCCAGCCGCCAGCAGATCGATTGGGGGGAAACGATCGAGCCGGTCAGACATGCGAACTTCCGATGGCTGCTGCTCTACGTGGGACTTTTTATGTTCTCCACCCAGATCGCCGGCCCGTTCTACACGGTGTTCATGCTGGACAACTTGGGGGTCAGTTTTTCGCAAATTACCTGGATGATGCTGGCGGCCACGCTGGCGACGCTGTTCATGCTCCGAATTTGGGGCCCGATCAGCGACCGGAACGGAAACCGGCCTGTGCTTCTGGTGGCCGGCGCTCTGCATGCCCTGATCCCGCTCGCATGGATTGTGGCGACGCCGGAATCGTTTCTGCTCCCCCTGTTTGTGGCGCACATTCTTTCGGGAGCAATTTTTTCGGCCATCACTCTCGCCCATGTGAATATCCTCATGAAGCTCGCTCCTGTGCGGGGGCGGAGCATGGCCATCGCACTTTTCAATGCCACCATCGGCCTCGCCACGGCCATCGCCCCGGTCACCGGAGGTTGGATTGTGACCGGACTGGGCGACTTCTCCCTCCAGGCCGGGGGGGTGACGCTCACGGCACTGCCGCTGCTGTTCCTGCTCTCCGGGATTTTGCAAATCGCGTGTCTGCCAAGTATCGCCAAGGTGAGCGAACCGGCCGCCACGCCGGCCGTCGCGGTCCTCCTTCAGCTGGGCAACGACCTGAATCCCCAGACCGGGATCTCAAGTGCCACGGATTTTATTTTGGTCCAGACGCGCCGCTCCACGGGAATTCTTCAATCCTTGGATGCGGTTTCCGACCGTGCAGCGGCGAGCTCGGAGGCCCGGATCGGAAAAGCCCTGGATCGCATCTGGAACCCATTTGCCAGGGTCATCAAAGCCGCCCACGACATCCTCACACGGGACCTGAAGTAGCCCTGCCCGCCACCACAAACACTGCCAACATATGAACGTCATCCTCGAAGAACTTAGCGAGACAGCCATGCGTGCCGTCGCAATGGTCCGCAACAGCCTGACCCTCATCGCCAACGACTACCTGCCGAAAATCTTCGTCGCAGCAGTGATCCTCTTCGCCGGGTGGCTCGCCGCCGTGGTGATCCGGAAAGTGATCGTCAAACTCAGCCGTGGCCTCGGGCTCGACATCGTCGGCGAGAAAACCGGGCTGCGGGCATTTTTGACCGAGCGCGAGATCACCTACTCCCCCTCCGGACTCCTGGGGCTCACATTTTATTGGCTGATCCTTTTCTCTGCTTTGATCACGGCCTTTGACTTTATGGGGCTGGCTACAGCCACCAGCTTGCTCAAATCCGTTTACTTCTACATCCCGAAGCTCATTGCGGGGATCGCGCTGATCGCGATCGGCATCTTTCTGGCCGATTGGCTGGGAAAGTTTGTGACCCGCCTGGCCCGGTTGGCCCATATTCCCCTGCATAAAATGCTCGGCCAGACCGTGAGAATGGCCGTCATTATTCTCACCGGGATAAATGTGCTCGAGTTTCTGGGTATCGCCTCGCAGAGCCTTGTCATCACGGTCCTCGCGGGAGGTGCCATCCTGATTGCGGGGGCCTTCCTCGTCTTTACGGTCTGTGCTCGATCCACTGCCGGTTCGATTCTGTCGAGAAGCCTGCTCCGCGCCGAGCTGAAGGAGGGAGATAAGATCGCCTTCGGAGCGATCCAGGGCGAAATCGAAAAAATTGATATCGTCCGCACGCGGGTGCGGACGGCCCGAGGCCGCGTCCTCATTCCGAATGTCCAGCTTCTCGAAGGCACCGTTGAAATTCTTGATGCCCATGATAACGGGCGGAGCCAGGGGGCTTCCTTGGGTTAATCCGCCAGGGTTCTGCGGTGAAGACATAAGGCGGAGAGAGTGGTTCCCGCGTTCTGCCAAGAAAAGGAGTCGCGGGGAGGGCGCGTTCCGGTCAGTCTCCCCGTCTATGGTGAGTCCTTGCGCATTGATCTCTTTCCGCCTTGTCTGGATGGTTGCTGGCCTGTGCCTGCTCACCGGGGAGATGGGCCTGGCCCTCGATAAGAAAAAGTCGCCATCCGCTGCAGAGCAGGCTGCAGCGAAGGAGGATGATGCGGACGCCCTGGAGGAATCCCCGCTCTCCGCTGGCCAGCTCCAGACGATGGTCATGGATTTTTCCGACCAATACACCACGGCGATGTGCCAGGCGCTGGATGAGTATCTCCTCACAGAGACCGATCCGGCCAGGCGCGTGGCAGCGCAGCAATGGAAGGTTCGCTACGGAGCGGCGTCAATGGCTATCGCCGCCGCCCGCGATCCTCGCATGAGCCTGCTGGATATGACCGTTTTCATCACGGCAGGCAAATGGGCCGTGGATTCGTATTGGGTGCCAAAAGTTTTTGGTTCCAAAGCGTCCGGTCTTTCCGACGTCTATCGGGAGATGGATGAGCGGATCTGGGGCCAGGCCGCGCGCGTGCTCTCGCTGCGCCAGCAATCCGACCTGCGCACCCTGATCCGCTCGTGGGAACGGCAAACCCCCTCCGCGCATGGCGTGACGGATGTGCGCCTGCGCAACCTGGAAGGCGTTCGCCTCGATGCATTTCAGGATGAAAGCAAAACCGCCCGCGGCATTCTGGCCAGCGTGCGCCGGCTTCTTGGCCGCGTGGACACCTCGCTCCTCTATGGCGAGCGAATGATGTTCTGCCTCACCCGCACCCCGCACATTCTCACCCAGCAGACGGATCTCACGCTCGCGCAAATTGCCGAAACCTTCCCCCTCGCCGCCCTGAAGCCCGAGCTGTTTTCTGAGGCCTTCGAGAAACTTCCGAGCCGGCTGCAGGAGGGGCTGGACAGCAACGGAGGCTCACTTCAGACCGTGCTGCCGCAGGTTGGCGCCGCGTTTGACAACGTCAACTCGCTGGTGCAAAGCCTCGACAAGAGCCTGGTTTCGCTCAGTGCGCTGGCCAACAAAACGACGGAATCCGGCATCCTGACGACCGACCCCGCCCCGCTCCTCCGCGAGGCCAACCAGGCCCTCGCCCATTTGGATTCCAGCGTCGAAGGATTCAACCGCGCACTCGACAAAACACTGCTGGACGACACCCGGTCGGCGAATCTCTTGCGACTGCTCGACGAGCATACCGATCGGGCCATCGATGCGGCATTCCGCCGTCTCCTCATCCTTCTCGGCGTTTTCTTCGCCGGGATGGCGGCCCTTCTCCTGCTGGCAAAGTTCCTCTTCACCTCCCGGCGCAACCCCCCACCGGCAGGGTGAGGGCTGAGGTGGATTGAGCGGACGGCGACAGCTTCCGGGTGCGCCTCCCCGATGGCATCGAGCAAACGGTGCGGATCTACGGAGCAGATTTCCTGGAATGGCACGTCAATGATGAGAGCGACGCGCGGAGGCTGCGTGCCCAGCGGCGCTATTTTGGGATTGCCGGTGGGGTGCCCGCCGCAGTCCGGGCTCAGAACCGGCTTGTGCCGTCGGTCTGGTCCGGGCTGGAGGGAGGGAAGACGGCCTCGCATCCGGCGGCGGCGGTGATCTCGCGGATTTGAGACTCGGCGGCATTTCGAGCAGTGGTGAGGAGATCGGTTTTTTGGAATTCGGTTTTGGCTGTCCGCTCGAGGAGGCGGATTGCCTTTTCGCGATCCTTGGCGGTGAGCTTGTTCCAGAGCCCGTCCTCATCGCGGAGGATATTCAGGTCCGACATGGAGAGGGAGAGGATTTTGGACCTTGGCAGGCGGATTTCGGCGGTGCGTCCGCCTTTGGGGATGTTTACGGTGAAGAGGTCACGGAGGTTGAATCCGGCACGGGCCGTGAACGTGGCTTCGATCTCGAAGGTCTTTGTGCTGTGAAGCCAGGTTTCGTCCACCCGGTGGCGGACGAGCGACGAACGTTCGGCGGTCACGAGCTCAAGCACAGGGGTGCTCTGCGTGAAGATGACGGCCTGATTGACGGTGATCCGCGGGGTCAAATTTAAAATACTCTGGAATTCGGCCTTCAGGCGGTTGCCGGTGTCGATGGCCGATTTCATCGGGGCGATCAGAAACGAGTAGGCAAGGACCGAGGCGATTACGGTGGCGGCCGCCGCAGCGGCGAAGGTGAGAAGGACGGCATTTTTCATGGCAGCGTCGCGGCCTCGCGGTAGAGGGCTTCAATTTCGGCGATCCGGGATTCGGCCGAGAATTGCTCACGCACCGAGGACGAGCCTGCGCTCGAGAGGGCCTGGTAAAGTGCCGGGTCCTGAGCTAATTTCAGCAGGGCCTGCGCAAGGGCCGCGGGGTCCCTCTCCGGGCAGAGAAGTCCGTTTGTGCCGTCGGAGATGGCCTCCGGGATCCCGCCATGCCGGGTCGCCACCGCAGGAAGCCCGCACGCCATCGCCTCCAGCATCGCATTCGGAATCCCCTCGACATCCCCACCCAGCGATTCGCTCGGATGGATAAAAATGTGCGATTTTGCGAAGGCGGCGAGGAGGGACGGCTGATCAAGGAAACCTGCGAAATCCACAGAGCCGGCAATCCCGAGCCCGGCGGCGAGTTCCCGCAATTCGGCCTCCTGCGGCCCCTCTCCCGCAATCGTAAATCGGGCGGAGGGAAAGGATTTGAGAAATTGGGCGAACGCCCGAAGTGAGGTCAGAATCCCCTTTTTTGGGATCAGCCTGGCGGCTTGGATGATCCGCCAGGCTCCGTCTTCGGCCGGGGCATGCGCAACGAAAGCGATCTCCGGCAGGACGGTTTTCATGATCCGCAGTTTTTCCTGCGGGCACCCCAAGCCGGCCACCTTGTCTGCAAGCTGCCCGGACCGGCACAACACAAGACGGGCGATCGAAAACATCTCTGCCCGCGCCGCCTCGTATGGTGGTGTGGCAATGGCTCCTGCCACATCCGCCCCATGAAAGGAGATGACGACTGGAACCGAGGAGCGCCGGAGCGCAGGGAGCAGGTGGACAGCGACGTTCCCGAAGAAGACATGAAATACAGCCGCCTGGCGGGTCAGTTCGGAAATCCGCGAAGCCTCCTTCCCCGAGACCTGCCAGGGAAATCCGGTGAGGCGCTCGAGGCCTCTGCCGAGAAATCGAAAGGGGGAGCGGGGCACCACCTCGACCGCCGGACCGGACCATCCTCCCTTCAGCTTCTGCGCAACAACAAGTGGCCGAAACGATTTCAGGGCCGCGACGTGCCGGTGGATGTGCAGCATTTCCGGGCGCAGATAGGTCGCGCAGAACAGCGCGACCGTGGGCTGGTTACCATTCAACGCCGACGACGGTGAGCGTGCGTGCGTGCACCGGAGTGGCAGGGCCGAAATCCTTCGACACAAATTTTTCTCCGGAGCCGTAGGACTTCGGTGCAAGGGGATTGATCGCCTGCCAGGGTTTCCTCGTGAAGATCTCGCGAACCATCCCCTCGATCGTTGGCTTTGTCTGCTCGATCGTCGGAACAATCTCGCGCTGAGTCCCCTGAGGTGCGATGAAATCTTCCGCTACCACTCCGGCGGTGCACGCAAATAATGTCAGAAGGATCAGCTTCATTCAAGCCCACTCCATCGGGGTCTCCCGCCTCAGTTTGGGTCGCGCTGGTAATCCCGAACGTAGTTGTAGCGGGTATTGAACCCGAGCTCCGGCGGAAATTCCTGATATCCGGAGTTGATCCAAGGGATGTCGCTCCGATAGGGCGGGTAGTAGGTTCCCTTTTGCGTTGGGAACGGGAACAGTGCTACCTCATAGACCCCATATCCTAGACGGGCAAGAAAACGTCCCACGCCCTTCACTAATCCGTAGCTCCACGCCGCCGAGTTTCCTTCGTCGTAGTTCACCGCAGCCATTTGGTCCGGAATTTCGGTCACCCCAAAGGCCAAGTTCGACAACCCCCGCCCCAATTTCCGCGTCGGCCCCTGATCAGAGGCCGGCGGCGCTTGAATGTCCGCATGGGCGCACAGGACGAGTGAAAATAGGACAAGGAGGGAGGCGAATGCTTTCATATATTGATGAAATAGCGGATTTGTTGCGTACGTTGCAAGAAAATTTATCAGGCTGTAGTTGTTGCGGGCATTCTCAATAGAAGCCCATGACTGGCCGTGCCGGCTTAGAAGCTGTCGGGCTGGTCTGTAATAATCGGGGTGGAGTTTGTATTGGTGAGAAACCTTTGCTGCACGATGGCTCCATCCCCGCCCTTACGCATGATCACAACACCTTTGTCGCCATAGGGAGTGGTGCTGTTTTCTGTCCAGCCACCTGCGGCTGCTTTTCTGTTCCTTGTCGTAAGGAAAATGGCACTGCTTTCCTCCACATCCCCCACCTTGTAAACCAAGAAGGCATTGTTGGCAGCAGTAGGTGGCCAAGTCGTAACAGCAACACCAGGTGCGCTCAGCATTTTTCGGACATCAGACTGGCTGAGGTTATTGGTGAGCTCAGCTACCCAAAGGGCAAAGCTGGTGCTCACGGTATTGGAGGATCCCGGCCAAGCACCGATTTCTCCCACAGTTTCGCGCTCTAAATTCAGATTAAAGGTTGCAAGTTGGAGTTGGCGGGCGTTGTTAAGCGTGCCTGTCTGTTGACCTTTGACGAGAGCTCCAGCCACCGCCGGGATGGCCAGCGAAGCAAGAATTCCGATGATGGAAATAACGACGAGGAGCTCGATAAGAGTAAATGCGGAGGAACGTTTCATAGATTTCGCAGCGAAGCCTGCCCTCCGAAATGCGCGATGTCAATCGTTATCCGAAAAATTGCCGGAAAAAATGGAGGGTAGGGGGGTCGAACCCCTGACCTCGTCATTGCGAACGACGCGCTCTACCAACTGAGCTAACCCCCCGAGGAAAAGAAAGGGCATCCTGCTCGGAAACGAGGGAGTGGTCAATCCGGAAAAAGTCGAGTTTTTTCCTTGCACGAAACCCGACTTTGCCCCAGATTTTGCCCCCCGCTACGACCCTATCGTCCAGCGGTTAGGACACCGCCCTTTCACGGCGGTAACACGGGTTCGAATCCCGTTAGGGTCGCCATAAAAAAGAGCAAGAGCATCTCCTGCCCATGAATTGGCAATCAACGCATCGGCAGGATGCCAATGCCACGTGGCACTGGCATCCTGGCAATGATCCAAACTGATCAAAGAGTTGGTATTATGCCTCCCGGCGGCGTTCGCGGACGGCGGAGAGGATGTCGGCCACCGCCTCGTCGC
>JBGSJQ010000119.1:0-5726 GCA_041741775.1 Terrimicrobiaceae bacterium | reverse complement strand
GCAGCGCACGGCGATTGCCCGGGCGCTGGCTGGCGGGCCGCGGCTCCTCCTTGCCGACGAACCGACCGGCAACCTCGACACCGCCAATGCCGACCGGGTCTGCGAAACACTCGCAAAGATTGCTTCCCAAAAAATTGCTGTGCTGGTTATTGTGACCCACAGCGAATCCGTGGCCGCCCTGGCCCCGGCCCGCATCCAAATGCTCGATGGAAAAATCGTCCAACACTCACGCCACCGTCATCCAGGCGGATGACCCCCGCCTCCAGCGGTTCTCGCTCTTTGCCGGGCTCGGAACCAACGAGCTCTCGGCTCTCCTGAAGCTGACCGATACCGAGGAATGCGCCGCCGGGGAGCGCATCGTCCGGATCGGCGAGCCGGGGCTTTGCCTTTACGTTTTGCTGGAGGGCAGCGCCCGCGTCACGGTCGGACCGGATGATGCCGAGATCGAGCTGGCCCGCATCGACAGCGGGGACTTTTTTGGTGAGGTGGCCCTGGTGGATGACGGCCCGCGCTCCGCCAACGTGACGGCTGTGGTCCCCTGCACGCTTCTGCGGATCACCCGGATGACGATCGGGGTCCTTGGCGGTCTCCAGCCTGCGGCTGCGATACAAATCCTTGGGGCCATCGGCAGCGCGCTGGTCTCCCGCCTTCGTGACAGCAACCAAAAATACCTCGACGTCCTTCTCCGCCAGGGCGACGCCTCCTGACCTCTTTTTATTTAGAAACGTGGAAAAACAACGCACCCTCGCATCCCCCGCCACCCTCACCGGCAGCGCCCTTCACACGGGCGAAAATGTCACCCTCACCATCCTGCCCGCCCCGGTGGGACACGGGTTCAAATTTCAGCGCGTGGATCTCGCGGACGAGCCGGTTGTCGATGCCGTAGCGGCCCATGTGAAAACCGTCGAGCGGGCAACGACCCTCGTCCAGGGCATGGTGAAAATCCACACCGTCGAGCACGTGCTCTCGGCGCTGACCGGGCTCGGGGTGGACAACGCGATGATCCAGATGGATGCCAACGAGCCTCCGATTGGGGACGGCAGCGCGGCGGCCTACGCGGCCATGATCCTGAAAGCCGGGATCGTCGAGCAGGACGCCCCGCAGTCGGTTTTGGAAATCACCGAGCCCCTCACGCTCGAAATCAACGGCTCGATGCTGGTCATCCTGCCCGATTCCAAATTCCGGATCTCCTGCACGCAGGCCGGTCCCGAGGGACGCTTCACCCAGTTTCTTTCCGCCGAGATTACCCCGGAGTTTTATGAGAAGGAGATTGCCCCGGCGCGCACGTTCGTATTTTACGAGGACGTGAAGCCGCTCATGGACAAGGGGCTGATCAAGGGCGGCAGCCTGGAAAATGCGATTGTTGCGCGCGGCGAGAGCGTGCTCAGCAAGGAACCCCTCCGGTTCCCCGACGAGTTTGTCCGCCACAAGATCCTCGACATCATCGGCGATCTTTCGCTGTGCGGCCGCCGCCTGCGCGGGCACGTCATCGCGATCAAGCCCGGCCATGGGATCAATACGGAGGCCGCCAAAAAGCTGGCTTCCCGGCATGCCGAGATCGCAGCCGTGGCCCCGCGCCCGGTTCCGGCCGGCACGGGAACCATGGATATCAATGAGGTCATGCGCGTCCTGCCGCACCGCTTCCCGTTCCTCATGGTGGACCGCGTCATCGAGTTCCAGGGTGAGACGAAGGCGATTGGCGTGAAGGCGGTGACGATCAACGAGCCGTTCTTCCAGGGGCATTTCCCCGGGCACCCGGTGATGCCCGGCGTCCTCCAGCTCGAAGCCATGGCGCAGGTCGCCAGCATCGTCATGATGAAAAAGACCGAAAACGCCGGAAAGATCGGATACTTCATGAGTGCGGACGAGGTGAAGTTCCGCAAGCCGGTGATGCCCGGCGACACGCTTTTCATCGAGTGCGAGCTCACGAGCGCGAAAAAGCGCCTGGGCAAAGCTGCCTGCCGGTGTCTCGTGAACGGGGAGGTTGTTTCCGAGGGCCTGCTTCTTTTCGGATTGGTGGATAAATGACGACGATCCATCCCAGCGCCGCCATCGATCCCGGGGCCACGATCGGGGAGGGGACCGAGATCGGGCCGTTCTGCCATATCGGTCCCGGCGTCGAAATCGGCGAGCACTGCCGCCTGATCGGCCACGTGACCATTTTCGGCCCGGCGAAAATTGGAGCCGACAATACGTTCTATCCCTACTGTTCGATCGGCCAGCGGTCGCAGGATTTGAAATACACGGCTGAGCCGACCCACCTCGAGATCGGATCGCACAATTCGTTCCGCGAGTTCTGCACGGTGAACCGCGGCACCCTGCCGGGCACGTGGACCCGGATCGGCCACCACGGCAACTTCCTGGCCTACTCGCATGTTGCCCACGACTGCACGGTTGGCGACCATGTCATCTTTTCCAACAACGGAACGATCGCCGGGCACGTCCTCGTCGAGGACCACGCGGTCATCGGCGGGCTCTCCGGGGTCCACCAATTCTGCCGGATCGGACGCCATGCGATCATTGGCGGCTGCACGAAGATCGTGCAGGACGTCCCGCCCTACATGATCGCCGATGGCAACCCGGCGGAGATCCGGGGCATCAACCAGATCGGCCTTGAGCGGCGCGGTTTCGCGAGCGAGGACGTGCGGTCCCTGCGCGAAGCCTACCGGTTCCTCTACCGCGCAAATCTCAATGTCAAGCAGGCGTGCGAGCGGATCGCGGCCGGCCTTCCCCCCTCCGAGGTCCGTGACAACCTCCTCACGTTCATCGAAGGAACCCAGCGGGGGATTGTCCGGTAGGGCTCATGCTGACGATCAAGGATCTCAAAAAAAGCCATGGCGGCCGCGTCCTCTTCGAAGACGCCTGCCTGCAGGTGAACTACGGTGAGCGCACGGCCCTCGTCGGGCCGAACGGTGCCGGCAAATCGACCCTCTTTTCGCTCATCCTGAAAACCGATGAGCCCGACGCCGGGAGCGTGCAGCGCGACGAGTGGACGATGCTCGGCTACCTGCCGCAGGAAGGGGAAGCGGTCGGCGAGGAGACCGCCCTCGACATTGCCACCGGCCGCGCCGGCGAGATCCCCGCGCTGGAAAAAACCCTCGCCGCACTCGAGGCGCAGGGGATAGTGGATGGTCCGGAATACCTTGAGGCCCACGCCAAGCACGAGGCGCTTTCGAACCCCCACGTTGAGGCCAAAGCCCGCAAGATGCTCAAGGGCCTCGGCTACCGCGAGGAGGACTTTGATCGTCCGGCAAAAGAGCTGAGCGGCGGATGGGTGATGCGGGCCCACCTCGCGAGGCTCCTCGTCATGGAGCCCGACCTCCTCCTCCTCGACGAGCCCACGAACCACCTCGACCTCCTCTCGCTGCTCTGGCTCCAGAAATACCTCGTCAATTATTCCGGCGCCGTGCTCCTGATTTCGCACGACCTCGAGTTCATGGACGCCCTGGTGGAGAAGGTATTTGAGATCAACAACCGGCACATCGTGACCTATACCGGGAACTACTCGGCGGCCATGCGCCAGCGCGAGGCCAACTACGAACAGCAGGCCGCCGCCTTCAAAAACCAGCAGAAAGAAATTTCCGCCCTCCAGGAATTTGCCGACCGCTTCCGCTCGGTCTCCTCAAAGGCCGCCCAGGCGCAGAGCAAGCTCAAGCAGATCGAGCGCATGGAGAAAATCGAGCGCCCCGAGCCCCCGCGCAAGCCGTTCCGCTTCCGCATCCCGCAGCCTCCCCGCGGCGGCCAGCGCGCGATCAGCCTCGAGGGGGTCCATATGGCCTACGGCAAGCATCCGGTCTATCAGGGGCTCGACCTGCTCGTGGAGCGCGGCGAGCGCACCGCCCTCGTTGGTCCCAACGGGGCCGGCAAGTCCACGCTTCTCAAAATCCTTGCCGCCACTGTCCCGATCCAGAAAGGCACGCGCCAGGAGGGCCACAACTCAAAGATCGGCTACTTCAGCCAGCACCGCTCCGCAATGCTCGACCCGAACAACTCGGTCATCGAGGAGGTCCTCGCCAGCAACGGCACGCTCCGCGAGGAGGAGGCCCGCGCGATCGTTGGCTCATTCCTCTTCCGCAAGGACGACATCCACAAAAAAACGTCGGTCCTCAGCGGCGGCGAAAAGACCCGCCTCAACCTCATCAAGTTCCTCGTCGATCCGCCCAACCTCCTCCTCATGGACGAGCCGACCACCCACCTCGACATCCTCACCGTCGAATCCCTCGTCCTCGCCCTCGAAGCCTACGAAGGAACCCTCGTCTTCATCTCCCACGACGTCCACTTCATCCGCAAACTCGCCAACCGGATCCTCCACATCAACGCCGGCACCGTCACCTCCTACGCCGGCAACTACGACTACTTCCTCGAAAAATCCGGCCTCCTCGGCTCCGAACGCTTCGCGCTCACGGCCTGAGCGCAACTCTTGAATTTGTTTGGACCATGGGCGGGAAGCCAGTCCCACCCGGTCAAAAAATCATCCCTCCATCCTGTCCGCCTTGGCATGCAACGTGCTCTCGTGGGTTGGGCAAAACGCCAGGCCGGATTGTGACAAAAATGTAACAATTCACCGGTTGAAGAGCTGGTTCGGTCTGGCATTTTTCCCATCACATAAGTGCGATCCGCTTGCCGTATCCGCAGATCCGCAGCCGCAGCCGTTGGGCGGTCAAAAGTCACTTCCAGGACCGGACCGGAAGAGGGGAGCCCCCACCATTGCTCCCTTTGCTCTCTGCGAAAATACAAACCTTGGTTCCGTGAAATTCCAAATTTCACATTCCAAATCCGCGCCCAGGCGCACAATGCAACGACCACATAACAAAAAAATAAAAACAAAATGAAAAAACTTCTCACAATCATCGGCCTCGCGGCGGCTACGCTGGCGGGGGCAAATGCGCAGGTGCTGATCACTCAATACTATGAAGGAGCAAGCAGCGACAAATATATCGAGCTCACTAACGTTGGTACTACTACATTCAATTTCGCTACAACGACCCTCTACCTAGGCCTCTGGAGTAACGCAAACAGAGGAGGCTGGCTTACCGATGCAGCCCCAACTACCAGTTCGAGCATTTCGACTGGCACCTTGGCTGCTGGTGCGTCGCTGGTGCTCAAGAATTCCTCTGCCGCTACTCCGTCATATGCAGCAACTGCAGGCACTTCAAATGGGACCATTAATTTCAATGGTGATGATAGCTATGCGATCTGGACGGGAAGTTCAACATTCAGCACCTCGCTGCTTGTAGACACATTCGGTTTAGCGGCAGGGGCAGCGTCGATCATCGCGGATACGAGTTTCGTTCGCACGGGGATTGGTTCCGTCCAGACCACGGGATATTCTTCTGTAGTTGATATCACGGGATCTGGCTTCTGGACTCAGATTACGAATGCAACTGCGAATAGTGCTTTGTCAGGGACGAACGATTACATTGGATTTTCATCTGTCCCCGAGCCCAGCACCTGGGCGCTCATCGGGATCGGCGCATTCGTCATGATCTGGACCATCCGTCGCCGGCGTGCGCTGAAGGCGTAATCCGAAGCAAACAAGATTCAACCGAAAAGGCCGGGCCTCGCAAGAGACGCCCGGCCTTTTTGTTGGAGGGACGACCTCCGTGTCGTCCGCGTCATGAGAGGAAATCGTCGGACCCGACAGAGCAGGCCCCTCCAAGCAAGAGACGCACCAGCGATGGAGGGACGACCTCCGTGTCGTCCGCGTCATGAGAGGAAATCATCGG
>JBGSJQ010000118.1:0-7729 GCA_041741775.1 Terrimicrobiaceae bacterium | reverse complement strand
CGCCGTCGAGTTCAGCGACGCCATCGCCGCGTGGGCCGTCAACGCTTCCGCCACCGAAAGCGTCACCTCGATCGACTCCACCTTCGAGCGCGTGACCGTGTCCGACTCCGTCGCGAGTCCCGCCAAACGCTTCGCCCGCGTCAAAGTCTCCGCGCCATGAAATACCCCTCGGCATTCCGCATTATGGCGTGATGCTGGTGCTGGGTATTCAGATTCTGGTGGCGTTCCCGATCTATTGGATGCAGATCCTCTGGACGAGCGAACTCGAATTCACTCTGACAACGCATTCTCATCGTCCAGCTTGCTCTTTAGTAAACTTCCACGCCTCAGCCCCCGTGATCGCGAAAGCGCCCCGGGGGTTGGCCGATAATCTGGCGGAACCGCTTGGAAAAGTGAAACTCATCTGCGAAGCCGGTGCGCTCCGCGATTTCCTTGATCGGCAAAACCCCTTCTCTCAGCAACGCGCAGGCAAGTTCGATCCGGCGCAGCATCTGGAATCGCGCCGGGGCCAGACCAGTGGCGGCAGCAAACTTTTTCCGGAAACTATCGTAGCCAAGTTTCAGTGCGCGAGAAACCGTTTCCGGGCTTTCACCAATTTCTAGTCGGCGGCGGGCCGAGGCCAGCCAAGCGGGGGCGTCGTCAAGTCCTCTTGAAAGCGTGTCTTGTTGGGCGGCAAGATCGGCGATCACAGCTTGCAGACGACTCGCGGCCGCCAGCGCCGCCAGCTCGCCGATCGGGTGTTGTGAGGGGATCACCTCGGCCAGTCGGCAATGCCATGCGGCCACCGGGTCGGCGCGCCAGATAGGGCGCTGGGGATCGACGAGCCCGGTTTCCAGCCACCGGTCGAACATGCTGCCGGTGAAGACGAGATACATCTCCTCCCATCGGTCACCCGCCTCAGGGCCATAGGCGTGGCCAACTCTCGGAAAGACCCAGATCAGATCGCCGGCGCTGACGCGGGCGGTGAAGCCGTGAGCATCGCGGTAGCGGCCGACGCCCGAGAGCAGGAGGATGACCGCGTAATCTTGGATCGTCCGCAGCCCGTGAGTGAAATCCGCCCCGGGATCGCGTTTCACCAGGCGGCCGGCGCGCGTCACGGCCCCAAGCCGGACCCGCTCCCCGGAGCCCAGCAGCAGATCGGAGGCGGAGCGCCGCTGATCACGACGCACCAAAAGAGACAAAGAAGATCCCATGCTGGACATGGAACTGAAGGAAACAGGCTGCTACAAGTTGCAAATCACAATACCCAAAAACAACATGCATGCCCCGATTCAACACACCCTCGGCGTAGTCGGTCTTGGCGAGGGGCGCAGCATCATTTCCGCCGCACTCGCCAGCGAACACTGGCGCATCGGCAACGTCTGCGACATGAGCGAGGATCTCTGCCGCGAGCGGAAAAACGAGTTCAGCCTGCCGCGCTACACCACGCGGTATGAGGATTTGTTGGCTGATTCGGAAATCGACACAATAGCCATTTACACACCGGATCAGTTTCACGCCCAACACTGCATCGCCGCCTTTCGGGCAGGGAAGCACGTCATCTGCACCAAGCCGCTTTTTGACACCCTCGCGGAGTCAGCCGCCGTGCGCCAAGCCGCCACCGAGGCCGACCGCCGTCTTTTTGTCGGCCAAAGCTCTCGGTTCTTCGGGCCCATGCTGCGGCAGCGCGCGGATTTCGAGGCCGGGAAAATGGGCGAGGTTTACTCAGTTGAGGCCCATTACCACGCCAACCACGACTATTATTTTGCAAAGCACAAGAACCTTGCCGCTTACAAACCGCTCTATGGCGGCTTGAGCCACCCCGTGGATTTGGTGCGTTGGTATCTCGGACCCATCGAAGAGGTTTTTGGCTATGCCATCCTTTCCAGCCGGGGAGCTTCGCTCGGCCTGAAGCATCCGGATGCCATGCACTTCATTCTGAAGTCGAAGGACGGACGCATCGGCCGCGCCAGTGGTTGCTACAGCACTCCGCCGCCAAACGGCGAACGCGACAGCCATGTCACCTGCATCCTGCGGGGCAACCAGGGCGGATCCCAGGCCGACTATCCCGAGCTGCGCTATTCCACCGCGTTTCCCGGCGAAAAGGAGGTGATCATCCGCACCGAGGAAGAGTTCGGTTATTACTTCCGCTTCAACGGCCGCGACCATCATGCCGGCGAGTTCCAGAACTACATCGAATACTTCGCCCGCAGCCTCGATTCCGGCGTGTCCGCCAAGCCGGATTTGGAGGAAGGCATCGAGACTGTCGCCATCATGCAAGCCATGGAGCTAAGTATTGAGCGGGGAACGCCTGTGGAAATTGCCGACGTTCTGGCCGGCTACAACCTTGCGCCTGCGCCATGAAAATCGGGATCAATCTGATGCTATTTGGGGCTTCGCCTGCATTATGGTCCCGCGATTTGATTCCTCGCCTGCATCAAGCCGGGGCAGAATGGATTGAAGTTCCCGTATTTGAACCCGAGCCCGCCGCGTTCAGCGAAATCGCCCGCCAGATTTGCGATCTCGGGTTGGGCGTTTCGGTCTCCAGTGCCTTACCGGCGGGCGTGTCCGCCGTTGGCGACAGACTCTCGGCCGACCGCTGGAGGGATTTCCTTGCCCGTCTGGTCGGGACCGCGTCTGCGCTTGGTGCCGGGCTGATGATCGGCCCGATGTATCACCCGGTCGGCGATTTTGCCCATGGAGAGCAGGCGGTCTTGCAGGATCGCCTCATTGAGCGTCTCGCCGACTGGCGGCCAGAAGCCCCGGTGCGGCTGGCCCTGGAACCGCTCAATCGTTTTGAAACCAATGTGCTCAACCTGTGTGCGGATGGCGCTCGTGTCGTCGATGCCGCCGCCAATCCAGCCGTTGCCCTGATGGCCGACACCTTTCACATGCACATCGAGGAACGCGACCCTTGCGCCGCCCTGCGCGCCATCGGCTCGCGCTGCGTTCATCTCCATGCCAGCGAGAACAACCGCGGCCCGTTGGGCCTGGGGCAGATTCGCTGGACGGATTGGCTCGCTGCCGCCCGATCGACGTCCGCGCAAGCCATGGTCGCCGAGTGTTTCGCCGTCGGTCTCGCCGAACTTTCTGCCGCCACGCGGATCTGGCGCGACATGACCGGAGATCCTTCGCAATGCGCCGCCCAGTCTCTCCATTTTCTCCAAAAACTCGTTTCCCAACCCTAAAACAACCAAACCAAACATATTCCACCCATGAAAATAGGATTCCACACCGACGCCTTCAACAGTGCTTTTGTCTCTTTCCGCCACTGCGTGGACTGGGCATCCAAACACCGCGTTCCAAAAATCGAATGCGGGATGCTCGATGGCGTAAGCTGGATTCACGGCCTCGGCTATCAGCCCCATGTCGGGCTGCACGAGGACCCTCGTGAACTGCGCGAATACATGGACGAACGCCAAGTCACCTTTTCCCAAGTGGACGCGGCTTATCCGCTGTCGGGCTTTGACGGGCTGACTCACGGTGTCGCCTACATTGAGAAGACCATACCATGGGCCGCTCATGCCGGATGCCCCTTTGTCGATACCACGGACGGACTGTACAAACCGGACGGAGTGGACGAGGAGGAATCCATGAAATGGATGGCGCTTTCCTACCGGCGCGTGGTCGCTGTGGCTGCGCGCTACGACATCGGCATCAATATCGAGCCCCATGGTTACTTCACGACCAAGCCGCAGTATGTCGAGCGCATGCTCGATTTCGTGGACAGCCCGCTGCTCGGATTGAACATGGATACAGGCAACACCTTCATTGCCGGACAGGATCCCGTCGCTTACCTGAAGAAATTCATCAGCCGCGTAAAGCACGTTCACGTGAAGGACGTATCCGCCTCGCTCGCCGCCGCCGTGCGCGGGGGACAAACGGGCATCGCCCTGAGCCATTGCGCATTGGGCGATGGAGTGAATGCCGACAACATCCGCGAGTGCCTCCTGCTCCTGCACGCTCATGGCTACCAAGGCACCCTCAGCATCGAGTGCGAAGGCCAAAGCGGCCCGATGCTTGAAACCTCGCTCAACTGGCTGCGCAAGACACTCGAGGACCTCGGCATTCCCGAGGAATTCTGAGCCGTAGCGCCAGCCTACTAAACCGCCGAGGCAGAGTGTTGCAGTCGGTGGGCGCGGGGTGATATCCCGGTTTCGCGACGGAAGGCTCGGGAGAAATTGTCGGGATCTCAGAATCCTGAAAGCTCGGCGATTTTTGCCAAGCCCATCTTCTACAGTTTGAAAGTTGCAGATGCTGATAGTCAACGGATTACAAAAGCCCTTCAGGGCTGTGGCACTACATTTTCCGGCTAAGGCGAAGCCGCTTCCCTGATAGTAGGCGGCAGGCCCGCACCGGCACCCCGGATGACATAATGCACCGGCGGATCCATTTTCGAGAGTGCTTCCAACGTCGCCTCGCTCACGAAGCCCCGGTCGGCCACCACGCATATCTCCCTCACCCGGAACTTCGCCCTCATGCGCTCGACCACCGGAACCAGGCTCTTGGCGTCGGCCGTGTTGCCGGGCCATATCTCACAGCAGATCGGGCGGCCTCCCGCACCACCGCTGCGAACCTCCTCTCCCCCCTCGTCGCCGAGTTCGCCGCCGCTTGATGCCATGAGGGCTTCGAAATCTGCGAAGTCATAGTCGCATGGCCTGATTTATCCGCACCCAGTCGGGATGCCATTCTTGCCATTGTTCATGCCCAGGGTGGACATGTCCCATAACTGGCACCTTTTTTCCGGGGGGCTTTGGTTTTCATTGGGTTGGTCATGGCGGATTTCACAAACTCCTCTCCGGGATATTTTGACAAGGCGGCTGGCACTTATGTGCTCGTCGGGGATCCGCCGCGCAAGTGGAGGAACGTCCACTACAACTGCCCGGGAGAAACGGAGATGTATGCCGAGTGTTCCAACCTCGGGGATGGTCCGATCACCGTCCGGGATCATGCAGGAAATACGTGTGATCTGATCGGTTATGACGCAAAATATCTGTTCATTCGTGATGATGAAACCGGCCAGTGCTTCACTCCGTGGGGAGATCCCGTGGCCACCCCGGTTTCCGGAAAGACCTGTGTTTTTCATGCCGCCTATACCAAGATTTCTGGAGAATCTCATCAACTGCGCGTTACGGAAACCGTGTTTGTGCCGCAGCATGAGGCCTGTGAAGTCTGGAAAGTCACTGTCGAGAACCTTGGAGCGACTCCCCGGAAGGTTTCGCTTTTTGCCTATGCTCAGTTTCAACTGACCGGCAAAACCGCTGAAGGTGCTGTGGTCTGGAAAGACAATTCCTCGCGCCTATTGCCTGATCTCGGCGGCGTATTCATTGAGAACCGGGACCGCTCGGTTCCACAATGGAGATTCAATGGCTTCCTCATCACGACCTCGGGCAGCTATGCCGGGGCCTCCGGATATCGGGACCATTTTACCCGCGAAAGCTATTCCATCGGGGATCCAAAAATTCTTTATGGATGGAATGCCGACAACCGCCCGGGCCAGGGTCCTGATTGCGCGGGCATTGTGCAGGTTCGATTGGAGATTGGCCCGCACTCCGCAGCGCGGGCGGATTTTCTGATCGGGCGTGCCGGTAATGAAAATGAGGTGACCGGGTTTCGCTCACGACTATCTCCTGATGCTGTGGACGCCGCGCTGGCCATGCAGACTGAGGTGGAGGACACGCGTGCGGCATCCTTTTCCGTGGAAACAGGAAATCCTGATCGCGATGCCCTGATAAACAGCTTCGCGAAGAAGCAGATGGTTTCCTAT
Organism: Terrimicrobiaceae bacterium; assembly: GCA_041741775.1. Taxonomy (GTDB): domain Bacteria; phylum Verrucomicrobiota; class Verrucomicrobiia; order Chthoniobacterales; family Terrimicrobiaceae; genus QYQL01. Next base: position 1,983 of record JBGSJQ010000118.1, on the reverse strand, counting down.
TTGATCAACAAGAGCGGGTTCCGTGACAATCTTCAAAATGACATGGGCGTTGCGATGTTCGATTGGGGCATGGCACGTGACAACCTCCGTCGGGCGATCTCGTCGCAGTATTCCGACGGGTCGATCGCGCACAGTTTCCGCCCATGGAACCGGCATCAGTATTCAGATATGCCCGCCTGGCTTCTGCACTGCGTGCCTTGGTGCATCAAAGAGAGCGGGGACATGGCCTTTCTGGACGAGCGACTTCCTTTTTGCGACGAGTCGCGGGAAGAAACCATTTGGGAGCACATGCTCCGGGCCATGCGGTTTCTGGTGAAGGATACAGGAGCCCACGGTCTCTGCGATCAACACTTTGCAGACTGGAATGACGGACTTGAACCTTCGGAGAAGACCGGTGCCCGCGAAAGCGTGATGGTTACCCAGCAGCTCTGCCTCGGGCTCATGGAAGTCGGCGAACTGGCCAAGAGACGTGGGGATGCCAATGTCGCCGCTGAGTGCGAGTCCTGGCATGCTCATTTTTCCAAACTCCTCAATGAAGTGGCTTGGGACGGGGCGTGGTATGTGCGGACACTCTGCCAAGGCGGATACACGCTCGGATCGGACACAAACGCAGAGGGGAAAATCTTCGTGAACACGCAAAGCTGGGCCGTCCTCTCCGGGACCGCTCCGGCTGACCGGTCGCGGCTCTGCATGGAGTCAGTCGATCGGTTGATCGAGTCGGACATGGGGTTTCCGATCAGTTCGCCGCCATTTACGACTTTCGACGAGAGGGTTGGGAAGTTTTCCGCATCGCGACCATATTACGCTGAGAATGGGGGATGTTATAACCATGCTGCCGGGTTTAAAGGTATGGCGGATTGTCTGCTCGGACGTGTGGAGGAGGCCTGGCGCACGTTTGTGAAGGTCGCTCCGGGCAGCCCGTGGAACCCTGTGGGCAATTCGGGGGCCGAGCCGTTTTCTTTCACGAACTGTTACAGTCTCATCCCCGAGCACCCCGGGCGGGCGATGTATCCGTGGCGAACAGGCACTTGCGCCTGGATGACGATGCTGCTCGTCGAGGGGATTCTCGGGGCACGCAGGCACTACGACGGGCTCCTGATTTCTCCCTGCCTCCCGAAGGCCCTCCCGCACGCCCGCTCGACCCGCACCTTTCGCGGGGCTGTCTTCCACATTGCCCTCGACAACTCCGCCGGCCGCGGAACCGGCGCGACACATATCCTCCTGAACGGAAGCCCGGTCCAGGGCAACATCCTCCCCGACCTGCGCTCCGGAACTCACCAGGTCGATATCATCGTTTAATCCCATGAAATACGTCGCCATCTACCACGCCAACCTCAACTACGCTTTTCTCGAGCCTCACAAATACGAGCAGGTCATCCGTGCCAGTTATGAGACGATCATTGACGGCCACGCCAAGGTCGGCCCGGAGGCAAAATATGTCTTCGAGGCCAGCGGGTTCACCATCGACCTCATGGCGGAGAAATGCCCGGACGTGCTCGCCAAACTCCGCCGCGGGATCGAAAGCGGCCAGTGCGAATTTATGGGTGCTCCCTACGCTCATCCGGTGATGGCGAACATCCCGGAGGAGGATGGATACTGGTCATGCGAATTTTCCCAACGGGCTTACGAAAAGCACCTCGGGATGCGCGCGGAAAGCTTCTGGAATCCGGAGTGCACGTGGATGCAATACGTCCCACGAGCCTTCAAGAAAGCCGGTGCCAAATACCTGACGCTGGATTTTGAAAGCTACATGTCCTGCAACGACAAGGAATACGCGTGGGTGGAGAAGAACCGGGCCACGGACATCTACTGGGGTGGCCACATGCCGTGGTTCGACCTTGATCCCGACTGCAAGTTCCTCCACCGCCCGTTCCGCGACATCGTCCCCGGGCTCCACGGGCTTTGCCGCAGCGACCGCCTCGTTGGCAAGTATGTCGGCTATTTCATGGGGAAGGTTTCACTGGAAGACTACCTCGCGAACGT
>JBGSJQ010000117.1:0-12922 GCA_041741775.1 Terrimicrobiaceae bacterium | reverse complement strand
CAGCTCGCGGGTCAGCTCCAGAAAGGGTGCGGGATAATCGAGCGGCATGGGCGTCACCCGGCAATGCGGCCGTCCTCGATGCGCAGCAACCGGTCCCCCTTCCGCGCCAGGTGCTCGTCATGCGTTACCACCAAAAGCGTGCGCTGGTCCGCGCGGGCCACCCCCAGGAGCAGATCCATAATTGACTCCCCGTTCTTTGAATCGAGGTTTCCCGTTGGCTCGTCGGCAAAAAGGATCACGGGATCGTTGATCAGCGAACGGGCAATCGCCACCCGCTGCTGCTCCCCCCCGCTCATTTCTGCCGGCAGGTGGTGCATCCGCTCCGCCAATCCCACTCGCCCCAAAAGCTCCTCAGCCCTTCCCCGCGCTGCTCGCCCGGCAATCATCGCCGGCACCAGCACGTTCTCGATCGCCGTCAGCTCCGGCAGCAAAAAGTAGGACTGAAACACAAACCCCATCCGCCCGTTCCGCAGCCTTGCCAGCCGGTCACCACCCATCTTGTAAAGTGACTGTCCCTCAAATTCCACCACGCCCTCCTCCGGCGTCTCAAGGCCGGCCATCGTGTAGAGAAGCGTCGTCTTCCCCGCCCCGCTTGCCCCGCACAAAAAGACCGCCTCCCCGGCGCAAATCTCCAGGCTGATTCCCCGAAGAACGGAAATGGCGGACTTCCCAATCCGAAAGGATCGGTGCAGGTCCCGGGCAATGAGCTGATTCGGCATCCGCACATTCTTGGCGCAATCCGCGCCCACTGCGAAGCCAAAATAATTTTTCCGTAACTTACTAGAAATTATTACCTTCGAAAAAATGAATCGCAATAAAAAGCATTGACGCGGGATGCCACTCGCGGATATCCATCGGGTGCTATGAAAAAACTGCTCTCCTTAACTGGGGTATTTATACTGACGGCCGCCGCTGCTTTTGCAGGCGACGGGAAAACATTCAAAGAAAAAGTCGTGATCGAAGAAGTCCCGACCTGCGCATTTCGTGCGAACGAACTCCAGGTTGACGCTTTCGCCACAGGTGCCTTCTACAACCAGGGTCGTCCGGGTTGGGGTGGTGGCCTTGGGGTCAACTACTTCTTCACCAAGTTCATCGGAATCGGTGTCGAACAGGACGTCTTCGGTCGTGCCAACGAGGCCGCTGAGTGGGCCACGATCGGCAACCTCTTCATCCGCTACCCGATCTGCGCGATCAACCTCGCTCCCTACGCGATGGTTGGCGGCGGTGCCGCTTACGGCGACGGTCGCCGCGGACACGGCTTCGGCCATGTCGGTGGTGGTCTCGAGTATCGCGTGACCCAGAACATCGGACTCTTCTCCGACGCCCGCTGGATCTACTCCTCCGAAGAGCCCAAGAGCGGCCTCCTCGGACGTGCTGGCCTCCGCTTCGCGTTCTAATCCGAAAACAAAAACATTTATCAAAAAAGCCGGGCAGGCAACTGCCCGGCTTTTTTTGTGTTGTCGAGGGACCGGCTCCGTCCGGTCCGTTCATTTTCATCCACGGCTGACAGGGAGGCCAGCCTCGAACGCCCGAAGGGGTCAGCGGGACTTGACCACGGGGACGAGGCCCTTGGTGTTGTCTTTGACAGGACCGATATTCCAGAGGAGGAATCCGCCGCGTCCGCGGGGAGCGATCGATTTTTCCAATTCGAGTTGTTTGGCAATCTGGGAGGCTGGCCAGCCGTGGGAGGCGAGGCGATCCACCGCGATGCCTGGCCAGACGGGGATTCCGCGCGGATTGACCTGGGGGCTTCGCCACCAGCGCAGCAGGGAGGAGAAACTCTGCGGTCCGCCTTCAGCCCAGTAGAGCTGGGGAGCGAGATAATCGACCCAGCCCTCTCTCATCCACTTCAAGGGGTCGGAGTAGAGCTGGTGGTATTGGTCCACTCCGGCCTTGACGTCGGGCGGGGAACCCTTCGTATAGATGCCAAACGGGCTCACGCCAAAAACCGCGCCCGGCTTGGTCGCGCGCACGGTCCGCGAAATCGCTTCGATCAACTGGTGGGCGTTGTTCCTCCTCCAGTCGGCTTTCTCCAGTTTGCCGCCGGCGGCCCGGTAGGCCGCGTAGGTTTTCTGATCAGGGAACGGGTAAACCTCGCCGCTGTCCGTCGGATAGGGATAAAAATAGTCGTCGAGGTGGATGCCCGCCAGGTCGTAGCGGGAGAGCAGATCCTTGACTACCTTGACAATGTGGCCTTGCACCTGCGGAGCGCCGGGATCCATCCACAGCACATTGCCAACCTTGTAGGTGAATTGAGGAAATTTTTTGCTGATGTGGTCGGAGGTGCGGGGTTGTCCTGCACTGGCGGCGGCGCGATACGGGTTCAGCCAGGCATGGACTTCGATGCCGCGTTTTTTTGCCTCGGCGATGAAGAACGCGAGGGGATCATATCCGGGCGAGACGCCTTGCTTTCCCGTGAGATACCGGCTCCACGGCTCGATTTTCGAGGCATAGAGCGCGTCACTCTCCGGTCGCACCTGGAGGAGGACGGCGTTGAGTCCCGCAGACTTGGCGGCATCCAGCAGCCGGATCGCCTGCGCTTTTTGCGTTGCGACCGGGAGGCCGGGCTTCGAGGGAAAGTTGATATTGTAAACCGAAGCGATCCAGGCCCCGCGGAATTCGGCATGCGCGGGAATGGCCAGAGCCAGGGCGAGAAGGGTCAGAAGGATGGGTTTCATGATGTCTTAGTAGATAAAGGATTCTTCGGGCGGATCAATTTCTTCCACGGAATCCGCCACGACGAGAGCGGTCCGCCGGCCGGCTTGGATCGGGAAGGTGGCTTTGCCGGTAACTTTCAGCCACGTCATTTCCGGAAAATCCGCTTGGCCCTGCACGGAGACGCCGACGGGACGCGCATCGGCAGCGCAGCACATCACATACATCCGGACGAGGTTGAAGCGGTCGCCATCCGGGTTGCCCGTTCGTGCCGGCATGAACTGGCCAATGACCTCAACTTCCTTGTTTTCAAAATCCTCCCGCATGGTGGGCTCGGCGGAGGCGTAGAGGAGGTCCACAGTTTCGACTTTGATCTGACCGGCGGCATTCTTGGGAAGGTAGGCAGAGGGGTTCACGGCGGTGCTTTCTCCAATCGAGCCATCCGCCTGCGGGAGAGGTGGTTCGACGGGCGGGGAGTAGGCCGGGATTTGGTCGAGGTTGTCCACGATCCCGCGGTTCCGGACCGCGGACGCCCCGAACGCGCTCGGAGAGACAAACGTCGCGGCCAGGAGGGGGATGGTGAGAATCAGAAACGAGAGGCTCAACCGCCAGAGCGGCTGGCATTTCACCGGGCAGCCGGAAGCATCGCTCTCGGGGAAAATCACGGAGCCGGCCGCCAGCGCGAGGAGGGCTATGCCGGAAGCGAGGACCCCCCAGTGAAAGGCCGGGTGCAGATACGAGGCGATCCGGTTCGAAAAAAAGAAGGTGGTCAGCACGCCGCCCCAGACGGAGAGCGTGGCGGAGGCCATAAGGCGCGTGGGAAGGGAATTCATAAGCCGAGGACCGAGAGCCGCACGCAGAGGAGGCCGATGAGGATGAAGAGTCCGACAGCCAGCCCGAGCACGAACCGCTTGGTGAAAACCGCGGAGTAGATAAAGAGGAGCTTCAGGTCCATCATCGGACCGAACACCAGAAAAGCCAGTTTCGAGACCCCGGGGAAGGCAACAAAGGTCGCCGCGATGAAGGCATCCGAGGTGCTGCAAAGCGACAGGATCCCCGCAAATCCCATCATGGAAGCCACCGCGAGCCAGTCGTTCAATGCCAGCGGGATGATCAATTCCTGGTTCACCGCGGTGCTGAAGAGCGACGACACCGCCACACCAAAAACGAAATACAGCATCACATCGAGAAAATCCCGGATGCCCGTGTGCATCGCTGCCACGAAGCGACGTCCGAGCGGCCCCCCGCCACTGCCCCCCCCTGCATCGGGCTCAAGGGCTGCCGAGGCCAGCACGCTGCGCTTCAGAACCGCGCCCAGGGGAAGGTTGAGCACGGCCAGAGCCACGATCACGGCCACCGCGTAGGCCAGCCCCAGACGGAGCGCCACAAACTCCGCCGCACCCTGGCCCCGGAAGGCCGCATACGTGCTCACAGCCACGATCGGATTCACCACCGGGGCCGCCAGCATGTAGGCCACCGCATTCGAGACCGGCAGCCCTTTCGCAATCAGCCGCCGGATCACCGGCACCACTCCGCACTCGCACATCGGAAATACCGCCCCCATCGCCGCACTCACGCAAATCCCCAAAAATGCATTCCGGGGCAGATACCGCGTCATCGTCCGCGAGGGCAAAAACTGGTCGATCAACCCCGACAACAATGTCCCCAGCAGGATAAATGGCACCCCCTCCATCAGCACGCTTAGAAATGCATAAGAAAAATCCTCCGGGCTGAATGAAAACCATTCCATCGCCCCACAATGGAGCAGACCTGCCGCCCCAAGGCAACCCCCCACAACCGCCCGGGAAGCAGCGGAGAGGGGGTCTGAAAAACATTGGCGAAAAGTTGTCCCGCACCCGATTCGGTTTTCCAAGAAAGAGCGCACTTGATCTCGCTCCAAAGAAGGTGTTCACTGTTCCCCCTTGTTGGTGGCCGTAGCTCAATGGTAGAGCTCCAGATTGTGATTCTGGCTGTTGCGGGTTCGAGTCCCGTCGGTCACCCGTTTATAAGTTGCTGTAAATAAGCAAGATACACGGTGCGCCTTTTACGGGTTTTAAAAAATATAACCCGCTGAAAAACGTTGGGAAAAAGCAGGGGAGCGGCGGACTTCTGGCCCTAACTGGCCCTAAAACTTTTTTGTGAATTCACGGTTCCTCTCCCATTTCGTAAAATATCTGCCCGATGTGGAGTCATTGAAAATCGCGGATTTCCTTTTTTCAGTATTCTGGAAAATACGGATTGCAGTTCGGAGCCACCTCTCAGGAGCCTAAGGCATATCCAGCCGGTCGCGCAGCATTTCTGCGACAAGGTCCATCTCTTCATCGGACAGTTTTCCCAGTCTCCTCATCAGGCGGGCGACGCTGACGGATTGGATTTGCTGGAAATGAAATGCGCCTGTTTTCAAGAACGCTTTGGGCAAAGCGAGTTCCCACCTGTTTTCGCGAAGCGCCGTCGTATGCGGAACGACCGTGACCATTGCCAGCTCGTCATCCGCAGGGTAGTCCGTGAGAAGCAGGCAGGGGCGGATTTTTCCGGCAATGCCCATGTCGGTTTGCCAGACTTCCCCCTTCCGGGCTTTATCCATGCGTCGAGTCGGCGGCTTCCATTTCATCGAGAAGCGCGAAGCCCTCGCGGGCGACATGGTCGCAGACCGCGACATCATCGGCGTCGGGCTCAAGGCTCAGGACTTGAAGAAACAACTCGCGTCGCTCCAGATGCGTGAGCTTGGGAATTTCTTCGATGATTTGAGCGAAACTCATGCAGGGAAACCTAGCCGCCTGGCCGGAGGAGTGCAAGCGGAAGCATTTTGGCCCTAACAACAAGAAATGCCGAAGTTGAATTCATCGAGGGCAAGAATGGCTTTGCGATTTGCTGCCCGGCATTGCCTGGGTGTTGGAGCCAGGGGGAAATCCGCGAGGAGGCACTGACGACTATTCGCGAGGCCATTGCCCTTTGGCAGGAGGTTGCAGCCGAGGACCATGGGCGGGAACTTGCGGACGATGGGATCCGCTTTCATCGCGAGCTTGTGACTTCCAGATGCGTCGCACCTTGCCAGAAGACAAAACTCCTGCGACATCTTCCCTCCTGTCTCTATTTTCAGCTCCTGAGGTCGTGTTTTTCAGCTCCGCCATCTTCCTGTTTTCCTTTCTCCCGGTCACCCTGGGCGGGTTTCTGATTCTGGAACGGGTCCGGGCGGCGGCCTGGCGGCAGGCCTGGCTGCTGGCGGCTTCACTGCTCTTTTATGCCTGGGCAAATCCTGCCGCTCTGGCACTCTTCCTTCCCCTGACGCTCGTCAATTTTTCCTTGGGTAAAGCCCTCGCGCGCGCGCAGTCCCCGGCCGGGCGCTGGCTGGCAGCCTTTGCGGTGGGACTGAACCTCCTCGTCCTCGGCTACTTCAAATATGCGAACTTCGTGGTGGAAAATCTCAATGCCCTTCTGAAAACACACTTTTTTCTGGAGTCGGTGCTTCTTCCGTTGGGAATTTCGTTTCTAACATTCATGCAAATTGCCTGGCTTGTGGCCAGCTACCGGAAGGAAGCGGCCGGATGCAATTACTTCGAGTTCCTCCTCTACTCGGCCTTTTTCCCGCAGGTCGTCTCAGGTCCGATTGTCTATCAGCGCGAATCGCTGCCGCAATTTCGCAAGGAGCGCACCGCAGACGAGCGCACGGCCGACCTGTGCGTGGGCACCACGCTGTTCACGATGGGGCTTTCCAAAAAGATCCTCATCGCGGACACGCTTGCCCCCTGGGCCACGCAGGTCTTCTGGGCGGCGGGTGCCGGACAGCCGCTCAGCCTCACGGCCGCCTGGATCGGTGCCCTCGCCTATACCTTCCAACTCTACTTCGACTTTTCCGGCTACTCGGACATGGCACTCGGCACGGCGCGGCTCTTCGGAATCCGTCTTCCGCTGAACTTCAACTCTCCCTACAAGGCCGAATCGATCAGCGATTTCTGGCGGCGCTGGCACATGACGCTTTCGCGGTTCCTGCGCGACTACGTCTATATCCCGCTTGGAGGGAACCGGTGTGGACGGGTTCGCCGGTCGCTGAACCTGTTTTTGACCATGCTCATCGGGGGATTTTGGCACGGAGCGGGATGGACATTCCTCCTCTGGGGCGGACTCCATGGTGCTTACCTCGTCGTCAACCATGCCTGGATGTCGCTCACGGAATCCCGCCAAATCCCGGGAGCGGGTCTCTTCAGCGGATGGGGCGGACGCCTGACGACATTCCTCGCCGTGGTGGTGGCGTGGATCTTCTTCCGTGCATCCCACCCGTCGGATGCCATGCGCATCCTGACCAGCCTCACTGGCTTCAACGGGGTGTTCTTCCCGTCCGACCAGCTCTTTTTTAAGTCCTCACCAACGCTTCGCTCAGCCATGGCCCTGGTGGGCTTCGCCTCCGAACCTCAAATCCTTCTTCTCTGCGCTCTTCTACTGCTGGCCGGATTTGTATGGTTCCTGCCAAACAGTCAGCAACTTCTCGCTGCAATGGAGCCCGGGCTGGTCACGTATGGAAAAACCATTGAGCCGGTTGCGCCCGCATTCCGACGTCTTGTCTGGCATCCGGGCGTGCTCTGGCTCGCCGCGACGGCTGTGGCATTTTTCTGGTGTCTTCTGAACCTGAGCAATGTCAGCTCCTTCCTCTACCGGGATTTTTGAATGACCCTGACTTCCTACCGCAGCGCACTAGGGGTTCTCTTCGGGGCCAGCGTCGCCGCCGTCTGGGCGCTCGCCGCCTGGCTTCAACCGGCGGATGGAGATCTGGCACGCGTCGGCGGTTTTGCGGAGAATGATTTCCATTGGCAAGGTCCGCAGGCGGTTTTTCCCCACAACTTGTTTCATGTGGCAAAGGATCTCCGTGAATATGACCGGTATTTCGATGTTGTCGTGCTCGGGGATTCGTTCAGCTGCGATCAGGAAAACCGGATGTTTGGATGGCAGAACTACTTTATCGCCCGCACCGGCCTTTCCGTGCTTGTCCTCGACACGCGGAGATACTGGCCGCAGGAAGTCCTCGCCTGGCCAGCCTTCCAGAAGTTCCCCCCGAAGGTCTTCGTATTCGAGAGCGTCGAGCGCTACCTCTTCAGCCGGACGGGGTATTTTACGCGAGTGCAGCCCGCGGAAGAGAAGCCCCGGATTCCTGCGGCATCGCAGCTCCCGCCCGCAGGCGGAGGCTCCCGTCTCGCGCTTTGCGAGGAAATTCCGAAGCCGACGGCCACCCTGGATCCGGACCATGTGCTCGGGCATCTCAGCGCGGTGGTGAAGCGCAGGATCGGGATCAATACCCTCGTCGTCAGCCTCCCCCTGGCAAGGTCCGGGCTTTTCAGTTCACGCGATGACCACGACCTGCTGGTCTACTATGACGAGTTCGACAAAAATGAGCTGCGGGAGCCGGACTTCGAGACCCTGCGCGCGGGCATTGGCGTGTTTCGCGGTCTGGTAGAAAGCAACGGCTCCACGCGATTCGTGCTGCTGGTGGCCCCGGACAAAACCTCTCTCTACGGGCCCTATCTCAAAGACGCCGCAAACGCGACCGCCAACCTGATTGCCCTTGCAGCCAAGGATCCCAGTCTTCCTCTCGTGCGCACGGACGAGGTCCTGGCAGCGGCTGTGGCATCCGGTGCCGCGGACATCTACCTCCCGAACGACTCGCACTGGGGCAGCAAAGGACATCGACTCGTAGCAAACTCGCTGGCTGATTTTCTGGGATATCCACCTGATAACGAATCCGCAACAGAGGGCAGCCATCAACACTCCGGGAGGTAAGAGCTGCTTGGCCGGCGAAAGTTCACCGCCTTTCGGGATGCGGTCGGCGAGAACCCCTTAAATAATCATAAATCCTTCGCTTGCAAGCGGGCGGGTCCTTTCTTTTACTACCCGATCCATGTCGTCAGAAGCCGATTACTCCAGAAAGAATCCATTTCGGGCCACCCTTGCCGCCAACCGGCGCCTCACGGGGGTGGGCTCGAACAAGGATACGCGTCATTTTGAGATCTCGTTAGCGGGTTCCGGCCTTCGCTATGAGGTCGGGGATTCGCTCGGGGTTTTCCCGCAAAACGATCCGGCGTTGGTTGATCTGGTTTTGGGGGAGCTGGGTTTTGGAGGAGGAGAGATGGTCGGGGCTCCGGATGGCACAAGTGTCCCGATTCGGGAGGCTTTGCTGAAAAACTTCATTCTCACCGAGCCTTCGAAGCAGCTTTTGCAGGCGGTGTCCCAGCGCGACAGCTCGGGAGAATTTTTAGCGACCCTGCTTGATCCGGCTGCCAGGGCGGATCTGGAAAATTTCCTCTGGGGCCGGGATGTTCTCGACGTGTTGCGGGAGTTTTCCGCAGCGCGGTTTTCGGCGGAGGAATTTGCGAAGCTGCTCCGGAAGTTGCAGCCGAGGCTCTACTCGATTGCCTCGTCGCAAAAGGCGGTTGGCGAAGCTGTCCACCTCACCGTGGCCGTGGTGAAATACCGCGTGGAGCACAGCCCGCGCGAACGCTTCGGGGTCTGCTCCACCTACCTGGCCTACCGCGCAGATGAAGGGCTGCCGGTCTTCGTCCACAGCGCGAAACATTTCCGGATGCCGGAGGACCCCGGCGCGCCTGTCATCATGGTTGGCCCCGGAACCGGCGTCGCGCCATTCCGCGCGTTTCTCCAGGAACGCCGGGCTGTCGGAGCGACCGGCCCCGCCTGGCTGATCTTTGGCGAGCAGCACGCGGCCACCGACTTCCTTTACCGCGACGAACTGGAGGCGGCTCTTGAGGACAGGACGCTCACCCGGCTGACCACCGCATTCTCCCGCGACCAGGACCGAAAGATTTACGTCCAGCACCGCATGGAGGAGCTGGGCGCGGAGCTGTATGCCTGGCTCCAGAAGGGCGCCTTCTTCTATGTCTGCGGTGATGCTGCCAATATGGCGAAGGATGTTGATACCGCATTGCACCGGCTCGTGGAGGCTCACGGCGGCATGTCCACCGAACGGGCCCGCGAGTATGTCGATGCCATGAAGAAAGAAAAGCGCTACCGGAAGGACGTTTACTGATGGCCCGCAAGCCTCTATTGGGAGCCGCTCTTCTGCTCGCTGCCTTGCTCGTCATGGTGCTGAAATGCACGGTCCTTCTTTGGGCGGGATCACGGACGTCACACATCACGGAGCGCGACGAGCGATGAAAAACCCGTTTCATCACGTTCATTTTCTCGGCATCTGCGGGACCGCGATGGGAGCCGTGGCTGCCGCCATGAAAGACAGGGGGTTTCTGGTCACCGGTCAGGACGACAAAGTTTATCCCCCGATGTCCACGTTCCTTGAGTCCAAGGGTATCGGGATCACTCCCGGATTCGAGCCCGCAGAAATCCCGAATGCCGACGTGATTGTCATCGGGAATGCCATGACGCGGGGCAACCCCGCCGTCGAGGCGGTGCTCAACCGCAAACTCTTCTACCTCTCGCTCCCCGAGACACTGAAACAATTCTTTTTGAGGGGGCGCCACAATCTGGTCGTGACAGGCACGCACGGGAAAACGACAACAACCTCGCTTCTGGCGTGGATTTTTGAATTCGCAGGGAAGGAGCCCGGCTACCTGATCGGTGGAATCCCCGCCAACCTTGGGCAGGGAGCCTGCCTCCGCGACGCGAAACATTTCATCTTGGAAGGCGATGAATACGACACCGCATTTTTTGACAAGCGGTCGAAATTCATCCACTACCTGCCCGAGCTGGTGATCGTGAACAACATCGAGTTCGACCATGCGGACATCTACCGCGATATCGACGAAATCAAGCTCACCTTCCGGCGGTTGCTCAACATTGTTCCATCCGAAGGGATGGTTCTTCTGAACGGGGACGACGCCAATTGCCTCGATGTGGCGAAATCCTGCCCGGCTCCGGTGGTGGAGGTCGGGTTCTCGCCGAATGCCGGTAACCGGATCCGTAATGTCGCTCATGGGGCCGACGGCTCATCGTTTGAGCTTTTTGGTGAAACCTTTGAGATCCCGCTCTCCGGAGATTTTAATATCCGCAACGCGGCCATGGCGGTCTCTGCAGCGCACTACTACGGCATCGCGCCGGCGGCGATCCGGGAAGCCCTCGCGCGCTTCCAAGGCATCAAGCGCCGCCAGGAGGTGCGCGGCACCGTGCGCGGCATCACGATCATCGACGACTTCGGCCACCATCCCACCGCAATCCGTGAAACCCTCGCCGGCCTTCGCGCAAAACACCCGGGGGCGCGGATCTGGGCCATCTTCGAACCCCGCTCCAACACCACCCGTCGAGCGGTCTTCCAGCACGACCTCCCGGCGGCCTTCGCCTGCGCCGATGGCGTCTTTATTGCCAAGGTCGCCCGCCTCGAACAAATCCCGGAGAACGAGCGCCTGAACCCGGGTCAGGTCGTGACCGACATCGCGGCGCAGGGAAAACCCGCTTTTTACGAACCCACTGCCGATGACATCGTCGAGCGCCTGCGTCCGCTAGCCGGATCCGGCGATCTCGTCGCCGTCTTTTCCAACGGCGGCTTCGACGGGATCCACCAGAAACTGCTCGACAGGCTGTGAGCCTTCCTGGGACGAGTGCGCCAGGGAAGTTCCTCGTCCTGATCGACGGCCGCTGCGTCCTGTGTAACCGTCTCGCCACATTCGTGATCAGGCATGACCCGGCGGGGCAGTTCCAGTTTGCGGCGCTGTCCACCACCGCAGCCGACGCCGCATTGGCCCGACAGGGACTGCCCCCGCCACCGACGGGAACCTTCGTTCTTGTCGAAGACAGCAGGGCCTATTTTCGCAGCGAGGCCGCCTTGCGCCTGATGGAGCGGCTGGGACGGCCGTGGAGCCTCCTGGTGGTATTCCGGCTGATTCCGCTCCCGCTTCGCGATGCGATCTATTCGCTCGTCGCCCGTCTGCGCTACCGGGTTTTTGGACAGATTGAGAGCTGCTCGCTTTTGAGTCCGAAGGAAAAAGCCAGGTTCCTTTTCTGAGTATTTTGCGAAATCACTTTCATCCTTCTAGGCGGCATGATGAAAGCAAAACACCCCGGCCGGGGCCGGGGTGTTCCAGAAGGGATGAGTCTCTTCGTCTAGCGGGAGTAGAGCTCGACGACGAGCTGCTCGTTGACGATCGGGTTGATCTCTTGGCGGCTGGGGATGCGGACGACGCTGCCGGAGAGGTTGTCCTTGTCCACCAGGAGCCACTCGGGAACGGTGGCGATCTGGGTGAGCTCGACGCCGCGGGCGCCGAGGCGCTTTGATTTTTCCGACGGCTTGACGGCAATCACGTCGCCGGGCTTGATATTCATGGACGCGGAGCTGCTCTTGCGACCGTTGACCGTGATGTGGCCGTGGGCGACCATCTGGCGGGCACCGCGAAGGGTCTTGGAGAAGCCCATCTTCTGGACGACATTATCCAGGCGGGTCTCGAGGAGTTGGAGCAGGATCTCGCCGGTGACGCCGCGGCGGGTGGCGGCAATGTGGAAGTAGCGGCGGAACTGGCGCTCCAGCACACCGTATTGGTGGCGCAGCTTCTGCTTCTCGGCCAGGGCGATCGAGTAGTCGCTCTGCTTGCGGCGCGAGCCCTTCGGCCCATGCTGGCCCGGAGGATAGTTCTTGTTCTCAAACGCCTTGGGCGATCCGCTGATGAGGACGCCGTAGCGGCGGCTGACTTTGGTTTTGGGTCCGGTGTAACGTGCCATTTCTTTAAATTCCTAATTTCTATTTTCTATTTTCTAATTTATCAGACGCGGCGCTGTTTGGGCGGGCGACAGCCGTTGTGCGGGACGGGAGTGACATCGCGGATGACCGTGACGTCGAGGCCGATGGCCTGCATGGCACGGACGGCGGATTCGCGGCCAGCCCCAGGGCCCTTGACGCGGACTTCGACCTCCTTGAGGCCGTGTCCCATCGCCTGTCGGCAGGCGTCCTGCGCGACCATCTGGGCGGCGTAGGCCGTGCTTTTGCGCGAGCCTTTGAACCCGCACTTGCCGGCGCTCGACCATCCGATGACACCACCGCGGAGGTCGGTGATGCTGACGATCGTATTGTTGAAGCTGGCCTGCACGTGGGCGATGCCCTGGGAGATATTTTTGCTGCCCTTGGCCTTGACGACCTTGATCGGCTCAATGGCGTCATCCAGCGAGATGCTGACCGGAGCGGCAGCAGCGGCCGGAGCGGCCTCCTTGCTCTTCTTGGGAGCCTTCGTTTTTGCAGCTTTGGGCTTGGCTTCGCCTTCGGCGGGCGCGGCAGCAGCGGGAGCTGGAACGACGGCCTCGGCTGCGGGCGCTGCAACCTCGGCAG
>JBGSJQ010000116.1:0-6886 GCA_041741775.1 Terrimicrobiaceae bacterium | reverse complement strand
ACCGTTCTTCGGGAGGTGCTCCCATTCCGTCTGGAAACCTACACCGGGGTTGGATATCCGAACCCTGTTTGGAAAAAGAATCTGAGGGCGGGGGAGAAACAGGACACGGCGCTGAACATGATCGTCTTCTTCGATCCTATGGCGGGCGGATTCCGGCTTCCGATGTATGATGAGTTCCGCGTCGCGGACGGCCCGCTTCCGCCAAACCCCGACGACACCGAGTGGATCGCAGAAAACTCCGGCGGGAGAACCCATCCGGTGGGCACAAAGTCCCCGCAGGAAAACGGACTTCAGGACATGAAAGGAAACGTGCTTGAGTGGGGATGGGACCAGGATGCCTCCCACCTCAACTCGATGGTGGACTACAGGGTCAACGGGGTCGGGTATTTCTTCGAAAAACCGGAAGCCGTCAAAAATACTGCCAAAGGATATTTCAAGGAATACACCGGGACTGCGCGGTCGTTCATCGGCTTCCGCGTGGCCAAAGGAAAACCGCAGTAGCACATGTTCTTTTCCAACCGCCGCGCATTCATTAAAACCGCACTGGGCGCCACCTTCGCCACCACGATGACAAAGCTCTCCATGGCCGCATCTGATTCGCAATCGCAGGACCCCGACATCGTCGTCCCCGGGCCGGATGACGATGCGCTTCGGGAAACGAGCCGCCATGTTCGCTCATCCGACCCGCGCCCGAACATCCTCCTTCTGTTTACCGACCAGCAGACGATCGATGCCATGAGCTGCGCCGGCAACCGTTGGGTGAATACGCCCAATATGGACGCCCTGGCGCGCTCCGGCGTGCGCTTCCTTCATTCGTATTGCGCGGCGCCCATCTGCGGTCCGTCACGTGGCGCCATGGTGACCGGACAGCCCCCGCACGCGAATGGGGTCATCTACAACGGGGATTCTCTTTCCAAGGATATCCCCACGATTGGGTCCGTGCTCCGCGACAGCGGCTACTACACCGCATGGACCGGAAAATGGCATCTGCCGCAAAGCTATCTTCGTGAAGCCACCGATGAGTGGGGCTTCCACCACCGTCCGCTCACCAAAGATGTTCCCATGGCTGCACTGGGCGACCAGACGGATTTTCTCACCGCGATGGATGCCGAGTTTTTCCTGCGCTGGCAGGCCGGCAAGCAACCGAAGCCCTGGTTCCTCGGCGTCTCGCTCCACAACCCGCACGACATCTGCTACCATGTCATGGAAAAGGGGCTCGAATACGCCAACAAGGACACCTTCCCGCCGCTTCCCTCCAACTTCGAGGCCGACCCAAACGAGCCCGAGGCCCTCAAAATGCGCCGCGAGAACACACGCTACGGCCACGAACTGGCCGAGACAAAGGATTGGGATGAGGCCCGCTGGCGGGCCTATCTTCACACCTATGCGCACATGGTCACCCAGGTGGACCGCGCGGTCGGGCAGGTTCTCCGGGCGCTCGAACAAGGCGGATGGAAGGAGAACACGCTGGTCATTTTCACCTCCGACCACGGCGAAGGCGTCGCCGCGCACCGATGGGCCACCAAGCTTTCGCTTTACGAGGAATCCGCCGCCGTGCCGCTCGTCTTCTCCTATCCCGGTCACATCAAGCCGGGGGTTTCAACCGCGCTTGCCTCCGGCTTGGACCTGATGCCGACGATCTGCGATTATGCCGGCGCCAAACCACCGGAGCTGCCGGGCCTGTCGCTTCGCGCGGCCCTGGACGGCGGAAAAGAGGCGGATGACCGGTTTGTCGTCTGCGAACTTGCGGCCGACAAACTCCGCTCGGAAATTCACGGACGCATGGTCCGCACGGCCAGTTTCAAATACTGCGCCTTCACCCCCGGTGAACCCTCAGAACAACTCTTCGATATGACCGCCGATCCCGGCGAATCGCGCAACCTCGCCACCGATCCCGCCCACCAATCAATCCTCCACGATCACCGTGCCCTGCTCGCGGACTGGTGCAAAAATACCGGCGACTCGTTCCCGGCCCCGACAACGCGTCCATGACCGCTGCCCTCCGCCTCCGGGAGGCCTTCGACCGATCTCTCGCGTGCGGCGGCTTCACTCTCCGGGACTGCCCGCAACCCATCGACGGCAGCCTTTTGCCCGAGCGCTTCTGTCATGTTTCGAACAAAGATCACTGACTCAAGCGCATCCTCTTCGACATCAAGGACACCTCCGATTTCACGCTGGACGGCAACGGCGCCACGCTCAACCAAGAGGTCTGCGACATCGAAATCAACGCCCCCACCCGGTCCTCGGCCGCCTTTGCCTCATCAACAATTCCATCCACCACCCGGTCGGCCCCATCCACGAAACCCGCAACTGCCAACACATCCAAGTCTCCGGCAACCATCTCTCCCGCCCACCCCCCCCTTCCTCTCCCAAAATGCATAAGCACCATTTGTCGCACGTGCGACATTTTCTGCTTAACAAAATTGACCGCTTTTGACAAATTCACGGGATGACTGCAAAGACCGAGCTTTTCCTTTACCACCTCCTCTGGACATTTGAAACGGCGGCACGGCCGGGATTTCGAAAGATGGGTGAAACCTTCGAGTCCTGGGCGTATCAGAACGGGTTGCTCTGGCAGGTCCACCGCCTAGAGGCCTCCAAATTTCTCGAAAAGCAAAAGGGCCCGTCCGATGTCCGTCTGTTTGTGCGGTTAACCCGCGAGGGGCGCCTGCGTGCTCTTGGTGGCAGGGATCCGGAGGAATGCTGGAAGATGCCATGGGACGGGCGGTGGTGGGTCGTCCTTTTTGATCTTCCGAGGAGGGAAGCGGCGCTCAGACGCAAAGTTCTGCGCAGACTCACAGAGGAGGGATTGGGGTGTCTCCAGGGCAGTGTTTGGATTTCACCACGCAAACCGCAAACCCTGGACTTCATCGAAAAAGACAAGGGCAAATGTTGCCGTCAGTTGATTCTTCTGGAATCCGAAACCCACCATGTGCAAACCGACCGGGAGATGGTTGATGCCGCGTGGAGTTTTTCCAAGATCAATAAAAACTACCAACAGCATCTTGATCTGCTCAACGAATTCCCCGAACGTCCGGCCTCCGCTGCGGAACTGCTGGAATGGAGCAGGCGGGAGAATGAGGCCTGGCTGCAGAGCGTTCGCATCGACCCTCTGCTCCCCAAGGCTCTCTGGCCGAAAGGCTACCTCGGGCAGAAGGCGTGGAACGCAAGAAAAGCCGTCATGGCAAAGGCTGCATCTGTGCAAAATACGATCCCCCTGTCATAGCAATATTTGTCGCACGTGCGACATTTGTTGCTCTGTCGTATTGGGCGACTATTTTTAGGGGAGGAGGTATTGGGTGCAGAAGGCGCCCCAGGCGTGGCAGAGGCTGGATCGGGGGGCGAACTCTTCCCACAAAGTCGTGGAGCCCGCATCGATCATTGCACCGAAGAGTTTTTGACAAAGGTCCTTGGCTTCGTCTCGCATGCCATGGATGGCGAGCGCGCGGCAAAAATAGGAAAGCGAGTGCGGTGTGTTGCAAAGCACGGCGCGATTGGCGATCAGGCTGCGACTCTCAGTGGCCGTGCAGATGAGCGGGGTTGTCCGCTTGAGCCACGGCACATGGTATTCTTCGCGGAGACATTGCCGCAGGACGCCTGATGCCTCGTCGTTTTCCAACATTCCGGCGCAATAGCCTGCGGTGATCTGGTTGTGG
Organism: Terrimicrobiaceae bacterium; assembly: GCA_041741775.1. Classification (GTDB taxonomy): domain Bacteria; phylum Verrucomicrobiota; class Verrucomicrobiia; order Chthoniobacterales; family Terrimicrobiaceae; genus QYQL01. The sequence goes on along the minus strand of JBGSJQ010000116.1, from coordinate 3,230 downwards.
AGCGGAGCAGTCCACGGACGGAATTTGGCGGGGCGGACAGCCATGCCTGCAAGCGATTTCGCATCATCCTGGGAGCCCTTCGACACCTCACCGACCATGGGTGGTCCCGGGCACCCGTTATCGAAGGCAATAGACACCTCGCAATCGATCGGGTTGTGGAAGACCTCAATAAGGATCTCGATAGGGCGTGAGGGCAGGCGGCATTCCCACGGATTGAACGGATGCGGATGCGTCCATGGTCTGCGGTTTGTCTCATCGAGAAGGAGAGCCCCATCGCACCAGACACGAATACGCCCGGGTGCGGCAATGGTGAGTGTCCGCGCAAGGCCGTGGACGGGAAACCTGATGACAAACGAACCCGGGTAGGGAGGTTCATCCAGGAAGTAGCCGCGGTCCGCCTCGAAATGGTAATTCCACCACGTGTGACGCTCATGATCTGGACTTCTGTCGCAGTCGAGAATCCGTCCGCCGCGCCAGAACATGCTCCGCCACGCCGTGCGCAAATGATCCGCTTTGTTGAAAAAACTCTCCGCCCGGGAATCCCCGAGCACCCGAGACAATTCCCCAAGCGCCCGCCATCCATCCGACCACAGGGCGTTGAGTGCTGCGGAGCGTGGGTGATTGGCCAGCTCAAACGAATTGCAGAGAAAAATCCATCCCGGCACATCGGCCAGCAGCCCGGTGGCGTCTGAATATTGCTCAAAGACCGAGAGACCGGCGTGGGCCGATGGAAAGCACTCGCGCACGGTGTCGATGTCGCCACTGAGGCGATAGTAGCGGAGCAGGTTCGCCGCGAATGCGATGCTGAAGTCCGGGATGACCGGTTTGTCCGGCGGGCTCGGATAGCACATGCGAAGCACTCCGTCCGGCCCCGCCCCGCGAAGGTATTGGCGGAGCCAGCGGCGAATGGGCTCCAAGGTTCCGAAGAGGAGCGGCATCGACTCCATGTAGTCAGCCGGATCCGCATACTGACTGCGCTCGCGGCGCGGGCAGTCGTTCAGCAGGTCGTCGCAGCACAACACGACCGTGCGCGCGGCGGCCGCAAGGATCGCCTTGTCACGCACTGGCAGTTCCGCCACACCGGGGAGGTCTCGCCAGGTTTCATTGAGTGGCCAGTGGGATTCGCGAATGGCCAGCCGGTGGACGCGGAATCCGGAAGGCAGCGCGAGGTAGCGAAGCGCCCGTTTTTCAAATGCCTTCCAGCACCGGACGCCGGCTGGTAATTCCAGGATTTCACGGTAATCACCGCCACCAAACCCGTGGTCGGGAAGGCCGGACCTTGTGAGGATTTCGCCATGTAGGAGCGTGCAGGTTGACGGTTGGTCCGCCTCAATCTGCAATTCCAGAAATCCGAACACCTCGCCCCGAAAGTCCCACACCTGCCAACCGTCCGGAGCATTCAAAAATGCGGCTTCATGGATACACCCGGACAATGTCGGCAAGTCGCAGGGAATCAGTTTCTCGCGGCCCGGCAGCGGATGTTCGGCCACTACGGCGGGTTCCCGCCATGAGGGATCGACTGGGCGGTGCAACCAATCCTCCGTGTCTTGCGTGAGATCGGCATGTTCCCCGAAACCGAGGCAGGCGGACAGCCGGGGACCTCTAGGGAGAAATGCCGACGACTTTGCCGCGCACCAGCCCGAACGCTCGCCGAGGTCGATCCGCCACCCATTCACAACAATCTCGCCAACCAACATCAAACCCGCCAGGCAGGCGGCATGAAACTGGGTGTCCACGCCAAGATGATAGGCTCGAATCCTAAACCAATTCACCCCGCGTTGAAGCGCAGTCGTTAGGTTGACGGTATCGTAGTATTGCCACGGGGCCACCTCGCGCGGCGGACCATGGCCAACGAGGACGCCATTCACCCAGAGCGAATACCAACTCCCGCAGGTGACCGCCATCCATGCCTTCGTTGGCACTGCCGGCATCTCAATGTCTGCGGCGAAGTCGGCAAATTGGTCGGCTTCGCAAAGCAGCCCATCCGGCCACCACCACCCGGCTCCGGTGAAATCAATGTTCGGCAGAGTGGGCATGGTGTTGAAAGAGAAAGCAGGTTTACGACTGCTCTGCCCCGGCTAGTGCCATCAGGATTGCAGCAGCGGCGTGCGGGTCGTTGATCTGTGGGGTGCGCTGACGGTAGTCATCACATGTTTCCAGTGGCGGGGTTCCTGGACAGCCGTTGCGAACGGTGCCATCGAGGTCGACAAAAACAGCCAAGGCCTGGGCGCCGAGGGTGGCGGCGGGAGCCGTGTCGATCCATGCATTCCGGCCTGCCACCTCCAGCATGCTGGCAATGAAACCCGTCCCCGAGGTCTCCGGATAGGAATCCGGCTCGTCCACAAGTTGATTCCACATACCGGATGGTTGCTGGTGGTGAAGGAGGGAATCCGTGAGTTCGCGGAGGATTACCGATATAACGTTAGCAAAACAGCCGCCGCCTGAAGGCGGAACTACGAACGGGGGCATCCACTCGAGACTTTTTACTAATGCACGCATCGCCCAGCCTTGCCCCCGGCACCATCCGGCGGGTGAGAGGACGCCGGGTTCTCTCCATCCGCATGCATGATGCCAGAGGCCAGTGGCCGGGTTGCGCAGGATGTCGCGATACAGGCGGCACTGCCGGGCGCATTCGTCAAAAAACGATTCGTCACCCGAGAGCGCACCGGCGGCTGCCATGAGCGGCGCATAGCCGGCCAGCATATCGAGCAGGACCGCAGGGCCGTGGTCATTGCGATGAGCGACCGCCCCTTCTTCGGTGCGGAGCGCGGTCCTCCTCCATTCGTCTGCGACCTCGACCAGGCCCTCGACAAAACGCGGATCTCCGGTGCGGCGGTAGGTTTCGGCGTGGAGGCAGGTGAAATAGGAATTGGCAATCGTCAGGGACTCGCGCGGTGAACCACGGAAATTCCAAACCCTGAGCACGAAGTCGAGGTAGCGCTTGTCACCGGATGCGTCGGAAAGTGCCAGCAGGCCTTCCAGCACGAGGTCGGTCGTGTAGGATGGCCAATGCTCGCACGAGCGCATCCAGCGCCCGGCGATGCGGGAGGCGGCATCGAGTTCACTTGGCCTCATTGACGATAACAACAGCCGAGGCCGGGGGGATCGTCACCTCATAGCCGCTCTTAAAGTCGGATTTTTTATCTTCGCGGATTTTGACCGTCTCGTCTTCGCGGTTGGTTGTGCGCGGGTCGGCAGCGGTGAGCCAGTATTCAGTCGCTTCCGGCTTC
>JBGSJQ010000115.1:0-4974 GCA_041741775.1 Terrimicrobiaceae bacterium | reverse complement strand
ACCGCGCGGGCCCGCGTCCTCCGCCGCCGCCAGCCGATCTACGATGGCGGTCTTGCGACGCTGCGCCGGTTCACCGACGACGTCAAAGAGGTTCGCGCCGGGCTCGAGTGCGGCATCAAGCTTGGGGATTTTTCCGAATATCTTCCCGAGGACATCATCGAGTGCTACACGCTGGAAAAAATCGCGCAGCAGCTCTGAGGTTCCTGGATCACGGAGATTACGAAGGCGAAAATGATGGAAGCCCGCGCAAACGCATTGCCCAGATCGAATTCTTCCCGCCGTCCCGATATGGCGGGTGAGCCCTCCGCGAGATGAATCACCGGATCGAAAGGGTCTGCGAGGTCCTCAAGCGCGAGCTCGGGGTCATCCTCCTCCGCGAGTTTGATTTCGCGCCCGTGCTGGTCGCCATCACTGGGGTGGACATCACGCCCGACCTGAAACAGGCTCACGTCTTTGTCTCCGCCCTCGGCTCTCCCGGCCAGCAGCAGAGGGTCATCGAGAAGCTGACCGCCGCACGCGGCCACCTGCAAAGCGAACTGGCCAAGCGCGTGTCTTTCAAAAATACACCCCTCCTCCACTTCAAGATCGATGCCGCCATCGAGCGCGGCTCGCGGGTGCTCAGTATTCTGGATGAACTCGGACTCGACGAAAATGTTTGACGAAATTGCCAAAGCCCTGCGCGGAGCCAAGAGGATCGCCGTGGCCAGCCATCTCCGACCCGATGCCGATGCTCTCGGCACGACGATTGCCGCCGCCCTCTGGCTCCAGAGCGAGGGCAAGGACGTCACCGCGTGGAACGAGGATGGCATTCCGGACAAGTTCCGATACCTGCCCGGACATGAGCTGCTCACCGCGCCGCCGGACTCCCCTCAGGAATTTGATGTCTTCCTTGCGCTCGATACCTCGGTCAAAAAGCGACTGGGCACGGTCCTTGACGCTGTCGCTCCCGGGGCGCTTTGGATCAATATCGACCACCACATCAGTAACGAAAAATTTGGTGAACTGAACTACGTCGACCCCACGGCTCCGGCCACCGGCCAGATCCTTTTCGAGCTTTTCCGCCACACCGGTGTGCCGATCACGACGTCCATCGCCACGAACCTCTTCGCCGCCATTTCCACGGACACGGGGTCTTTTCAATACCGCGGCACCGACGCCCGCACGTTTGACGCGGGCTCCGCGCTGGTCTCGGCCGGGGTTGATGTCGCCGACATCTCCCGAGCGATGTATGAGACCCTGCCGAAGCGCCGCTTCGAACTGCTTCGCTTCGCCCTCAACCAGGCGGAGTTCCACTGCGGCGACCGCATCGCCTCGTTCTCTCTCACGCTTGCCGACGCCGCCCGCCTGGCGGTGCTCCCGGAGGACAACGAGGGGATCATTGACCAGCTCCGCGCGATCGACGACGTGGTGTCCGCCATCTTTTTTGAAGAGCTTCCCGAGGGGAAAGTTCGCGTCAGCGCCCGGTCGAAAGACCCCGCCGTGGACGTCTGCCAAATCTGCCAGCAATTCAAAGGGGGAGGCCACCCGCTGGCCGCCGGGGCCCGCGTGTGCGGCTCCCTCGAACACGTGAAACAGGAATTTTTGAAAGCCGTTTGCCATGAAATCCGAAAGCGGGATTGACGGGGTGTTGCTGGTGGACAAGGAGCCGGGGATGACGTCGCACGATGTCGTCGCCATTACCCGCCGTGCACTGAATACAAAAAAGGTCGGCCATTGCGGCACGCTGGATCCTCTGGCCACCGGGCTGCTGCTCATCACCATCGGGCGCGGCACAAAAATCCAGGACCTCCTTATGAGTGAGGACAAGGAGTATGTGGGAACGCTCGTGCTTGGTTCGGTGACCGACAGCCAGGACGCTGATGGTGAGGTCACGGCCACCTCCCCGGTTCCCGAACTCTCCCGCGAGGCCATCGATGCCGCGTTTGCCAAGTTTCACGGGGATTTCTACCAGACCCCGCCGATGGTCAGCGCGATCAAGAAGGATGGCGTCCCGCTCTACAAGCTCGCCCGCCAGGGCAAGGAGGTGGAGCGTGAACCCCGCTTCGTCCATGTCTATGCCCACGAAATCCTCGCCGTCCGCCTGCCGGAAATCGATTTCCGCGTCGTGTGCAGCAAGGGGTTCTACGTCCGCACCTACGCCCACGAAATCGGCAAGGAACTCGGCTGCGGAGCCCACTTGAAGGCCCTCCGCCGGACGAAATCCGGCCGCTTCGACGTCAAGGGGGCCGTCACGATTTCCGATCTCAAGGCGGGTCCGCTCGAAGCAGTGGCCGAAAGGGTGCTCAGTCTGCCTGCCGTCTCACGCCTGCGCGGTGCCTGATGAACACACTCGTCCGCCTGACCGACCTCGGGATGCTGCCCGGGCCTCTCGTCATTGCGGCCGGGGTTTTTGACGGATTGCACCACGGCCACCGGGCTGTGCTCGCGGCCGCCAGGGATGCCGCAGAGGGCGCAGGCGGCACGGCGGCCGCCCTGACGTTCGATCCGCATCCCTCAAAAATCCTGCGGCCGCAGAGCGCCTCACGCCTCCTGACTTCCACGCCGCACAAGCTGGCCCTCATGCAGGCCGAAGGGATCCTAAATGTTCTTGTGCTGCCGTTTACGCCGGAATTCGCCGCGCAGGAGGCGGAAGCCTTTCTTCGTGAATTGTGCGCCTGCGCTCCGGCGCTTGCCAGGATCTGCGTGGGGCAGGGCTGGAAGTTTGGCCACGGCCGGCGGGGAGACGCCGCATTGCTCCGCCACCTTGGACCGGAGCTGGGCTTTGAAACCACCGAAGTTTCTTCTGTCGCCATCGATGGCATCGTCGTCAGCAGCACGCTCATCCGCCAGGCCGTCGAATCCGGCGATCTCGATGCCGCCGCGCACCTCCTCGGTCGGCGCTACTCGGTCCTCGGAACCGTCCGCCACGGTGATGAACTCGGACGCCAACTCGGCTTCCCCACGGCAAATCTCGCCGCCCACAACGAGCAGTTTCCGCCCAATGGCGTCTATGCCGTCCGGGTCCGCACAGGGCAGACCTGGCATCCTGGCGTTGCCAACATCGGCGTCCGCCCGACCGTCCACTCCGCCGCCGACCGCCTCCTGGAAGTTCACCTCATCAATTTTACCGGCGACCTCTACGGTCAGGATATCGAGGCCGAGTTCCTCGACTTCCTCCGCCCCGAACAAAAATTTGCCGGCATCGAGGACCTTCGGCGGCAGATTGCGAGGGACGTCGCCCGGGTCTTGGATGGCGAGAGGGCTGCCGAGTAATTTCCTCTTGGCTTGGCCCGCCTTTTTGCCCCCGCAACCATCCAGAAAAATCCACGACTGGACAGATGGGCTGCTGCGGAGTAAGGCTCGTCACCAGCCATGAGCCCATCCCTCACATCCTACCTCGGCGATCAGGCGGAGTTCCTTCTCGGCCACACATCGAAAACCATATCGAAAGACCTGCTGCACCTGCCCGGACCGGACTTCGTGGACCGGGTCTTTGCAGCAACCGACCGGAACCAGCGGGTTCTGAACAACCTGCAGCGGATGTATGGGACCGGGCGGCTGGCAGGCACCGGCTACATGTCGATCCTTCCGGTCGACCAGGGAATCGAGCATTCGGCGGGGGCCAGCTTCGCAAAAAACCCGCTGTATTTTGACCCGGAGAACATTGTGAAGCTTGCTGTTGAGGGCGGCTGCAATGCGGTGGCTTCGACATTTGGCGTGCTGGGAGCGGTCTCGCGCAAATACGCGCACAAGATCCCGTTCCTCGTCAAAATCAACCACAACGAACTCCTCACTTACCCAAACTCATTCAAGGAAATCCTCTTTGGAAAAATCCGGGAGGCCTCCGACATGGGCGCTGCGGCGGTGGGGGCCACGATTTACTTCGGCTCGGACGACGCGCATCGCGAGATCATAGAGATCGCCGACGCCTTCGCTCTAGCGCACGAGCTCGGCATGGCCACCGTCCTCTGGTGCTACCTTCGAAACCCAGCTTTCAACATCAAAGGCGACAAGGATTACCACGTCTCGGCCGACCTGACCGGGCAGGCTAACCATCTGGGCTGCACGATCCAGGCCGACATCATCAAGCAGAAGCTGCCCGAGAACAATGGCGGCTTCAAGGCCTTGAACACCGGCTCTTCGAGCTACGGCAAACTGGACGAGCGGATCTACACCGAGCTGACGACCGACCACCCGATCGACCTCTGCCGCTACCAGGTCGCGAATTGCTACATGGGCCGCGCGGGCCTCATCAACAGTGGCGGGGCCTCGGGCAAACACGATTTCGAGGACGCGGTGTTCACCGCTGTCGTCAACAAGCGCGCCGGCGGCACGGGCCTCATCTCCGGACGCAAGGCCTTCCAGCGCCCGATGGAGGATGGCGTCAAGCTCCTCAATACGATCCAAGACGTCTACCTCAGCCCCGAGGTCACAATCGCCTGAGCCTTTGCCTGTAAATCTTCGCGGGGGAGTGGAGCCTAGGGGAATCGAACCCCTGACCTCCTCAATGCCATTGAGGCGCTCTACCAACTGAGCTAAGACCCCGACTGAGATTAACGAAAAATACTTACAAGAAGCTTCAGAGGCCAAGTTGGGGGCCCGACGGCCCGCAGACAAGCGTTCTGAGCTCCGATGAATATTCATCGAAAGGCAGGTAATTATGCACATAGATGGCCGCAGGGCAATCAAAAACGCACTCAGATAGAAGTCTAGGATGCATATGGCTTGGGGGAAGTTGATGCGGGCGACTTCCCAAACCTAGGCGGCCCCGTCGCCGAGATAGGCGATCTTTTGCGCGGAAGCAAAACCCCTGGCGAAAGATTCACGCCGCAGCAGGGTGCCGAAGTCCTCGCACATTGAAGAGTTCCCACATAGGTCGTGGAGTTGTGATCCCGCTGGGGTTTGCCTTCCGAGTCCGGCGAGGTCTGCGTAAAAACGCAACCCAGCTTGACCTCGCGGGTCTTGGCTTCGCCTTCCCCGTTCTTGGCTTTTCGG
>JBGSJQ010000114.1:0-17835 GCA_041741775.1 Terrimicrobiaceae bacterium | reverse complement strand
GCGGCACTCTTTTGGGCTCAATATGAGGCCGATCGCGCCAGTGGACGCGTGACGATCCACATCTGCAATTTGGCCGAGGTCGTGGATGAGGCCAAGCGACTCTCGGCCACGCATACGCTTAGCGGTGGGCATCGTGGCTTTGACGTTCTCCATGTCGCTGCCTCTATCCGTATGAAGAGCACACATTTTCTCACCTTCGACGCCAACCAGAAGAAACTTGCCGAAGCCGAAGGCTTTGAGGTGCCGCTATCATAACCCTTGCCCAACCCCTGATCACACCACCCATGCCTTTTGAAATATTTCCCGCATTGGATGAAATCGGCTCGATTCGCGCTGGGTTCGTTCAGCGGATCCCGGGGGTCGATGTCCATGTCCCGCGTGAGGAAGCGCTCTCCCGGCTCTCGGACCCCCACCAGGCTTGCCTCGCGGAGGCCGGGGTCGGCGAGATGACCTTTGCCACCGCCGGGCAAGTTCACGGGAACAGGATCGCCCGCGTCGATCACTCCTCCCGTTTTCCCGTGCCGGATGCGGACGGTCTCCTCACGACCGAACGCAACCTTTGCCTCGGAATCTACGTGGCGGACTGCGCGGCCGTCTTCCTCGTGGACCGGCTCGCGCGCGGAATCGCCCTCGTCCACTCGGGAAAAAAAGGCACCGAGCTCGGCATCGCCCCCGCGGCCGTCGAGGCCTTGTGCCAAGCCACCGGCGCGGCCCCGGCAGACATCATCGCACAGATCTCCCCCTGCATCCGTCCTCCGCATTACGAAATCGACTTCGCGGCGGATATCCGCCGCCAGCTCGCCGAGTCCGGGGTCCAAAGCATCCACGACCCCGGCACCTGCACGGCCTCCCATCCCGACACCTACTACTCCTACCGCAGCGAAAAAGGCCTCACTGGACGCCTTCTCGCCTTCCTGGCCATCGCCGCCGACGCCACTTCATCGGCCAGCAGCTGACCACCCGCCGGGGTGAAGGAAGCGAAGTTTCCCCACGCGCGGCTTGCCGGATGCGGAAGCTTCGGTCAGGTTTTCCGATCCATGTTGACAGTTTCCCGAGTTACGAAATCCTTTGGCGGCCGCGTGTTGTTTGAAGAGGCGTCTTTGCAGGTCAACACAGGGGACCGGATCGGGCTCATCGGCCCCAATGGCGCGGGCAAGACAACGCTCTTCTCCCTCCTCCTCAAACAGGAAGATCCGGATGAAGGAACGATCAGCCTCCAGCGCGGCGTCCGGTGCGGCTATCTGCCGCAGGAAACCGCAGCTGCTACGGACGCTTCGGTCATCGAGCTCGCGGCCGGGGAGGATTCCGACGGACGCTCCGAAGCAGCGGCGAAGCGGATTTTGAACGGTCTCGCTTTTCGTGAACAGGATTTCGATCGCCCGGTCCGCGAGTTAAGCGGTGGATGGATCATGCGGGCGCATCTGGCACGCCTGTTGGTCGAGGAGCCGGACCTCCTGTTTCTGGACGAGCCGACCAACCACCTCGATCTCGAAACACTCGGCTGGTTTCAAAACCACCTGCTCGGCTATCCGGGGGCCATCCTCGCCATCTCCCACGACCGCGAATTCCTCAACACCCTCTGCCGGGGTGTCGTGGAAATCCGCCACCGCAAGCTGGTCCGCTACAACGGAAATTTCGACAATTATCTGGAGCAAAAACGCGCCCGCGAGGAGCAGCAGCTTGCCGCCTACCGGAACCAACAGAAAGAAATCGAGCACCTCGAGCAATTCATCGCCCGCTTCCGCGCCAAGGCCAGCAAGGCCGCTCAAGCCCAGGACCGCATCAAGCAGCTCGCCCGTATGGAGCGCATCTAGGCGCCCGAGTCCGATGAGCCCACCGTCCACTTCAAATTCCCCCAGCCTCCCCGCAGCGGCCAGCGGGTCATGAGCCTCGAGGGCGTCCGCCAGGCCTACGGTGAGCATGTCGTTTACGACCACCTCCACCTCCGCATCGAACGCGGACAGCGGATCGTCCTTGTCGGCCCGAATGGCGCCGGCAAATCAACGCTTCTGAAAATCCTCGCCGGGACGATCCCCATCCAAGCCGGCGAACGCACCGTCGGCCATAATGTCGGGATCGGATACTTCGCCCAACACCGCTCGGATGCCCTTGACCTCAAAAAATCCGTTCTCGCCGAGGTTCAAAGCATCTCGCGTCCGGTTCCGGAGCAGGCCGCACGCAACGTCCTCGGCGCCTTCCTGTTTCGAGGAGACGACGTCTTCAAGCCGGTCAGCGTCCTCAGCGGTGGAGAAAAAAGCCGCCTGGCCCTCGTGAAGCTTCTCCTCGATCCGCCGAACCTCCTGCTGCTGGACGAACCCACCACCCACCTCGATATGCCCAGCATCGATGCCACCATCCGTGCGCTCGAGCACTACGACGGCACCATCGTCTTCGTCAGCCACGACGTCCATTTCATCCGCGCCATCGCCACGTCCGTGATCCATGTCCAATCCGGACACCTCACCCCCTACGCGGGCGACTACGCCTACTACCTCGACAAATCCCGTGCCACAGGCGCCCGCGCCGGCACGGTCGCCTCACTCGGCAACTTCCAGCCCGCATCCGCCCCGGAGGCCCCGAAACCCGCCGGTCCTGGACTCAAGGAAATCCGTGCCCAACGCAAAGCCGAGGCCGAGGCCCGCGCCGCCCTCAACCGCCAAAAGCGCGAGAAAGAAAAACGCGCCGCCCAGCTGGAGGCCGAAATCGCCCGCCTCGAAGCCAGCCAGAAAGACCTCACCGCCCAACTCGAAGACCCCGCAACCTACGACAACCCGTCGCTGGCCATGGAAATCAATCGCCAGCTCACCGGCGTCGCCGAGGCCCTCGAAAAAGCCTCGGCCGAATGGCTAACCATAGCTGGAAACGAAGACTCGCCTGGGGAATTGTGACAATTTCGTAAAACAAAGCGGAGATCCACTCGCCAAACGCGAAACGCCGCCACCAGGATGCCGACCGCATGGAAGCCCCGCTTCTTTGATACTCGCGCCCCGTGCGGATGTTTCTTTTACCGCTCAGCTTCCCCAATGCCCAAGCTCTTCCAGCTGGGCGGCGGAGCCATCGCGGAGCCATCCGTCAAGCTGGGCCTGGGCTTTGAGCTGCTGCCCGCGCCCGCGTGGCACCACAATAAACGCGCAGCGGACATCGTGGAGCGCACTCATGTCGCCCCAAAGTTTTTCAAATTGCGTGACGGGATAGACATCCTCCTGCCCGTGGCCCCATCGTTTCTTGACGTCTTTCAACGTGATGTAGGTGGGCAGGCGCGTGGCGAACTGCCGCACCGCAGCGGCCGTGCGATCGGGTGAGTCGAGCGCCTCGCGGTCGAGACCAAACAGCGCGAGAAGCCGGTCCACATCGATCCATGTGGTGAGCGTGTTGTAATACGTCAGCCCGTATTCATCCTCCTCCCGTGGAAGCGCAAGCCCTTCCACAAGCCGGAGGCGTCCATCGATTTTCGCGAGGCCGCCGCCGCGATCATCGATCCTCCGGGGGATCACCTCAAACATCAGGGCGGCACCGGAACGCCGGTGCAGGCCGAGAAGGGCCGGATCCGCATGAACGCCGACCGTATCGATATTGTGGAGCAGAAGCGTGCGAAGAGCCGGGCGTGCACGGATGAGGTCCCGAAGCGTGCCGTTGAGCAACATGTTGGGAACTTCGAACCAGTGGCCGACGGGATGCAGGCATTGCAGAGGCACGTTGTCCCGGTAGTCGCTCCCCTCCCCCCGCTCTCGCGCCCAGCCCAGCAGCGCCTCCTGGACGCTCTCCCGCATCCGCTGCTTCCGCTCATCCAGAACCTGATGCCTCACCTCTTCGTAGGAAAATCTCAGGTCGCGGACCATCGGAACCATGCGCAAGCCGATCGAGCGTCCGAAGGAAAGCGCCAAAGGCCCTTCATAGCCGAAGCTGCGATTGACCTCAAGGGAACGCGCGATGGGCTCGTGCGTCAGATAGCTTGTGGTAAAGACGTGAGCCGGCATCGTTCCAAAGAGCTGCCCCGTGCGCCGCGATTTGGCCAGATGCGCCTCGACGAAGCTGCGGTGACGGCCGGCCAGTTTGCAAAAAGGGTAGAGCGCCTTCACCACGCCAGCTCCCTCGGTCCACCGACTTCCGGCTCCCGCCGCAAGGGAAACCACCGCCAGCTCCCCTCGCGCAAGCGCCTCCTCTCCTTCCGCCTGCTCGGCAGGACCCGCATCGCGCTGAAAATCCAGGATCTCCCCAGCCGGGGCATCTTCGATCAACGTCGATGCCGGCAGCCGGTTCTGGGAAAGCCCGGTCAGGCCCGCGCGAAGGTCCGCACGAATCCGCTCATGGAGGCCCGGGTCAAAACCGAATTTTTCCAGAAGGGTATCCAGTGCCCCTGCGCCGGAATCCCCTGCATGTTGCGCCTGGGGAAGGAGGTTTTTCACGAGTGCCTCAATCGTCTCACGCATCCCTTCGTCGGAGGCGGCCCTTGCCCCGTAGAGGGCGGTCTCGACCCGCCGGGCTTCCGGCAGCGCACGGGGATCGACACGCAGAAGGGCGGGAACCATGAGTGGGTAGTAGGCGGGAGGCATCAGGGCTTCACGCCCGGAAAGCAGGGCGGCTGACGATCCGTTGCCATTGATCCCAAACCGGTAAACCACCGGGTCCATCGCAAACGGCAGTGCATGCTCCAACTCCCGCTTCACCGAAAGCAGAATCTCCTGCATCCGCCGCCGGGCCTCCGCCGCCCGCGCCGGATGGAAAATAAATCCCATCCCTCCGCCGGACATCCCTCCCAGCATCCAGAACCCCCAGAAATCCCCGCCGAATTCCCCCTCCGCCGCCGCGATCACCCGCTCGGTAAACTGGGTTGTTGCCCATGGGATGATCGACTGCAGGGGCCCAAAAAAATGTCGCGTCGTCAGCCTCCCCAGCTCCCGGATTTCCCCCGCCCGCAGCGCCTCCAGAATTTCGTCGAACATCCGGATCGACTCCCCCCGGGCCGCCCATTCCTTTTCCGATCTCAGGAGGTATTTTTCGGTGACCATCTCGAGGATCGGACCGACATTTTGCGCCAGACCTCCGTGCACCAGCACAAGGCTCTCCTGAAGTTTTTTCCGCGTCTCCGCGCTCACCTCGTCGTCGCCAAGAATCCGGTGCCCTGGCAGGAGGCGACCGCGGCTGACACCGAATTCCGGATCGCCCGGCACCGCAACCTGGCCGCTGATCACCTTGATTCCCGGCCAGACGCCGCCCGAGTCCTGCCATCCGCCACCGGAGCCGCCGAGCCACTCACCGAGGATTGCACGGGCTGCCACGATCCGGCGCTCCTCCTCACGCAGAGGGCCCGTGAGGGACGCCGTCTGCCCGGTTGCCCTCATGCAGACGGCAATCAGCGCCCCAAGAAGGTTGGTGGAAACGGCCAGGCGTGAGCCTTTCGGGATGTTGTTGACCGTGCTGACCAGCTCGAATCCCCGCCCCGGACCGAAGATCATCAAGAGCAGATCGGAGAGCCTTGTGCCTGAGCCTTCCATGCCGATCGGGAGGATGCCGGAGGCAATCACGGCCGATTTGAGAAGGCCGAGATAATCCTTGGCAAAATGGAACATGTCCGCCAACTCGGTCACGTCGGCCGTCGCGCCAAGATCCACGCTCGTCAGCCGGATCACCAGCTCGTCAATCACCCGGAACAAGCCCCCCACAGGAGGGCGGGGTTCGGTCCCGGAGGTTTCCAGGGCAAGGTCGATCGAGACATTGAGCACCCGCGCCCCTTCCGGAAAATCCATCCCGAGAAAAAAGATATCGCTCCACGAGCTGTGGGAGAGGTCCATGCGGACGGCGGTCTGCTCATGCAGGATGGGAAACGGCTCTCCGGCCGCCCGGCGGGCCAACGCGGATACCACGCGGAGAGGGTGCGTTTCAGGATGTCCGCAGCGGAACATCCACTGGTTGCCGCGAACCGAACGCACGCTTTTGCGCACCCGGTCGGCAAGGTTTTGAAGGGCGAGCTGGGAAAACGCCTGCGCAAGGGCGCTACTGGAGGCATCGTCCGGCACACCGTCGCCGACGACGTCGAGCAGCTCATCAATCGCCTCGGGAAAACGCCGGTCGAGAAGGTGTCCGTGAACAGCAGCCGGGACCCGTCCAGCAGCTTCTTCCTCCAGGAGCGGTGGTAAAAAATACCGGCAGATGGCGGAGAGGATCATGAGCGCCCTCACCCGATGGTAGAGGTTGTCGGACTGGCGGCGGAACGCGTCCAGTTCGAGGCAGGCCCGCCAGAGCTCGGATGCTCCAAGGCCGGATACAAGCGACTCGATCGGCGTGTTGCCGATGGCGGGATCCTCCGAGATCAGGACGTCGAGAAATCGTGACATGGGATTAACGGATGTCGGCCAGCAGCGTCACAATGCGGGCCAGAATTTCCGGGCGCTGCCCCCCGTCCAGAGCAAAGGCGAGTTGTGCGGCCAGCAGCCCGTAGCGCTCGTCCAGATCATACCTCCGGCCCTCAAGCTCCACGGCCAGATAGCGCTCGCGGCCGTCGAGGCGGTCCAATGCTGCCGCCAACGTTACTTCCCGGCGGTCAACTGCCTTCTCGAGCATCCCTCCCAGCGTTGCCAGCACAGACGGGGTAAGGACATGCATTCCAAAAAAACAAAGGTAGTGGCCCGTTCGAAGCCCGGGAACGGCCAGCTTCTGCTCGGCTTGGGTCGGCGTCGGTTTTTCCAGCACGCGCTCGACTTCGTAGAGTCCTGTGCGCCCGCTGAACAGGCGGCCTCCGACAGCCCCAAAGGCCGAGAGCTGGCTCTCGTGAGTCGCCTGCACCGCGCTCACCGCACACCGCTCATGGGTCGCCAGATCAACGAGCTGCCTGGCACACGTCCGGTCCCTGTCGCGGCTGATATACATGTGGTCACTCACCATGAGCAGGAAGGGGTCATGCCCGAGAAATTCCCTCCCGCAGTGGACGGCGTCGGCATAGCCGGCCGGCTCGTTCTGGGTGATGAAATGAAGCCGTCCTTCGTGCTCTCCAGATGCCCTCCGGTAGAGGTCTTCATCGCCCGGGCTCACCACGATGCCAATGGTTTCAATCCCGGCCGACACCGCCTCCTCAAGAAGCTGGGCAAGAACCGATCGGGGATACCCTTCGCGGTCCACGGTTGTTTGGAGGGGAAGGTGGCGCTGATTGCGCCCGGCCGCCGTAATCAAAGCCTTGGGAACATGCATCGCCGATCAAACTATCAATGGGCGCACCCGCCTGACGAGAAAAACCACTCCACGCCACACGCCAATTGCATGGCGGTTTCTTCCTCGCAGGGCGATTTGTTTCCCTGCGGGATTTCCTTGATGCCTTGGCCCCCTTCTCTGCTATCGTGGCCAGCTTATGAGTTCCAATTCCTCCACGCGGATGCGTCCGCATTCCTCGATTGTTCTCGATGGCCTCAGCCGGGCCCCCAGCCGCGCCATGCTGTATCCCGTCGGCTACAAGGAGAGCGATTTTTCCAAACCGCAGATCGGAGTGGCTTCAACATGGAGCATGGTCACGCCGTGCAATATGCACATCGACCAGCTCGCCCGCGAGTCTGCCATGGGCATCGACTCGGCCGGAGGCAAGGCCACGATCTTCAACACCATCACGATCTCGGACGGCATCTCGATGGGGACCGAGGGGATGAAATATTCGCTCGTCTCGCGCGAGGTGATCGCGGATTCGATCGAGACCGTTGTCGGATGCCAGGGGTTCGACGGGTTCGTGGCCATCGGCGGCTGCGACAAAAACATGCCGGGCTGCCTGATCGCCATCGCCAGGATGAACCGCCCCGCGGTCTTCGTCTATGGCGGCACGATCCTCCCCGGATGCCTTGCCGGAAAAAACTTGGATGTCGTCTCGGTCTTTGAAGCCGTCGGCCAGCGCGCCGCCAACAAGATTTCCGACCGCGAGCTGCACGATGTGGAATCCTGCGCGATCCCCGGCCCCGGCTCATGCGGCGGAATGTATACGGCGAACACCATGGCATCGGCCATTGAGGCCCTCGGGTTCAGCCTGCCCAACAGCTCGGCCCAAGCCGCCATTTCGCAGCACAAAACCCAGGATTGCCGCACAGCCGGTGCCGCCGTGCTCAACCTTCTGAAAAAAGGAATCCGCCCCTCGGATATCTTTAGCAAGGAGTCCTTCGAAAATGCGATCACCGTAACCATCGCCTTGGGCGGATCGACCAACTCGGTTCTCCACCTGCTCGCCATCGCCCACGCGGCGGGCGTCAAGCTGACGATTGATGACTTCACGCGCATTGGCCGTCGCGTCCCTGTCATCGCCGACCTCAAGCCCAGCGGACGTTTCCTCATGTCCGAACTCGTCGGCATCGGCGGCATCGTGCCCATGATGAAGGACCTCCTCTCAGCCGGGCTCCTGCACGGAGGTTGCCTCACCGTGACCGGAAAGACGCTCAAGCAAAACCTGGCGCCGTTCAAATCCTATCCCAAAGGCCAGGAAATTATCGCTCCGCTCTCCAAACCCCTCAAAAAGGAAAGCCACCTTGTCATCCTGCGCGGCAACCTCGCCCCCGATGGTGCCGTCGCCAAAATCTCAGGCAAAGAGGGGGAACGCTTCCATGGCTCCGCCCGCGTGTTTGATTCCGAGGAAAAGGCGCTCGACGCCATCCTGGCCGGCAAAATCAAAAAGGGGGACGTGATTGTGATCCGTTACGAGGGCCCTCGCGGTGGCCCTGGCATGCGCGAGATGCTTTCGCCGACAAGCGCAGTAATGGGGTGCGGTCTTGGCAAGGACGTTGCCCTGATCACCGACGGTCGGTTTTCCGGTGGCACGCACGGCTTTGTCGTCGGCCACATCACGCCGGAAGCCTCTGAGGGCGGCCTGCTGGCCGTCGTTCGCAATGGCGATCCGATCACGATCGACGCCACAACCCGCCAGCTCACGCTCGGGGTCGCGAAAAAGGAAATCCAGGCGCGCCTGGCCAAATGGAAAAAGCCGAAGCCCCGCTACCGGCGGGGAGTGCTCGCCAAATACGCCTCACACGTGTCCACCGCCTCCGAGGGAGCCGTCACAGATAAAGGACTTTGATTGCTCTTCCCATGAACGAAGTCGCAGCCAACCCCATGCAGGCCGCAGCCTTCCTGCGCTCCGAATCCCTCCCGGCCAAGCAGCCCACGCAGGTCTCCATCAGCTTCGGCGAAATGACCGACCGCGCCGCCCTCCGCAAAGCCTGGGACGCTGTCGCCGCCGCCCACCCGATCCTCCGCACGGTCATCGCAAGGACTCCGGGCGGCGAGGTGGTTGCAAGGGTCTCGGAATCCGTCGCGACTGCATGGAAAGACATCGACTGGACGGCCTGCGATCCGGCGGAAATCCCGACCAAGTGGGCTGAGTTCCAAGCTGCCGACTTGCGGCAGGGCTTTGAGCCGGAGACCAGCCTTCGGCTCTCCGAGATTTCCCTCCCCGGCGGTGGATCCCATTTTTTGCTGACCGCTCCAGAATACCTCCTGGATGCCTCTTCGATCACAAGAGTCCTGCTGGATTGGCTGCTCGCCCTCGAACGCCCGCTCGCTGAGGAGGCCCCAGCCGACCATCCGCCGGGGTCCTCCGCAGCCTGGGCCGCCATCCTTAAACCAGCCACAGGGCCGCTTGTCCTCCAGCCGCGTGGCGGATCCGCTGAATACGCCTCCGCATCAAAGAAACTCCCCCGTGACGAGGCCGCCGAATTCCTCGCCGCCTGCAAGGACCGCCCGCCATCCATCCTTCTGGAGTTCCTCTGGGCCCTGACGCTGCGCCGTCTCGGCGCTGCGGGCAATACCCTGCTCCGCCGCGTCGATGGGAGGCGCTCGCCGCACGATGCCGGCTACTTCGAGAACTGGCTGCCGGTCGCCCACGACTTGACAGCGAAAGCCTGGCCCGACCTGAAAATCGCTGAAGCCGTCCTTGCAAACGCATTGATCGCTCCCCCGGCTGCCCTCGCGGAAAGCGGAGTCACCTTCCCCATCACCGACCTCGTCTCCGGCTTTTCCTGGGGCGCAGAGGAGATCAATGATGTCATCCATACCTCGCTGCCTCGGTGGATCAATTTTGACGCGCGCCTGACCCGCTCCCCCCGCGACCTCCTCAACCTCGAGGCCTGTCCTGATTTCTCCTTCCACCTGCGCGGCCCGCTCGGCTCCCCGCGTGCTGCCGAAGAGATCCTCGAGCGTTTTCTTGCGTTGATCACCTCCTTCTCAGCCCTCGACAACAAGCCTGCCACCCAAATCCCCCTCCTCCTCCCGGCGGAGTCGCGCGCCCTCAGGGAGACCTCGCGCGGCCCTGCGTCCCTCGAACTACCGCCAACGACCCTCGAGGCCTTCCGCGCAATCGTCTCGCGATCGCCCGATGCCATCGCCGTCAAAGACGGCGACTACGAACTCACCTTCCGCGAGCTGGATTCGCTTTCCGACCGCCTCGCCCAGCACCTCGCCCATTTGTCTCTCGCCGACGGTTGGCACGTCGCGCTTTTCCTTTCTCCCTCGTCATGGATCGCGATTGCCCTCATCGGATCCTGGAAGGCCAGCAACCCCTGCCTGGCCCTTGATCCCTCCGCCCCTCCCGCCTGGATCGAATCTCTCCTCTCCTCGCACGATGCCGGAGTCGTGCTCTGCGACGCTGCCAGCGCCCCGCTGCTCGATGCCGCCGCACGCCGCCGGATCATTCTGGACCAGGACTGGGACTCGCTCGAAACAGCCGAGCTCCCCGCTCCCTCCATCACGTCGGATTCGCCGGCAGCCATTCTTCCCGGACATCCAGAAGGTTCCCCGCCGCTCCTTCGAGCGCTCACCCACGAAATGCTCGTCGCGTCCTCGCGTGAGGCCGCCCGTCTGCTGGATTTCGGTCCCGGTTGTTCCTTTCTCGCGCACTCCTCAGCCGGTGGCGGGGCGTTCTTCGACGAGTGGCTGGTCCCCTTGCTCTCCGGCGGCACGGTCCTCGTTCCAAATGAATCCCTCCTTGATCCCGTCGATTCTTCCGCCACCCACCTGCGCCTGACATCCGCCGGGTACGCCAATCAAGCCGCCCGCTGGAGCCGCTCACCCAACGAGCTCGAACTCCCGCTCCAGGTCGTTGCCATCGAGCTCGGCCAAGCCACCTCCCAGGCCCTCGACATTTGGAATGCCAATTCCGGCGGACGTCTGAAATTTGTCCCGTTCTTCAGCCTGGCAAGCCTCTGCGGACTCGGCATCGCCGGCTCCGCCACATCCGACGGACTTTTTCTCGCCGCCGGCCTCCCGGTAGCAGGCTGCGAAGCCTCCGTGACAGACGCCGACGGACATGACCTGCCCCCGGGATTTCTTGGCGAGCTTTGGATCAAGTGCCCGGGCTGGAAATTGCAGGAAGCGAAGAGAAGCCGGAGGGGGCTGGCCGCCGGCATCCAAGCCTGGCGCTCTCCAGACGGAGCGCTGCATCTGGAACAAACCGGAGCCCATGGGAACCCTGTCTCCTCGCGGGCCCGCAGCCTCCTGACCACCCGCTCCGCCATCGATACGTTCGAAGGGGACCACCTCTGGACCCTCTCGCAGGAAAAATTCCCCGGAACCATTGCCGTCGAGGAATGGCCACTGACGCGAGGAGGGGAGGTCGATGAATCCCTCCTTCCCACCCCCCCAGCAACCGCCCGCCCGGTTTCCACCGAAGCTTCAAGCTCCACGGTCACTGCCCCCGCTCCCGAACCTCAAAAATCCGCAGCCCCCTGGAACCCCATCTCCCTCCTGCAAGGCAAAGGAAGCGGAAACCCCCTCGTGCTGGTTGCGCCTCTCTCCGGACTTCCGGAATCCTACCAGGACCTCGTGACGGCCATCGGTTCGCAGCGCCGGATTATTGGCCTGACAGCCCGCGGAGCCGCCCAGCCCGATGCCCCTCATCCCTCGATCGAAGCCGCCGCTGCCGCATGGATCGACGCCCTCCTGGAGGAGGACCCCTCGCTGTCTTTCGATCTCTGCGGCTTCGGCTTCGGAGGTGTCGCCGCTCTCGAAATGGCCCGCCAACTCCTCGCTGCCCGCCGACCGGTTCCCAGACTCATCCTTCTCGGTGCCCCGGCCCCCCAAACCGAAGCCTCTACCCGCTGGCTGGCCTCCATGAAAAATGTGTTCCGCCGCCTCAACCCGCCGGACCGCGTAGAGCCCTTCACTCCCATCGGCGAACCAGCCCGCTCTCATGCCGCCGCTTGGGCCCGCTACAGGTTTTCACCCTGCAACGTCCCGGCCCACATCATCATCCCCTCGGATTTTCCACCCGACGCAGGTGCCGCATGGATCGACATCCTTCCCTCGGCCAACATCGAACTCGTCAAATGCACGTGGGCAGAAATGCTTTCCTTCCCGGCCGTCAAGCGCCTTGCCACACTCATCTCCGGGACCGCGTAAGGGCCTGAACCCGGGAGCGAACTCTCCGACGCTCCAAACTGGCGCGTCACCGGGGCACTTCCGGTCGTGCTTCGCCCTCTGCCGGGTTTGCCACTCACCGATGCACCCGTTTATCGCTTTCATAACCGCAGCACTTGACGCATGCGGCGGACTTCCTTAATGATCACCCCCTTCTGATGTCATCCCGATTTTTCACGTTCTGCGCCGCCGCCTTTCTGGCGGCCCTCCTCCCGCTTTCCGGACAAACCACCGGGCAGGAATCCCCCGTCGCCTCTCCCGAGGAGCAGGCCGCCTTCGATGCGGCCCGGAATGCGGATGAATCCGGGGCCAGCCAAGATGCTCTGGCCGGTTACCGTCAGTTCATCAAGAAGTCACCAGCCTCCCCTCTTGCCAGTCAGGCCCAATACCGCGTGGCCGAACTCCTGGAATCCTCCGGCGACCTCAACAAGGCTTTCGATGCCTACGAAACCCTCGTTACGCGATACCCGGATACCCCGGAGTTCGAAAAGGCAGTCTCCAAACAGGTCCTAATCGCCAACGAATACCTCGCCGGCCGCAAGCTGAAGTTTTTGGGCCTCGACATCGTGCCCGCCACCGACCGCGCTGAAAAAATGTTCACCGCCATCCTCAAAAACGCCCCGTTCAGCAAGAATGCCCCGATCGCCCAGTTCAACCTTGGCCTGACCTACGAAAAGCAGGGAAAGGCCGCCGAGGCAGCGACTGCCTACCAGACGGTCCTTGATAAATACCCCGCCAGCTCCATCGCGGATGACGCCCTCTACCAGATCGGCTACGTCTATATGCAAATCGGCGCCTCCGGCCGCTCCCAAGACCTCTCGGCTCTCGTTCAGGCGAAAAACACGTTTGAGGACTTCCTCCTCCAGTATCCCAATAGCGAAAAAGCCGCCCAGGCCCAAGACAACCTCAAATCCATCGGCGCTCAGGAATCCGGCGACCTCCTCGACATCGCCAAATTTTACGACCGCTACAAAAACTACCGCGCAGCAGCAATCTACTACAACGATGTGATCCGCCGCCAGCCAGGAACTGAAAGCGCATCCTACGCAAAAGACCGCATTCAGGCCCTCCGCAGCGACGCTGGCGACGACGCCCTCCGCACCGGACCCGAACGCGCGGAAACCGGAGAAAAAGTCGCCCTCCGCCGCCGACTTCAGGCCCAGGTCGAAACCTCCGCCCTCTCCGACTTCAATGGCCCCCCACGCAGGGACATCGTACCCGATGAGTTGCCGGTTGTCAGCAAACCCAAACTCCGCACCGACATGCGCGATGTCGCCCCACTCCCCTCCGTCGAACCCGCCCTGCCTACCCAATGAAAATTCTCCCGGCCGCCATTCTCTCCCTCTCCGTTCTGCTCTCCGGTTGCGGGTACCATGCCGGGGAAATCCGCCCGACCCCGATGCGCTCGATCCGCACCCTCGCGGTCCCCACGTTTAAAAATAAAACCTACGAGGTCCGCCTCGAGACGCTTTTTGCCGATACCCTCATCAAGCGCCTCCAGCAGGACGGAACCTACCAGATCACCAACGCCAACTCGGCGGACGCCATCCTCTACTGCACCATCATCACTGTCGAGCGCCGCTCAATCCGCTCGGTGCTTAACAACGTCCTGGCAACCAGCGAATACGGGCTGCGTGTCACCGCCGAATACGAAGTGCAGGACCGCGTCACCGGTGCCATCCTCATGAAAAGCACCGCACAGGGTAATACCACATTTTTCAGCGGCAACGACCTCCAGACCATCGAACGTGAGGCCTTCTCCGATGCCGCCGCCTCCCTCGCGGATCAGATAGCCGTCCAAGTCACCGAAGGCTGGTAACCCCCTCTCCACGTGCTGAGTGTCGTCCCCACGCCGATTGGCAATAGGCAGGACATCACGCTGCGCGCGGTTGCTGTGCTCGAAGCGGCGGATGTCGTGGCCGCCGAAGACACCCGCCACAGCGGCATGCTCCTCCAGCACCTCGGAATCAAAAAACCCTTCGTCAGCCTCCACGAGCACAACGAGGCCCGGCGCGCGGAGGAACTCGTCGAGCGCATGGCGGCCGGCACCCATGTGGCCCTCATCACCGACGCCGGCATGCCGGGCATTTCCGACCCCGGCCACCGACTCATCCGAGCCGCCATCGCCCGGGAGATCCCTCTCACCGTCCTCCCGGGCCCATCTGCCGTTCTCACCGCCCTCGTCGGCTCCGGCTTTCCGGCAGACCGCTTTTTCTTTGGAGGCTTCCTCCCCGTGAAAAGCGGCCGACGCGCCGCAGAAATCGCACGCGCAGCAGAGCGTCCGGAAACAAGCATCTACTTCGAATCCCCCCACCGCCTCATCCGAACCCTCGAAGCCCTTCGCGACGCCTGCCCGTCCAGGATAATTTGTGTAGCCCGCGAACTGACAAAAACCTTCGAGGACTACCGCCGCGGCACCCCCGAAACCGTCCTCACCCACTTCCTCGCCCATCCAGCAAAAGGCGAAATCACCCTCCTCGTCGCCGCCGCCGACCGCCACGCCCTTCAAACGACTCCAATTTCCCCTCTCTTGTCCTGCCAATCCTGAATCTCCTGCCATCCTGTCAAAATCTTTCAATCGCCGCTTCCGCGACAAACTGACCTCTGAATCCCGGTGGATCCGAGCCGGCCTCGCCGTCGGCTTCGTGGGTATTTTCGCGCTCGTCGCCCTGTACCCCCGCCTTCCCCATGGGCCTTCTCTGACCTGGCCCTGCGGATTTCATTCCCTAACCGGCCTGCCCTGCCTGTTCTGCGGCGGCACACGAGCCGCGCGGGCCCTCTCCCACGGGCACTGGGACCTCGCCTTCTACCTCAATCCCCTCGCCTACCTCGCCGTGCCGCTCGGACTCGCCCTCATCGTTACGCTGGCCGCTGAGGCCATCTTCGGACGCAGCCTGGTCCGATGGGAAGAACGATTCCTGCGCTGGCGGCCATTCGCCCCCATCCTCCTCGCCCTCGGCCTGCTCTTCTGGCTTCCCCACATCGTCTTCGCCCTCGCCGCGCCCAAACCCGAACTCGTGGACCTCCGCAACCCCATCGCCGCGCACCTGAGGACACTGGTCGCCCCGCACGCCCTCCAGCTATCCGACGCGCCGCACCCGCCGGCCTCCCATCCAGACAATGGCATAGCCCGCCAAAGCCCCCCCCAAGTGGGCCCCATTTCCAATCTGGCCCCCCAGCCCGGTGACCAGCAGCACGACTGAAACAATCACCACCGCACGCCCAAGCCACTTCGCCCGCATCCGCACCGGCAGGACAAAGAAGAGCAAAGCCGTAATCGGCATCTCCGGAAAGAGCGCCGAAAACGCCGCGATCACCCCGCAAACTGCCCCGGACGCCCCGATCAAGACCGGCCCCGGACTCAGCACCAGCTGAAGGATCCCTCCCACCACCCCGCAGAGCAGATAAAAAAGCACGAACCGCGCCGGCCCCAGCAGGTTCTCCAAAACCCGGCCGGCAAACCACAACCCGACCATGTTCACCACAAGGTGCAGTAGCCCTCCGTGCACAAATTGATACGTCACAAACTGCCACATCATCCCGGCAGCCACCCCGCGCCCGCTCAGCCCAAACACCCCGTCCACCACGTCACGCATTCCCGGCGACAAAAGAGATTGCAAAACAAAAACCGCTACATTGATCCCCAGCAATACCTTCACCGCCGAAAGCCCTCTTCGATCAAATACCATGCCCAATCCTACCAACCCACCCCTGCCCTTGTCCACCGATCCCCCGGCCCCATCAAACATTTCCACCCCATTTTCCCTCCTGCAATCTTGTCAACCGCCGAATTCCTGCTTACCTTCCCATCATGCCCCGTAAATCCTCCGCCTTCACCCTCATCGAGCTCCTGGTCGTCATCGCGATCATCGGCGTCCTCATGTCCCTCCTCTTCCCAGCCGTCAACTCCGCCATCGACGCCGCCCGCAAAGCACAGGCCAAAAATGACGTCGTCCAAATCGCCACCGCCGTGACAGCGTATGAGACGGAATATGGCAAGCTGCCCGCAGGCCCGACATCAACTGCAGCTGACATAGAGAGCACGCTTTTGGAGGCGCTGACCGCCGTTAAACCTGACAACAATGTTAGAAAAATCGTGTTCCTTGAAGCCAACCAATCAAAATCCGGCAAAAGTGGTGTTGACAGCCTTACAGCACCGACAAAATTTGTTGACCCATGGGGAAATGCTTACCAAATCGTTGTTGATGCCGATTATGATAACAACATTACGGCAAAAACAGCTGGCGCTAGTTCCTTGGAAAACACCAACCTGAGAAAAAAGGTTGCCGTTTGGAGCAAGGGGCTTGATAAGAAGCAAAAGTATAACAAGCGTTATTTTGTAGGCTCTTTTGAATAATCATCACGCGGGTGTAGTTCAATGGTAGAACGGCAGCTTCCCAAGCTGCATACGAGGGTTCGATTCCCTTCACCCGCTCCCCTTTTTTCAAGCGCAAAATCCCCTCTAGAACCGCATAAATACAGGCTCTGCTGGCAGGCGGCCTGAAAACCACAAATTACAAAGAGTTGCGTGTTTTGTGGCTTTGTTTGTCAGTAAATGTCAGGAAATTCCGGCTCAGTGGAAGCCCTCCGTCAACATGCTCGTCCCAAGAGTTCTCTTTCGCCCGCAATTGACCCAAAATCTATAGGAAGGGGTAGGCTATCAGCTGCCTCCCCTCCCCCGGCCCCGGCGATGTCCGCCGCAGGTCGTTCGCACACCAACCGCAACCGGAGATACCAGTATGGCCCGCAAGGGATACTACTCACCGGCCCTGCGGAGGGATCTGGTCAAGCGCCTGTATTTCGCAGCCCGTGATCTGCGCGTCCCCATGACGGTCCTCAACGACCGGCTCATCGAGGAGGCGCTTTCGCGCATCTGCGAGGCACCAGCCAGCCCTCCCCGCAAGGCCACCACCCGGCACACGGCGTCAGCCGCCGTTGCCTGAACACCACACCAAAGCGGCGCACATCCAGCCCGGCCACGAAGGCCGGGCTTTTTTGTGCCCACAACCAACGAAAGGAAAAACCAGTATGGCACTCAAATTGATCGCCAACTATTCGAAGCGCCTCGGGCTCCCGGGGTATTCGAGCCACCAGTTCTCGGTCTGCGTCGAGACAGAGATCAGCAGCATCGACGACGTGGCGGGGGAAAGCGCCCGCCTTTATCAGACGCTCCAGCAAAGCGTTGACGACGAAATCCAGCACACGGGGTTCGTCCCGGATGAGGGATACGGCATCGGCGGGCAGGGCGCTCGCAATGGCCACTCCAACGGGCATGCTGCGCCAGCAAACGGCAACGGCCTCTCCAACGGGCACGCTGCCACCAATGGCCATGCCACCAACGGGGAGGCCTGGGCCTGCTCAGAAAAGCAGCGCGAGCTCATCATCAGGCTCGTGGACGAGCACGGGCTCGACAAAGGCCAGGTTGATGACACGAGCCGCGACATGTTCGGCGTCGGGGTC
>JBGSJQ010000113.1:0-8304 GCA_041741775.1 Terrimicrobiaceae bacterium | reverse complement strand
CGCGAGCGGTCTCGGCCGGGGCCACGGGAATCTGCTGCGGCGTCAGCGTCGGGCCGCCGAATTTTTTGGTGTAGCGGAGGAGGGCCGCGTCGCCCTTGGTCTCGATCTCTTTCAGGATTTTCGTGACCAGCGCACGGACCTTCGGGTCGGGCACGGCCTTGCGGTCGAGCTTGGCGGCGATGGCTTTGGCGTATCCTTTGTCTTCAGGTCGGAGAACCTTCATGCGCTTACCGGACATACGCCACAATAAACGCCGCAATGAAGATATTCAACAGAGCCAACTCAAAAAAGAAATACCAGCCCAGCTTCATGAGCTGGTCGTAGCGGAAGCGCGGAAGTGTCCAGCGTACCCAGATGAAGAAGAACAGGATCGCGCAGACCTTGGCGAAAAAGACGACGATATTCACCAAGCCGAAGAACACGCTGGGCAGCCAGGCTCCAAGATTCGAGAGGCCCACCGCGACGCCAGCCGGCAGGGAGCCGTCCGGCACGAGGGGCAGGCTCCAGCCGCCAAGGAACAGGGTCACGATCACTCCGGATCCGGCGATCATCGCCGCGTATTCCCCAAGGAAAAACAGCGCGAACCCCATCGAGGAATACTCGGTGTGGTATCCGCCAACGAGTTCCTGCTCGGCCTCCGGAAGGTCGAAGGGCAGGCGGTTGGTCTCGGCGAACATCGCAATCAGGAAAATCACAAACGAGATGAGCATTGGAATCCAGAGCAGGATCCTCGGGAGTGAGACGCCCGCCACAAACGTGGCCCAGATCGCCTCCCCATTGCCGGAGAGAATCATCGACCAGTCGAGCCCCTTCGGCCACCACGGGGCAACCAGCCAGCCGTTCTGCACCTGCCAGTTCACGATCTCCGGGAGGCTCAGCGTGCGGCAGATCATGAAGACCGGGATCACGGAGAGCCCGAGCGCGAGCTCGTAGGAAATCATCTGCGAGCTCGACCGGATGCCGCCGAGGAACGGGTATTTCGAGTTCGACGCCCAGCCGGCCAGAACGATCCCGTAGACGCCCAGCGAGGACACCGCGAAGACGTAGAGAACTCCGATATTCACGTTCGCGATGACCATGGGCACCCCGAAGAGCGACGAGCCAAACGGCAGGACCGCGAGCACCAAAATCGGCGGGATCATCGAAAGCTTCGGCGCGATGTAGTAGTAAAACTTATTGACGCTGCCCGGGATGAAATTTTCTTTCAGCAGAAGCTTGAGGGCATCCGCCACAGGTTGCCCGAGGCCGAGAAACGGAATGTCTTTTTTCATCCCCAGCAGGGTGAGCGGAATGCCCGTCCTGTTCGGCCCCACGCGGTCCTGGATCAGCGCGCAAACTTTCCGCTCGGCATACACCGTGTAGGAAACCAGCCCCAAAATGATCGCCAACAGGCCGATCGTCTTGACCAGCGACGTCCACACAAGGAAGACCTCGGGGACGAAAAGCACGCTCAAAATATCCATCGTTTCTGCTTATTGTCCCCCGCCCGTGCTGTCGAGAATCAAATCTACCTGCGCTCAAGCTCCGCTGGTGAACGCGATGCCGCGGCTCTGGCGGTCGATGAGCTCTTTGGCCAGCGCCGCATACGCCTCCGCTCCGGCTCCGTCGGGGTCGTGCTCGAAAATCGTTTTTCCATGGCTGGGGGCCTCGGCAAAGCGGACGGTGCGGGGGATGACGGTATTGTAAACCACCTCCTGGAAGTGGTCTCGGACCTCTTTGACGACGGCAGGGCTGAGGTTCGTGCGGCTGTCATACATGGTGAGGAGGAGGCCGGAGATCGAGAGCGACGGGTTGGCACCGCTGGCGCGGATGCGCTCGGTCACCTCCATGAGCAGCCCGAGACCCTCCAAGGCGTAGTATTCGCACTGGATCGGCACCAGGATTTCATCCGCCGCCGCGAGGGCGTTTGACATCAGGATGCCGAGCGAGGGGGGGCAGTCGAGGAGGGCAAAATCAAAGGCATTCTGTTCGCGGATGTCGTTGAGCACGCGGCGGAGCTGGAGCATGTGGTCGTCCATGCGGGCGACCTCGATCTCGGCGCCAGCCATGTCCAGGTCGGCCGGGATGGCGGAAAGGTTCGGGACGCGGGTGGGGAGGATGAGCTCACGCGAGGGGCGGGCGTTGATGAGCGCCTGGTAGATGCTCCCGGAGCCCGCCTCCTTGAGCCCGAGCACGCTTGTCGCGCTGGCCTGCGGGTCCAGGTCCACGAGCAGGACGCGTTGGCCGAGCGCGGCGAGGGCGGCGGAGAGGTTGACGGAGGTCGTGGTTTTTCCCACGCCGCCTTTCTGGTTGGTGATGGCTATGATTTTCATCGGGAGCTGTAGTATTTGACGAGGCCGTCGGTGACCGCGTCGGCGTATTCTTTGTAGATGCTCTTGCGGGAGGTGCCGCCGATTTTGCGGAGTCCGTCGTAGTCGCCGGCCTGGATGCGCGCGAAGGCGGCGCGGCTGTTCATGACGTAGGGCTCAACATAGACCACGGGGCAGGTAAAGAGGCGGTTGGCGAGGAGGTTGCGCCCCCAGACATACGGGCTGTCGCCCACGCGGACGACATTATTTCCCTGGTAGGTGTAGGGAGGGAGGCCGGTTTGCCGCGCCATCACGCTGGCGATGGCATTCGTGAGGGGAAGTTCCTCGGAAAACGAGCGGTTCAGCAGTTTGACAAGCATGTCGAGCCGTTGGTCCTCGTAGGAAAGCTCGTCGGCCGACCAGGCCCCCGTGATCAAAAAGTGGAGGTGGTTGGCCTCCACGAGGCGTGGTTTTTTTTCATTCCCCCAGTCCTCCGCATTGAAATGCAGGCAAAGTACGATATCGGGACGGATCGATCGGTTGACGAGCTGCGCCCGCTTGCGGATCTCGCTGGTGCGGTAGAACAGGCGTTCGCTTTCTTTGGTGATAGCGGCGGATGTTGCGGCGTCCCCTTTTTGCCGGAGCGATACAACGGCCTCCTTGCGAAGGCTGGCAGGCCGGGCGGACGTCACGGGCGAGGCTTTTGAGCGGGTGAGATAGACCTGTGCGCCGAGGGCTTTGAGCCGTGGGACGAGCAACTTGGCGACGCGCAGCGTCATGTCGCCCTCGGTCACCGGCTTCGAATTTCCCACTTTGAACCACCGCTCCTCGATCTTTGCCCAATCGCCGCCGATGTGCCCCGGGTCGATTGCGATCTTGAGGCCGGTGAGCGGTTTTCCCGGAGGCGCGGCTGGCAAGGCCGACCGCCGCTTCCAGTGCACGGCAGGCCGGCGGGCCGATTCCCGGCTCCCGGCAAACTTCAAAAAATACGGCTTCTCGCCGCCACCGCGCGAGATGCGTGCGCCGTTCTCCTCCAGGACAATGACGCCCCGCCAGGCTCCATTCGGGGCATAGACGCGGTCCAGCAGGGTCTGGAAATCGGTTTTCGTCAGGGTCTCCTGGAACGGGTCCAACTGCGACCAATCGGGGCGCGGGGCCAGCGGGCTCAGGCGCGCCCAGGCCGGAAGGCAGAGGGCAAAAAAGAGGGCGATGGTAGAAAGAATTTTCAAAGAAGAGCTTTTTTAAATGCGTTCGGGCGTTGTTGCGATAAAAAGGATGGATGATTCGACTTCTTTTTCTTGGCGATATTGTCGGTGAGCCCGGCCGCAATGCCGTCACGCGGGCGGTTCCGATGTTTCTTAAAGAGAGAGACGTGGATTTCGTGGTTGTCAATGGCGAGAATGCCGCCGGAGGCCGTGGAATTACGGGAAAAATTGCCATTGACCTCCTGCGTTCGGGAGTGGCGGTCATCACCACCGGCGACCATGTGTGGGACCAGAAGGAGACTGCGGGCTTCATCTCAAGCGAGCCGCGACTCCTGCGGCCCCTCAACTACCCGCCGCACGCCCCGGGTCAGGGCAGCATCGTTCTCGATACCTCCAAGGGGAAAATTGCCGTCGTCAACGTCCAGTGCCGGACGTTCATGCAACCGCCGCTGGACAACCCGTTCCCAGCGATCCTCGAGGAGGTCGAGCGCCTGCGCCGCGAAACCCCTGTCATTTTTGTCGATGTCCATGGGGAAACCACCAGTGAGAAAATTGCCATCGGAAGGATGCTCGACGGAAAGGTGTCCGCCGTGGTGGGCACCCACACGCATGTGCAGACCGCCGACGAGCGCGTGATGCCGGGCGGCACGGCATTCCTCTGCGACGCAGGGATGTGTGGGCCGACGGACTCGATCCTCGGACGTGAGCCGGGGCCGATCATCCAGCGTTTCACGGACTGCATGCCGACGTCCTTTCCAGTCGCCCGCGGCGAGGTCCACCTCTGCGGAGCGATCATCGAGATCAACCCGGCCGACGGTCGGGCCCAGTCGATCCAGCGCGTGCGCGAACGCGCCCCCAATCACTGAGTCCAACCAACATGGCAGCGGAAAAACAGCGGCGCCTCTCTCCCCGCTGTGTTATCTTTTCACCATGAGCAAGATCACCTTCCGCATCGTCCCCCCGGTGGGAAATCCTCCCGAAACGGCCTATGTGGTCGGCGGGCATCCCGCGCTGGGTGACTGGCAGCCGGACCGCGCATTGCCGCTCACTTGGAGGGATCCGTTTTTGGAGGGTGACATCGAGGCGGAAACCGGTGCCCGGCTCGAATATAAGATCATCCGCGGCAGCTGGGAGGCTGAGGCGGTGGACGCCTACGGGCATGTTCCGGAGAACCGCGTGCACGACGTCTGGCTCGACGCCACGCTTCACCACACGGTCGCGGACTGGAAAGACCGCTACCAAGGGCGCCTGACCCGTGACCGGGTCCACTCCAGCGGACTCGCGGGCTGGCGGGATCTGCTGGTCTGGCTGCCGTCGGATTACGGGGCGGACGCCGAACGCCGGTTTCCGGTGATCTACCTTCACGATGGGGCCAATGTTTTTGATCCGTCCACCAGCGCGATTTCCGGGGTGGACCTGGCGGCGGATGAGTGGGTGAGCCTCCTGTCTTCGGAAGGAGACCTGCCTTCTTCCATCGTCGTGGGTGTCTGCCATCCGGAGGGGTTTTCGGAAGAGAACCACTCGCTGCGGGACTTCGATCTCTCGCCCGAGCTGGGCGGGGCGGCGTATGCGCAGTTCGTCGCCACCGAGCTCGTCGAACACATGGACGCCCACTACCGCACGTTGGCCCGACCGGAGGCCCGGATCCTCGGCGGGGCAGCCCTCGGTGGGCTTAACACGTTTTTTGGCGCGCTCCGGCATCCGGGGGTTTTCACAAAATTCGTCTGCCTTTCGACATCTTTCGAGGACGTGTCGCTTTCCCTGCCGGGGAATGCCCGTCAGCTTCAGGCCCTGGCCGACGCGCCAGCGCTGCCTGCAGGGGTTCGGATGTATTTTGGCTTTGGCGGGCAGGGTCTCGACGAATGTTACGAACCGTATCACGCCGAGCTGGGCTCGCTTCTCCGCCAGAAGGGTTGGCGGGACGGGGAGGAGTTTATCATTTCTCAAAGGCCCGACGGCACGCACGACGAACTCTCCTGGCGGAAGCAGCTGGGTAACGCGCTGCGCTTCGTCAGCCGCCCGGCGTAGCCGGTTTGGCAGCCCTGCCCTGCGGATTGCGGATCAAATGCCCGCCGCGATTTCCCGCCCGATGATTTGCAGGCCGGAGCGGACGTCCTCATCCTTCATCGCAAACGAAATCCGCAGGCACTCGTGGCG
The DNA here is from genome assembly GCA_041741775.1 of Terrimicrobiaceae bacterium. Classification (GTDB taxonomy): domain Bacteria; phylum Verrucomicrobiota; class Verrucomicrobiia; order Chthoniobacterales; family Terrimicrobiaceae; genus QYQL01. The sequence continues at coordinate 2,654 of JBGSJQ010000113.1, read as the reverse complement.
GTGCCGCCAGCTATCGTCCGCGTCGCCGAAAAAGAAATACTCGCCGGGGACGACGAGGACGCCGTTGTTTTTCAGCGATTCATAGAGTTCGCGTGAGGAGCGCCGGGAATTTTCGACCCAGAGCCAAAGGAAGAGGGCGCCCTCGCTCTCGTGGAAGGCGTAGGGGATGTCGTCGGGGAAAAATTCCTGCACCGCCCCGAGCGCGGCATCGCGTTTGTGCTGGTAGAACGGGCGGATGACCTCGCGGCTGAGGCGCGTGATCTCGCCGCTGGCGATCAGCGGCCCGGCAATGGCCTGTCCGAAATTCCCGTTGGCCAGGCCCGAAACCGCCATCATCGAGGACACCGCGGAGGCGATCTCCGGCGGGGCGACGACAAACGCCGTGCGCGTGCCGGGAAGGCCAAACTTTGAGAGGCTCATCACATGGATCGTCTGTCCGGTCCACAGCGGCGTGGCTTCGCCGAACACAATCCCGGGAAATGGCCAGCCATAGGCATTGTCGATGATCAGCGGAATCCCACAACGTGCCGCCACCTCATCGAGCCGCCTTAGCTCGTCGTCGGCGATGACGTTGCCGCTGGGATTCGTCGGACGCGAAACACACATCGCGCTCACTTCGGGGCCAGGGTTCAGCTGGTCAAAATCAATATGGTATTTGAAAGTGTGCGAGGCGGTGCGAACGATCTTCGGGCGCAGCGAGGCAAACGTGCCGCTCTCCAGCGCCTGGTTCGCGTAGCCGATGTATTCCGGCATGAGCGGAAAAAGGACCTTCCCCGGCGTGCCGTCCGGACGGCGTCCGCCAAAGAGGTTGAACAGAAAGAAAAACGCGGTTTGTCCGCCAGGGGTGACGGCGATGTTTTCGGGTCCGACTGGCCAGCCAAGCTCGCTGCGGAGAAGCTGGGCAAGCGCTTCGATCACGCCGGGATTGCCGCGGGGCGGGTCGTAAATGGCAAGGGTTCGGCGCAGGGTCGCCGGATCGTCCAGGATCTCCCGCATCCGCGCCGACCAGACGGCCTCCATGCCGGGGATGTGTGCGGGGTTTCCGCCGCCAAGCATGAGTGGAGCCGGCCCCGCCCCGGACAGCGCATGGCCGAGGTCGTCCATGAGGTGCTCGATCCCGCTGCCACCAGCCAGCCGCTCCCCGAGTGCGGAAAATTTCATGCCAGCTCCTTCTGGATGGCGATCAGGCGTTCGTAGAGCGGTTGGAGGCCTTCGGGAATCACCCGTGTGCGGCCGATGACAGCAATGAAATTCGAGTCGCCCACCCAGCGCGGGACGATGTGGATGTGAATGTGATCGCCCACCCCGGCTCCGGATGCACGGCCAAGGTTCCATCCCACGTTGAACCCCTGCGCCTTGACCGCTTCGCCAAGCAGCTTCTGGGCATGGATGACCAAATCCCAGAGCTCAAGGACCTCGTCCGCCGCCAAATCCGCCATGATGCACGTCTTCCTGTATGGCACCGCCATCAGGTGCCCGGCGGAATAGGGGTATTTATTCATGATCAGAAACGCGGACTTCCCACGCTTCACCACCAGGTGAGCCGCGTCGTCATCCGACTGCGCGGCCTCGGTCAAAAAATCCCAGCCCGTGCGGTGCTCAGCCTGAAAATACTCCACTCGCCATGGGGCCCACAGCGATGAAAGGTGGGCCTGGGGAAATTCCTCATTCATACAAAGAATCTTATCGACGTCCCCCGCGGCTGGCGACTGGAAACAAAAGGAATTTTTTTCGAGCATCTTCTGCCTCCTGTGCCATATTCGAGGCTCCTAAGCACCAATTATCCCATGATCACTTCTCTTGCCGCCTATATCATTTTCGGAATCGTCCTTGTCGTCGGACTGATCCTCGTCCTCGTGCTCGCCAACTTCTTCGGTGTCTGGCTCCGTGCAAAAATTGCAGACGCTCCGGTGCCGTTCTCCAAGCTGATCGGGATGCGCCTGCGTAAAGTCCCCGTCGGAATGGTGGTGGACAGCCGGATTACAGCCGTCAAGGCCGGCATTCCACTCGAGACCGACCTGCTGGAAGCGCACTTCCTTTCCGGGGGAAATGTTGCGCACGTCGTCCTTGCGCTGATTGCCGCCGACAAGGCAGGGATCACGCTCGACTTCAACCGCGCCTGCGCGATCGATCTGGCGATCAAGGGCACCAGCAAAACCGTCCTTGAGGCCGTTCGCACCAGCATCAACCCCAAGGTCATCGACTGCCCGAATCCCGCCACCGGCAAGATCACAATTGATGCGGTGGCCCGCGATGGCATCGGGGTCAAGGTGCGCGCCCGCGTGACCGTGCGCTCTAACCTCGACCGCTTTGTCGGTGGCGCCACCGAGGAAACCATCATCGCCCGTGTCGGCGAGGGCATCGTCACCTCGATCGGCTCCGCCGTCTCCTATAAGGATGTCCTGGAAAATCCAGACCGCATTTCGAAGACAGTCCTCCAAAAAGGGCTCGATAGCGGCACCGCATTTGAGATTCTTTCTGTCGATATCGCGGATGTCGACATCGGCGACAACATCGGTGCCAAGCTCCAGGCCGAGCAGGCCGAGGCAGACAAGGTCGTCGCCCAGGCCAAAGCCGAAATGCGCCGCGCCGCCGCTGTCGCCAGCGAGCAGGAGATGAAGGCCCGCACCCAGGAGATGCGCGCCAAGGTCGTC
>JBGSJQ010000112.1:0-16751 GCA_041741775.1 Terrimicrobiaceae bacterium | reverse complement strand
ACGGCCTGCCCGCGACCAACGCCACCGGCTCGCCCTCGGGCACCAGCACCGGCTGGCGCGGAACCTGGGGCACCACCTTGGACGTGGCTGCGGGTCTCACCTACAGCCAAGGCAACAACGTGCTCACCGTCTCCGGCGGCTCCGGCAAGCCCAACAACGCGACCTGGGGAGACACCCTCTACCCCTATCGCAACATGACGACCGATCCGTTCCTCAGCCAACGCATCGGCGGTTCGAATAGTGCCGCCTTCGGCGTGGATGGCACCAGCCTCTACGTCTCCATGCTCGCGCAAACCTCCAGCGCCACCGCCCAGGCCTTCCGCATCAACCTGCAAGGTTCCACCGGACGCAATGTCTTCGTTGAAAACACCGCCACCGGCTGGTCCCTCAACGAAAACGCCGCCGGTCCAGTGCCGACTACCGGCAGCCTCGCGCTCAACACCCCGACGCTGCTGGTTATCAAAATCAACTTTGGTGCGGGAGCGACGGATACCATGAACCTCTGGGTAAACCCCACCCTCGGTCAGACGCTCGGCACCCCGGACGCGACGCTGAATGTCTCGGTGGACTACGGCGGTCTCGCCACGATCGCCCTGCGTCCCGCTGTGCTCAATGCCATGACCATCGACGAGTTCCGCATGGGAAGCTCGTATGCGGCGGTCACGCCCTACACCCAAGCGACCATCGGATTGGCGACCTTCCGCAGCACCTATGGACTCGCCACCAACGGCTCGCAAGACCTGCTCACCCCCGCAGGCGACGGTGTGGCCAACCTCCTCAAATACGCCTTCAACATGATCGGCTCTGGGGCAGGGCAGGGGAGCACGCTCGCCACGCCCAACGCCGCCGTGCTCGCTCCCACCGGCACGGCCGGACTCCCTCTGGTCGGCCTCGGAACCGGCGGTGATGCCGGCAAACTCCAGATCACCTTTATCCGCCGCAAGTCATCCGCGTCACCCGCTCCCGGCATCACTTACACCGTCGAGTTCTCCAACGACCTCGGCGTCACTGATCCTTGGGCAACCAACGGCTCCGCTACCGAAAGTGCTACATCAATCGACGCCACCTTCGAGCGCGTGACCGTGACTGACGCCACCGCCACCTCAACCAAACGCTTCGTCCGCGTCAAAGTCACGGCAGATTGACGCCATTTTCTGCCGAATTTTTGTGGAGGCCCAGCCCCCCCGTCTGGATTTCATTCATCCTAAAAACCGCAGAAGCTTTAGCCGCAGATTAACAAGATTCACACAGATGGAAGGACTTATGGCAGAACGATCGAGTTCGGACCCTTCACCTGCCGGGTGAGTGGGTTGATGGTGTATAACCTATTCTCTTTCAATTAATGATTTGGAATGAGTGAGGTTTTCATCAAGATGAAACTCTGCCATTCACAATTTTCATCCCCATGCGCTCCCTAGCGCCAATTCCCAGCAGAATATTCCGGGTCCTTGCGTTCGCCTTGTCGTCACGTTGGCCAGGTTTTGAAATTGGCATCCTCCGTAAGCACCGTGGAGGTCTGGCCCAGCGGCGAAACATTCAACCGCGTCTATCGCCACATCCTCGACTTCGAGAACGATTGCTTCGCGAAGATGCAACAGGAAGCGACTGCCGGGGATGGGAAAAGCTTCCCGCCAAAAGTCCGGCGTGTGGTGCTCGACGGCCCCGTGCTATTTCACGGTTTCGATCAGATGGGCTGCGTGATCCGCGAGTTTGCCAGCCAGAATGTATATCTCCTCGAAGGCACGGATTTGCTGAATTCATTGAACGGCCTGACCTGCGACCTCCTGCATCCCAGCACCGAAGCTCACACCTTGATGGCTGAAAATCTCGCGGCGCAATTGCGGTCGCTCCTACCGATTCTGAAACAAAACACCTAGAATTTATGAACATCCAATCACATCTCGCCTCGCTGACGCTCGAACAAAAAGCCGCGCAGCTTTCCTGCGTCTTCATGAACTCTCTCAGCGAGTTCCGGAAATTTTCCGAGAGCAAAGCCCAAGCCTCCCTCGCCAACGGCATCGGCTGGCTGATCTGCCTTCAGGACGATGGTGAAACGAGTGTTGCCCAAGCGGTGGACAACGTCGGCCAAGCCCAGGCCTACCTGCGCGCAAATGCCCCCGGTGGCATCCCTGCCATCATGCTCGACGAGGCCATCTGCGGCCTCATCGCCCCCGGTGCGACAGTCTTCCCGCAAGCTCACAACCAGTCCCAAACCTGGAACCCCGCGCTCACCGAACGCTGGGCCTCCGGCGAACGCCAACGGCTCCGCGCCCTCGGCGTCACCCAAGTGCTGTCCCCCGTGCTCGACATCGTGCGCGAACCGCGTTGGGGGCGCTGCGAGGAAACCTACGGCGAAGATCCCATCCTCGCCGCCGCCTTCGGCATCGCCTACACCCGAGGCCTTCGTGGTGCGGAACTGCGCGACGGCGTTGCGGCGATTGCCAAACATTTCGCCGGCTACTCGGCCTGCGAAGGCGGGCACAACTTCGCCACTTGCCACATCACCCCACGCGATTTCCACGACAACTTCACCTTCCCTTTTGAAGCCGCCATTCGCGAAGGCGGGCTCGCCGCGCTGATGATGGGCTACCACGACATGGATGGCGTGCCCTGCGTCTTCAACCGCGAGCTGATGACGACGCTCCTGCGTGATCAATGGAACTGGGACGGCCTCACCGTTACCGACTTCTTCAGCCTCTCCCACCAATGTGCCTTCTTCTATAAGGTCTGCCGCGATGCCCGCGACGTGACCACCCGCGCCAAACTCGCTGGGCTCGATGTGGAAATGCCCACCCCGGACCATTTCATCCCCCAGCTCCCGACGCTCGTGCGCGAGGGCGTGATTCCCGAGAGCTTGGTGGATGCCTCGGTCCTGCGCGTGCTCGCGCTCAAGGAAAAACTCGGCCTGCTCGATTCCACCCGTGCCGTGCCGCCTATTATCCACGATAAAGCTAAAACGAACCCCAGCATCACCTTGCGCTCCTCCGCGCTGATCACCCTCTCCCGCGAGATGGCCGAGCAATCCCTCGTGCTCCTCAAAAACGACGCCGCACTGCTGCCGCTTTCCGATGTGAGCCGCATCGCCGTCATCGGCCCCTGCGCCGACAACCCCGGCGTGCTCCTCGCCGACTACGCCTTCGCACAGGCCCGCCTGCGCCGTCCCGATTACTACGGGCTCAAAAGCGAACAATCTCCCGTCGTCACGATTCTCGAAGGCCTGCGCGCCCGCGCCGCTTCCGCTGGCATCACCGTGGACTACGCGCCGGGTTCTCAGCTCAGCGATTTCTACCCCAACGACAGTGCGTTGCAGTCCTCCCAAACTGACCGCCGTGGTGCCGATCTCCACTCCGCCAGCGACGCCCTCGAGCAGGCCGTGGCCACCGCCAAGTTGGCCGACGTCATCATCGCCGCACTCGGCGAAGAATCCATGGTCCTCAGCGGCGAAGGCCATGACCGCTGTCGCCTCGAATTGCCCGCACCGCAGGAGGCACTGCTGCGCGAGCTCGCCGGCACCGGCAAACCCGTTATCCTCGTCCTCACTTACGGTCGCCCCCAAGCCCTCGCCGGCGTCTCCGGCCTCTGCCGCGCCATCGTCGCCGCCGGTTATCCTGGCGAACAAGGCGGCCACGCCATCGCCCGCCTGCTCTTCGGCGACATCGAGCCCTCCGGTCACCTCAGCATGAGCTGGCCGCAGACAACAGGACACACGCCCGCCTACTACGCGCGTCATCCTAATTCACCCAATGGCTACTGCGATTTCCCCGAGAAAAACGCCTGGGCGCTGTTCCCCTTTGGCTACGGCCTCGCCTACACCGGCTTTGCCTTCGACGACCTCAAACTCGAATCCGATACCGTCGCCCCCGACGGCGCGTTGCGGTTCACCTTCACCGTGCGCAACACCGGCACCCGCCCAGGCGTGGCCGTGCCCCAGGTTTACCTCCAAGGCATCCACAAGAGCATCATCCGCCCGCTCAAAGAAATGAAAGCCTTCACCCGCGTCGAGCTGGCCGCAGGCGAACAAAAAACCGTGCGCGTGGAGATTCCCCTAGAGCTGCTAGCCTTCCACGGCATCGAAAACACCCTCAACATCGAGTCCGGCCCCTACGAACTCATGGTCGGCTCCTCGGCGGCGGATATCCACCTCAAGCAATTCATCACCATCACCGCGACCCTGCCCGTCGCCCGCCGCACCGTGTTCGGCGCGACCACCGAAGTCCGCTGATCTCCCGGGGAAACCGGCTTCCGGGGGTCGTCAGGCTTGGGGTCTGACGGACTGGCCCCATCAGCCCCGGTGTCCTCTGGACGTCTTGCGCGCGGGCATCCCGATTTTTGGCATGGTCTGCAGCGTCCCGCCCCGCTTGCCCTCAAGGCCACTTACATCGGCGGCACCGAAGGAGAAACACTGCTCACCTCGATGGGCTTGGACTTTACGAAGGCCAACTCCCTGCTTTCCAAGCCCGGTCTCCTGATCATCGGGGCCGGCGGCAAAGAACCGTCTGCCAATGCGCTGGAGGCATACGCGAAAAATGGTGGACGCGTGCTCTTGTTGGGCGCGGTGGCCAATACGGCCGGATTCACCCTTGCTCCCAAAAAACTGGGGGGCGCATCGGCGTCGCCTCCATGGCCGGAGGCTGTCGGACTTTCGCCCTCCGATCTGCGACTCCGCTCGGAAATCGAGATCCCGCTACTGGCTCCTGAACCAAATAACGTCGCTGCCAACGGCCTCCTTGGACGCAAGCCCGTCGGACGCGGCGTCATCTTAGCGTTCCCACTCACCCCGGACCTCCTACCCGCCAACGAACTCGGCGACGACCCCGCCCGCTATTACCGCTGGTAAATCAAAGCGTTCATTTAAGTGAACGTTAACTAACTCTCTTTCTTTAAGCCTTTGACAACTGTGACTGGCAAGGAATTATTGATTTCCATGAAATTCCCCCAATTCTCCCTAGTGCTTGTCGCAGTCAGTTGTGCTCTTTTGATCATGAGTCCCGCCCGAGCTCAGACGGAGGGAGCTCCGGAAAACATTTTGACGGAAGGGGATTTTTCCGGTGTTTCCGGCGAATTCTATGCCGGGTGGAAGCCGGGCGGGTTTTTGGGTGGGAAGCCCGACACGTCGGAGAACTGGGCCAACAAAGTCATCATGGAAACAGACGACAAGGGGCAGCCGTATGCGCGTTTGGAATGTCTTGACCCGGAGGGAGCTCATATTGGCATCTCGCAGAGCGAGCCCATCACGTTGAACCCGGCGTGGACCTCCTTGAAAATTTCCGGGCTGGTGAAGGTCTCCGACTACAAGGTTGCCAGCGACTGGGGTGGGCGTGTTCAGATTGGCGTGAATTTTTTTGATTCGAACTCCCAGCTGATGCCCGGTGAATATTACGCTGGATTTTCCCAAAATGTTCCCGACTGGGAGCCTTTGGAGAAAGACGTGATGATTCCGCCCGGAGCCAGCTCGGTTCAAGTGTTTTTTAATATCATGGGTGCCAATGGGGTGGCAGACGCACGGGACCTAAAGCTCTCGGCCGAGTGATGCCATTCTGGAACTTGCAGAGGTTGATGGTGGGCAGAGCCTGTGCCCTGCTCGCCGTTGGGATTTCTGCTTTGACTTCTTTGCAGGCCGCTTCTCCCTCGGTGGCGCTGCCACCGGGCGAACAGTTTTTCTGGGGGGAAGAGCCGGTTGTTTCCCAGTCTGCCTCGCGGGCGGAGATTCCTCTCAATGGACTTTGGTTGTTTCAGCCCGCTGTCGCAGGCTCGGACGAACCTCCCCGTGGTGAGTGGGCGGCCATCCGGGTGCCTGGCTCGTGGAATTCCCAAGAGGTTTGGGGAAATGCCCAGCTTCCTTCCTTCGTCGGGCGTCCCCCGGCTTGGCCCGACGTGCGCTTCCGCAGCGAATCGAATCCTCCCCGGCTTTATCTGGATAACGTTTTCCGCGGCTGGTATCAGCGCGAAATCGCCATCCCCGCAGACTGGAAGGGGAGGAAGATCGAGTTGGACCTCGAGCGGGTGAGCACGGATGCCAGCGTCTTTGTGAATGGCAAGAAGGTTGGCGACATCAGCTGGCCGGGCGGGATGGTGGACCTGTCGAAGTTTGTCACGCCGGGACAAACGGTGGAACTGTCCGTGCTGGTCACCGCTACTGCGAGCGAAAAAGATCTCCTGATTGCCATGCGGGAAGACTACGCTGACAAGGGGGATGGCGGGCTCCGCCAAAGAGGTGTGGTGGGCAATGTCTGGCTGCGGTCGCTTCCGTCGGGCCCCCGGCTCGGGCCGTTTCAGATCACGACATCCGTGACCAAAAAGCTACTGTCGGTTCGCGGCGAGATTGAGGAACTTCGCGCTGCGACTCCGGTGACACTTAGCGCGACGGTGCGCGAGTGGCCCGGCGGGAAAGATGTCCGCACCTGGACGAGCGAGGTCACCGCCGAGCCGGGCAAGGCGTTTGAGGCATCATGGGAATGGCCCGATCCCCGGCTGTGGGACATCGGGAGGCCGAATCTTTATACACTTCACCTGGCAGTCAAAGGCGCGGGTGTGGAGGATGAGCGCAGCGAGCGCTTTGGCTTCCGGGAAATCGAGGTCGTGGGCAAGGACATCAAGCTGAACGGAAGGAATTTTCATGGTCGCCTCATCGGGGCCAACGCGGATGTGACCGGCGGCATGAAAGAAGTCGCGATGAGCTTCTTCCGACGCTCGCTGAATAAAGGCTATTCGCTGACAGAAATTTGGCCCAACGATTTGCTCCGCAGGGGGAACTCCGATTTTCGAGCCGACTACGCCAAGTGGGCCGATGAGGCGGGGATACTCATGCTCATGCCGGTGCCGCGCACGGACGACGTGTTTCCTTGGGCAGCCTCTCCTCCGCCCGAAAAGCCGTATCAGCGGTGGCTGGGGGTGTCGAAAGCCCACATCGAAAAAGTGAGGAACTCGCCCTCCGTGCTTGGTTACCTCTTTTTCGGCAATGAGTTCATGACCTCGGACGATCAGAACCCCTTGCGCCTTGGCAATCGCAAAGCCCTCGCCGAGAGCCAGAACAAGGACGTGGCGCCCGCCATCGCGCTTCTGGATGCGCTCCGGCCGTTTGATCCGTCCCGTCCGTTCGCCTCCCACTCGAATGCGAATGTCGGGGATTTCCAAACCGTCAACCACTACCTCGGTCTCACGCCCCTGCAGGATCAGGAGGAAACCCCGTCTGTATGGGCCGCCTCGGGCGACATGCCCTACGGAGCTGTGGAGTTTTGCACCCCCTTCTCAGCCGACATGCACCGCGCGCGGGCCTCGTGGAATACGGAGAGCGAACCGCTGGCTACGGAATTTCTCGCAGCAGAGCTGGGAGCAGCTTCCTTTGAAAAAGAATCCCCGGACTACCGCGACCGAGTAAAGTCCAAGTTCAACCTCGACTCGGGAAATTTCACCGGCTGGCCCGGAGGAATCGGTGGCGGAGAGGGCTATGGCTCCTATGAACCCTATCAAGCCCTCCAGGAAGTTTCCTTCCGTCGCATCTGGCGTGCGTGGCGGACCTGGGGCATTCCGCTCGGCATGAACCAATGGGAAAACCCAATCGGCTCCGAAGCCAAAGGAACCCAGAAAATCGAAGCCTTCCAGCCCGGGCGCACCGGCTTTTATTTTCCGGTCGTTCCGGCCAGCTGGGTGGACGAGACGCCGATCGAACCCGCAAAATTGAGCGCCGCCGGCCTTGCGTATTGGGAGGGCATCCAACCGATTCTCGCCTACATCGGCGGGCCGGGCGAGGCCGATCAATGGGTGGCCAAAGAGAACAACTTCCAGTCCGGCGAAACCGTCCGCCGCTCACTCGTGGTCATCAACGATTCGCCGGATGAAGTCTCCTACGCCGCAACCTGGCAGGCGGGTGAACTCACCGGTAAACTCGAAGGGAAAGTCGCTGCGGGCTCCCGTGCGATTGTGCCCATCGAGTTTCCCGCGCCGGAAGTCAGTAAAAAGACCGATCTGGCGATCACCGCAGAGATCGCCTTCACCGGCGCGACCCCCGTGTCCCCGATCAAGGACAACACCCAGCTCCGCATCCATCCCAAACCCACCGAGACCAAACTCCCGCCGGTCTTGGCGTTCGACCCCGAAGGCCAAACCTCGGACACCTTGCGAAAAGTGGGATTTTCCGTGACCCCGTGGACGGGAGCCCCCGTGCCGGCGGGAAGCGTCTTGGTAGTCGGGCGCAAGGCGCTCGCAGACCCAGCCTTCCCGGTGGCAAAATTCGAGGAGGCGGTGGCTGCCGGAGCCCGTGCCGTGCTTTTCTCGCAAGATCCCGATTGGCTCCGAGCCAATGCGGGCCTGCGGGTTCACCAGTGGGTCAACCGCAAATTCTGGCCAGTCTCGACCCAATCCACAAACCCGCTGATTGCCGGTTTGGACGGGCGGGATTTTTCCGATTGGCGGGGCAGTGGCGATCTCGTGCCGCCGAGGAATGTGACCGACCTGGCCGACTCGGCAAAACGCAAGGGCTACCCCCAATATGGATACCGCGTGACCAATCGTGGGTCCGTTTCCAGTTCCGCATGGGAAAAGCCCCACCACAGCGGATGGACCCCGATTCTTGAAGGCGAATTCGATCTGGCTTACTCGCCGCTGCTCCAACTCAGCTACGGAAAGGGGCTCCTCATTTCCTGCTCGCTGGATGTGGAAAGCCGGCCCGACCCGATGGCCCTGCTCATGGCCCGGCGCGTTGTCGAACTCGCCGCCACGCTCCCGATTGTGGCACCAAGGCCCACATTTTTTCTCGGGTCTGATCAGGAGCAAAGCCTCCTGCAGTCCATGACCCTGAATTTCAACAAAGCAGCGGGCAATTTGCCCCCCGGTTCCCTGCTGGTCGTGGGCCCGGGTTCGACCACCTCCGCCGCCTCAGTGCAGGCCGTCCTCAATGCAGGCGGGCGCGTTTTCCTCCTCGGCATGGGCGCCGAAGTTTCCGCATTCGGAATGAAAACGCAGAGCGCCCCCTACGGCAAAGTCGCTGCACCCCTGCCCGCTTGGCCGGAGCTTCAGGGGCTTGGCATCTCGGACCTCCGCCTGCGCGTCGATGAAGACCTGCCGCTCATTCAGCCAACCCCCGGAGTCGAAACCGCAGCCAATGGGCTTCTCGCACGAAGAGCAGTCGGCAAAGGCGTGCTGATCGCATTCCAAGGCAACCCCGTTTCCCTCAACGCAGCCAGGTTTAAATATTTCCGCTACAGCCAGTGGCGCTGGACGCGGGCGATTTCCCAGATTCTGGCCAATCTCGGCGGCACGTTCGCGGCGGACAAGGCCTTCTTCAACTTTGCGCCCGATCCCTTCCGCCCAATCGATCTGTCGGGTGACTGGCAAATCGTCATGGAGAAGGAACTCCCGTCCTCCACCTCCAGCACGGAGCCTAGCAAGGATGTGGAAACTCCGCCCACCACGCCACCCGCAAATGCGAAGTGGGAAAATGTCAAAATGCCGGCCATGAACCGCCTCGGCCGTGTGGATTTGGAAAAGATCGATGGCTCGCTCTGGTTGCGTCACCGCTTCGTCATTCCCCCGGAATGGAAGGGAGCCGGCGATGCCGACCTCGTGCTCGGCGTTCTCGACGACCACGACACCACCTATATCAACGGCAATCGGGTTGGTGGCATCGGCCCGTCTGACCCGCTCGCCTATTCAAAGGCACGCAATTACCGGGTGCCCGCATGGATGCTCAAACCGGGTCAGGAAAACGAACTTCTTATCCGCATCTTCGATCAATTCGGCGGCGGTGGCATGGGTGCTTCCGACATCCCCCTCTCCATGCGCCTCGCCCTGCGCAAGCCGCCCCAGGCGACTGAATATTACGTGCCGGGCTTTCTGGTGGATCAGTCCCAGGGTGACGATCCCGCCCGCTATACCCGCTGGTAAAAAACTATGCAAACCTCCCCCCGCCAAGCCGCAGCATTCACGCTCATCGAGTTGCTTGTCGTCATCGCGATTATCGCAATCCTAGCCGCCCTGATATTCCCCGCCATCGGTGGGATGAAAAGCAAAGCCCATATCGCCAAGTCGCTTTCCAACATGAAGCAAATCTACGCTGCGCACCAAAGCTACTACGCGGACAACGGAACGTTTCCCAGCGGCAGCGACTGGCGGCCGGACAACACCAAGACGTGGCATGAGCGCCTGGGAACCTATCTCGGACTGGGGTCATCTCTGGAGGAAGTCTTCACAAAATTCAAAAAGGATCAGCTTCCTCCGGGGGTTTTTCTCGTTCCCGGCCGCACACGGAAGGTCGCGGAAGACGGCGGAACCGGTGGCGGCTTCCGTAGTGGATATGTGCGAAACGGGAAGATTTTTGTGAATGATGGCGACATGGCCGGAGGAGGTTCCTTTCCGACTCTCCTCGCATTTCAGAAGATATCCTCCACCTATTTTCTCATCGATAACGCTGGCGATTCTCCCGAAAACGATTTTAACGGATGGCAGATCGACGAGGCGGCACGTTTGAGATGGCCAGCCTTTGGTGGCAAACCCGGAACTCTTAATGGCACCATCAACGCCTGCTTCATGGACGGACATGCCGAGTCGCTTGCCAAAAAAAACCTTCCTGTCAACTGGCGGGATCCATTTTACCTTCCCCCGAGCCAATAGCTATCTGCCGACAGAGGTGATGATTTCCCTGAAAGGGAAACGATCCTTTAGTCCAAGGTTGGGAGGAACGACCTGCCTTGGGGTTGTGCAAAACCGCGTCCTACCCTGAAAGGGTAAATGCTAAATGCGATGAGGCCGGAAATTTTTCCGTAAACATGCAGAGAAAAATCCTTGGCAGCTCTCAGCTCCGCTGTTTTCGCAATGTTCCCCCCGGTTGCCAGAACCCCTCGAAGGTCGTGGTGTGGGGAATGGCCGGCACGCCGCGCTCGTGCTGCAAGATCTGCGCGACCACGATATCCACCAGCGCGCGGTCCACGGCCCGGGCGTTGATGTCGATACCCGCCACGTCACCCAACTCGGGAATTACCCCCAGGATCGCCAGCCCGACGTCCTCCGGCACCCGGATGCCGCGTTTCCGGAAGTCGTCCACGAGGAATGGATGGCTGTTCAAAATCGCCTCTGGCCGGTATTTCTTGAACCATTTCCAAAAATCTGCCCCCGTTCCCGTTTCCGAGTGAAAAGGCGGGATGAGTGGACCAAGGAGGTTCCGGATGTAATAATACCCGTAGGCGCTTTCGATCTCGTGCCCATGGAGTTTTTCCACCCCATAGAACGTGGCCACGCCAACGCGCCGGTAGCCGAGTTTGCGCATTTCTTTGAAAGCCAACATCGTGTTATAGAGATGATCCGTCTGGACGCGGTGGAGTTCCGGTTTCCAGAAAACCCGCCCATGAACAGCGACTGCGAGGCCATCCACCGCAAAGGGCAGGCGCTTGCCCACACCCGGAAGCGAGGGCGGAATAATCAGCGCCGCCGTGTTCCTGGTTCGGAAAATCTGGCTCAGCCGCTTGGCGTTCATCCCCGGCGCTTTGAGCCAGAATTCCTCAATCTGATATCCCAACTCATCCGCCCGCTCCGTCACCGCTTCATAAAACCGCTTCATAAAGATCTGGGTTTTCCATGGCGAGGGCACCGTCTCATTCGTCACCAGGGCAATCACCGGCTTTTCCGGATCCCGCTTGCGGGTGGATTGCATCACCTGGGCCAGCCCCGCATTTGGGCTGTATCCTAGCTCTTTCGCGATCATCGCCACACGCTCGCGCGTCGCCTCTGATATGCGGGGATGCTTCTGGAGCGCAAGCGAAGCCGTTGCGGGGGAGACTCCCGCGAGCTTCGCTATCATGCGGATGGATGGGCGTCGGGCGATGGGCATGGGGTATTTTTTTATCAGCAGCTCCGCATTTTCCAAGCCGCCAGATGGAACCCATTTCTTCAACAGGTTAACGTTTACTCACAAGATTGTTGCGTTGTGAGGGGAAAATTGCGAATGTTCGAAGGTCGAGCAGATTCTGTCGGCAACTTTTAGTTCCACCAAAAATACAAAAATACTCCAGAAACCTATGAAAACAAAAAATCGCATCCTTGCGCTTTTGATCACCGGCACCGCCGCCCTCGGCTTTGCCTCTTCGGCCAACGCCGCTCTCATCGCTTATGAGGGTTTTGATTACCCGCAGCAAACAGGCTTGGCCTCCTCAGCGAACACCGGCACCGGCTGGACTGCTAGTTGGAACTCCGATAGCTGGCGCACCAATTCCTCCGGCTTCGGTGAAATTGGCACTGGTCTAACGTATTCCACGCTTTCCACCGTCGGCCAAGCGGCACGTAACGAAAATAATTTCAACCAAAGCTTTCGCTCGTTCGCACCACAGGCAGCCACCGGCACCTACTACATCTCGTTCTTGATGCAGAAAGACACTACGGACGCCAACTCGTTCGGCGTCTCATTGTTCAATGGCGCGAGTGAACAAAACTTCATGGGCAATGCTAACTCGGGCAATTTCAGCGTGGCGGGCCAAGGGGCGGTCGTCTCGTCCACCGCCATCACCGCCAATGCAACCACATTCTTTGTCGCCCGCTACAATATGGTCTCTGGAATAGCCCATTTCTGGCTTGATCCAAGCCTCTCTGGCACGCCAACAGATGCGAGCGCGTTTAATGGAGCAGGAGGAACCAGCTTCACGGCCTTTGCTTTTGACAGCGTTCGCCTAGGTAAGTTCGGCGATGGCAGTGGCTATCTCGACGAAATTCGTATCGGCACAACGTATGCCGACATTGCCCCCATTCCCGAGCCCAGCACCGTGGCGTTGCTCTTCGGCGGACTCGGCGCGCTGGTCCTCATGCGCCGCCGACGTGCGAAAGCATAAGTCCACGGGAACAAATCGTTAAGAATTAGTTTTTTTGGGGTTGGCAGGGCTGCTTTCATGGGGGAGGCAGCCCTGCTTCTTTTTTTTCGCTTCGTCCCCGCAGAAGAGTGAGCCGCAGATTGACGCCGATTTTGAAAGCCTGGCCGTCTCTACGCGTCCGTTGCAGCGCAGATTTTCCACAAGAGGAGAGCTCCCCCGTTTGTAGTTCCGCATTTATGCGCTGCCTTTTTCTGCCAGCCCCCTCCAGCCCCCATCATTCTGCCACCAATTATTCTGCCTCCCGAGTCCCCATCATTAAAAATTCCTAATTCAAAATCACCCCCCTCCGCCAAATTCTGTAAATTCTGTCAAAAATCAGTTTCCGTGTTAACCCTTCATCTTTCTCACATGCCATCACCGACCGCCTCCGATCTGGATATCGCCGATGCCCCCTTCAGCCGTCGGAGGCATTGGCTGGGCCTGACGAGCCGTGCAGAAACCGAACAGGGTGTCCTGTATCTTCGCACGGCCCGCGGCGCGGTCACCCATCGCACGCTTCTGCGCATGGAACTGGAAGTTCAGGGTCAGGCTGTGCCGTCCGAATTGGCCGTCTCTGCCGGATCGGTGCGGCTCACTTGTGCGCAGGGCTCGGCTGAGTTTGCCCTGGATGGCACCTCGACCCTGCGGGTGCGCTTGCGCGGCGAAGCGACCCTGCTCGTCTCCGTTTACGATCAACCCTACTCGTCATCGTTTGAATGCGAGACCGGGCGGTGGCACCTCAATCTCAATGCGGCGCGTGCCCGCATCATGGCCACGACCTTGCGGGGCAGGCTGGTGGGCGAGGCCCCGTTCATTCCCGGCAAAAGCGACACGGCACCGGCGCAACTGCGCTTGAGTGCGGCAGCCAGTGGCGAGGCGGAACTGGAGTTGACCGAGTTTGAATCCACCTGGGTGGCTCCGGCTACGCGGCCCGCATTCGATGCCATCATCGCGGAGACGGAGGCCGGGTTTGAGGAATGGTTTGCCGCTTTTGGCGAATTTCCAGCCCGCTGGGCGGACCTCGCGCGCCGGGCCGCCTTTGTGCTCTGGTCCAATACCTCACCCGCAGCGGGCTACTACGCACACCCGGCGGTCATGATGTCGCAAAATGCGATGATCGGCATCTGGAGCTGGGATCATTGTTTCGTCGCGCTCGCGTTGGCGAAGGCACACCCCCGCCAGGCCTGGGAGCAATGGTGGCTGCCGTTTGTGCATCAAACGGAGGAAGGCATGCTGCCGGACCACTTCACCGATGCGGGGCGCGAATATGCCATGACCAAGCCGCCGGTCCACGGATGGGCGCTCAAGACGCTTTTACAGCACTATTCCCCGCCCGAAACCGACCTGCAGCGCGCCTATCACGCGCTGGAACGCTGGACGCAGTGGTGGCTCACGCACCGCGACGATGACCACGATGGCATCGCGCAATACAACCACGGCTGCGAATCCGGTTGGGACAACGACTCGCTCTGCTGCGGCGGCCTGCCCTGCGAATCCGCCGACCTCTCGGTCTATCTGGTGCAACAACAGGAAACGCTCGCCCTGCTTGCCGAAAAACTCGGACGTTCCAGTGATGCCGCCCGCTGGCGGGCCTCAGCGGCGGAACTGCGCCAGCGCCTCCTGAGCCACTCCTGGACCGGCGAGCGTTTTATCGCCCCACAATCCGGCAGCCACGCGCTCGGATCGCAAGGCGACTGCCTGCGCCAGTTCTGGCCGCTGCTCCTGGGCAAGGAACTGCCCGGAAAGATTGCCGATACCTTGCTCGAGGGACTGCTGGAGCCCGGTCGTTTCCGCACCGCGCACGGCTTCGCCACCGAGAGCCCGCGCAGTTCATTCTACAAGGCGGATGGCTACTGGCTCGGCCCGATCTGGGCACCGTCCACCTGGCAGGTCGTGGAAATGCTCCAGCTCCACGGTCACCCGGAAGAAGCGGCCCGGACGATGCAGGATTTCTGTGAAATGTGCGAAAAGCAGGGGTTTCGCGAAAACTTCGATGCCCAGACCGGCGAGGGGCTGCGCGACCGCGGCTTCGCTTGGACAGCCGCCGTTTGCCTGCGCTTCCTTCAGGAGATAAGGTGAAACAAGGCCGATTCCACAACCGACTTCCCCGTTTCGCATTCCCACAGCTCCCCCGATCCTTCTTCACCGCACGCCTCCGTCACCAACCGGTGACCCATTTTAACCTGTTGAGTAACAGGGTCGTCGACAATAGTTTTCCATATGCTTATGTGGTAAAAATGAGGTTTCATGTAAAGAAAGTCTTTCGTCCTCAAAGTCTTTCATTTTCCGGTTTAAAAATATACCCACAGCAGTGCTGTTCATGGATCCATGCCCTGGGAAAGTTACTGCTCATCTGCCTGCTTGCCGGAGTTAGCTCGGCCCAGGCCCAGACGCCTTACCGTGACATCTCTTTGGATTGCGGCGGCTGGGTCAGCGGCTTCGCCCAGCACCCGAGCGGGCGTCTCTACGGCTACGGCGATATCTTCGGCCTCTATCGCAGCGACGACTTCGGCGCCAACTGGCAGTTCCTTCAAAACAGTCTCACCGAGGGCGCCACCTTTGTCTCCGCCGCCACCGTGCATCCTACCGATGCAAACCGCGTCGCTTTTGTCGGCAACATCCATCTCTACACCAGCACCGACGCGGGCGAAACATGGACGAAACGGCTCAGCGATCTCAACACCTTGCCCGACCGCGTCCGCGGCTCCACCAAGCTCCTCTACCACCCCACCCAAGCCAACGAACTCTGGCTGGCCAACTCCCGCATCGGCCAGACCAACAGCCTCTGGCGCTCCACCGACAATGGCGGCTCCTGGGCCCCCATCGGCGGCACCGCCTTCGTCAACGAACGCGCCACCACCATCCACTTTTTCCCCGCCGCCCCCAACGAGATGTGGGTCGGCACCGAGGCGATCAGCGGCCTGAGCACCACCGGCGGCCTCTGGTGCTCGGTCGATAGCGGCGCCACCTGGACCAAGGTCTGGAACAACGGCGGTGCCACCACCACCTACTACGGCGCACCCAGGGTTCACAGCATCGCCCGCAACGCCTCCCGCGTCTCCGTCTTCGCCACCAACACCGGCGTCTGGCGCGTCACCGCCTCCAACTGGAACACCCCGTCCACCTACGTCGTCACGCAGGCGACTTTCCCCCAACAATCCATCCCCAACGTCACCACCCTCGCCGACGGCACCTTCTGGGCCAGCGAGATCGGCGACCAAACCTGGGCTCCCAAAGTCAGCCCCGACGGCATCACCTGGACCGATCGCCAGATCACGCTCACCAACGCCTACGTGCCGGAGTGGACGACCGCCGCCCAGATCACCGCCTCCAACCGCGTTTACGGGCGCGACATGCTCGTGCAGGATGTCGCCAATCCCAACCGCTGGTTGCTCACCGGCGGTGCCTCCGCCCACCTCAGCGAGGACAACGGCCTCACCTGGCGCTACCAACCCGGCGGCATGTCCGGCATCGCCGGCTGGCGCACCACCTTCGACCGCGTAAACCCCAACCGCGCCTACCTCGCCAGCGCTGATCGCGGTATCTTCATCGTCACCGACGCCGGCCTCTCCGGCCAGACCGCCACCAGCTCCCGCCAAGCCTTCGACGAGCTCCACTCGTTCCACGAAGCCCTAGTCTCCGCCGACGGCCAGACCATCGTCGGCGCCGGCGTCGCCCAGTCCATCAACCGCACCGTCATCATCCGCTCGACCAACGGCGGCACCAACTGGTCCAAAATCACCCCCACCGGCCTTCCCGACAACCACGAGGGCATCCAACGCGCCGTCATGTCGCTCAACGACCCCAACGACTACCTCGTGCTCCTCGGCTACACCGACAAAGCCGGCGAGCCCAACAACCCCGGCCTCTACCGCACCACCAACGGCACTTCCTTCGCCAAGGTCGGCGGCACCACCTTCG
>JBGSJQ010000111.1:0-6457 GCA_041741775.1 Terrimicrobiaceae bacterium | reverse complement strand
CATGGTAAGGGCGGGCGCGCAGGCCCGCTTGGGCCAGATGCTTCGCAACGCTCTCGGCGGTGTGCTGCAACGTCACATAAACAATGGCGGGGAAGCACCGGTCCTCCGTCAGCTTGCGGGTAAGGAGCGCCAGACGCTCTGCCGCAGAAACCGGCGTGATGTGGATGGCGAGATTCGGGCGGTGGAACGAGGTCTGGATGTGGTCGGTGCGCTTGATGCGAAACGCACTGCGGATGTCGTCCGACACGGACGGCGTGGCGGTAGCTGTGAGCGCGAGCACGCGCGGGATGCGCAGTTTTTTAGCGAGAGCCGCGAGGCGGAGGTATTCCGGGCGGAAGTTGTGGCCCCACTCCGAGATGCAGTGAGCTTCGTCAATCGCGAGCAGGGAGATTTTTGCCTTGCGGATCCGGGCCATGAACGCCTCGCTGACGAATCGTTCGGGGGCGACATAGAGCAGACGCAGGTCGCCGGAGGCGATGTTTTCAAAAATGCCAAAGACCTCGGCGGCCGAGAGCGTGGAGTCGAGGCGGGCCGCCGGAATTCCCAGCCGGACCAGCGCATCGACCTGATCCTTCATCAGGGCGATCAGCGGGGAGACGACAAGCGTGAGCCCGTCGAGAACGATCGCCGGGAGCTGGTAGCAAAGCGACTTTCCCCCGCCGGTCGGAAAGACCGCCAGTGCGGAACGCCCGGCCAGAAGCGCCTCAATGACACGTTCCTGCCCGGGGCGGAAATCCCCGTGCCCGAAGTGCTGCGCCAACAAATGTTTCAAATCCGGATTTTCCACGCCCCGCGAAACTGACAGGACGGCGGGCCGCCGCGCAACTCCGCAGAAAACAGAAATGCGAAGACGGGCTGGCCAGAGGCGGGGGGAATCCTGTAGGAAACCCGACATGTCCGCCGATCCCAAACGGAATTCGCTGCTCGCCCTGATGGCGCTTGGTGTGGTCTTTGGGGACATCGGGACCAGCCCGCTCTACGCCTTCGAGACGGCGTTGGCGATGGCCGGGGCCGGGGCGGCTGTCGGGGTTGCGTCGTTGATTATCTGGACCGTCTTCCTGGTGGTCACGGTGAAATACGCGACCATCGTGATGCGCGCGGACTACAAAGGTGAAGGCGGGATTTTTGCGCTGTTGGCGCTGCTGCGGGAGTCGGGAAAACCCTGGGCCAGCGGGACCGCGATGACGACGCTGCTGGTGGTGGGAGCGGCGATGCTTCTGGGAGACGGGGCGATCACCCCGGCGATTTCTGTGCTGAGCGCCATGGAGGGCGTCGCTACCATCCATCCACAATGGGCCCACCTGTCGGAATCCGCCACGCTGGTGATCCTCGTCGCCCTGTTTTTGGTGCAGCGCTTCGGAACGGCACGCCTGGGCGGGGTTTTCGGTCCGGTGATGCTGGTCTGGTTTGCCTGCCTCGCGCTCATTGGTGCCATCGAGGTTTTTCATACGCCGGAGGTGATCAAGGCCTTCAATCCGTGGGAAGGGATCCGCGTGTTAGCGGCCGGGGGATGGGGGGGATGGGCGATTGTCGGTGCCGTCGTGCTCGCTGTAACCGGTGCGGAGGCGCTCTATGCGGACCTCGGTCACTTCGGTCGAAAACCAATCCTTCGGGCTTGGCGGCTTATCGTTTTCCCGGCGCTGGTCCTGAACTACCTCGGTCAGGCCGCGCACGTGATCCGGCATCCGGGGCAGGCGCTGGACGCGAATCTGTTTTTCCTGACCGTCCCCGAGGGGCCTCTGCGCATCGGGCTCGTCGTCCTGGCCACCCTGGCAACAATCATCGCCTCGCAAGCCCTGATCAGCGCCGTCTTTTCGCTGAGCAGCCAGGCCATGGATCTCGGACTGTTCCCGCGGTTTTTCGTGCGTCACATGAGCCGGGACATGCGCGGCCAGATTTACATCCCGCTGGTGAACTTCGTGCTTGGGGCCGTCTGCATCTTTCTTGTCATCGCCTTCCGTCGCAGCGAGGCCCTGGCGAACGCCTATGGAATTGCCGTCACGGCCGCGATGGTCGTCACGTCGATCGCTTTTGGCGTGGTCTTGTTGGCCAGAAACAAATGCCCGAAGTGGCAGGCGTGGGCGTTGCTGGCAGCCCTCCTGTGCCTGGACCTGCCGCTCTTCGCGTCCTGCCTGACCAAGCTCTTTGAGGGCGGATTTTTCCCGGTGCTGATCGCTGCGGCGATTGCTGCCATCATGCTCACATGGCGGCGGGGCCGGGTCGCAATCCGGGAGGCCATGCGGTTCGGAGCCGTCTCGCCGCACGAGCTGGGCCGGCGCCTCGCATCCGACGAATTTCAGCGCGTGGACGGGGCGCAGGTTTTTGTCGTCCGCCGTCCGAATCCCGAGCATGCTGTCGCGACCATCCTGGAGCAAAACCGCCGTGTGAAAGTTCTTGCGCGTGAGCTGGTCATCCTGCTCCTCGACCCGGACTGGGCAAATCCGATGGAGAGCCTTGGCTCGGTCTCGGCCACTCCGCTTGAAGGCGGACTGTGGGTCGTCCAGGCCTCCCATGGCTACATGGTGGAGCCCGACGTTCCGGGCATGATGCAGCGAGCTCAGGAGGTCAGCGGCAGCCGGTTCGCCTTCCCGCCGGAAGAAACTTTTTATGTGGTAGGTCGCGAAATCATCCTCTCCTGTCCGGATCGGGTGATGCCGGCCTGGCAGCGCCACCTCTTTGCAGTCATGAGCCGCAATGTCGTGCCCGGGCCACATTACCTGAACATCCCCGGCGACCGGCTGATCATTTACACCTGGCTGCTGCGCCTTTGATGGTGAAATACGGACGCGCAGGGCGGGTGACTTGACAGAACACGCTTGGGACGGTCTGTTGTTTTGCGTGAACCTGATCGATCTCCACGCCGGCCAACCTGCCAAAATCACTGGTTAAGCCGTGCAGCGCCTCGCCTTTTTTGCCATCGCCGTCCTTTGTGCGCTGTTCCTGCTGAACCCGGGGCTCATCGGCCAGACCGGGCCCGCTCAGTCCCCCGCGCCACTGGCCGAAGCCACTCCCGACTTGGGCGACCAGGCGGTGCGCGCGGCCGTCGCCGGAGTCGCGGGTGCCGTCGAGCAGGCCACCAACCGGGTCACCAACGATAATGTCCATGCGCAGGAAGTCTCCCGGGGCATCATTGCGTTCCTTGAAATGGAAGTCTTCGGATTCACCATCGGCCAGCTGCTCAGCAGTTTTCTCCTGCTCCTACTCAGCCTCGCGTTTCGCAATATCCTGAGCAAAGCGGTCATCGCCCGGATCCTCCGGTTTGCCGACCGCTCCACGATGCTCGACCGGCGGTTTCTCGAGGCGCTCACCAAGCCGCTCTCCGCCTTCCTCCTGATTGTCGGCATCTACCTTGCCCTGCTGGTGCTGCCCTTGTCCCCGGGGGTGAATCACTTCGTCGGCAATCTCTTCCGGGGGCTCACCATGCTCACGCTGGTCTGGGCCGCCATCCTCATGAGCGACGTGCTGGCCGACTTCCTCGCTGCCCGCGTCGCCACCAGCAGCAACTCTGTCCTCTCCGGATTTGCCCCCCTCATCAAAAAAACCCTCAAGATTTTTGTGCTCGTCATTGGGGTGCTCATGACCGTGGACAACCTCGGCTACAACGTGACGGGAGTTTTGGCGACTCTTGGCCTCGGGACGGCGGCCGTGGCCCTCGCCTCGCAGGATACACTGAAAAATGCGTTTGGGGCGCTGATGATCATACTCGACCGCCCGTTCATGGTGGGCGATTGGATCCAAGTCTCTGACAAGGTCGATGGCAATGTCGAAGCTATTGGCCTGCGCTCGACCAAAGTCCGCACCTGGCCGAAGACCTTGCTCTCGATCCCGAACGGCGTGTTGGCCAACGAGTATGTCAACAATTGGTCGCAAATGCCCAAGCGCCGGGTCAAACAGGTCGTCGGAATCTCGTATGAGGCCAGCGCCGACGACATGCAGGCTCTCGTGGAGGATATCCGTAAAATCCTTCGCGACGATCCCGGGGTGAACCAGGAATTCATTCTCGTCAACTTCACCGACTTCGGAGACAGCTCGCTCGACATCCTGGTCTATTATTTCACCTCGACCGTCGCCTGGCTCGAATACATGGACATCCGCCAGCGTGTGAATTGCCGGATCATGGAGGTCGTTCAGGCCAGGGGGCTGAGCATCGCCTTCCCGGCGCGGACGCTCTACATGGATGGCCCGGTGGCCAGCAAGTTGGCGGGAGTCCCCTACGCCTCCCGCTGGGACGCCGCCGCAGAACTTCCTGGGGATTTCGGCCCGCAAAGCCCGCCCTGAGCCTCCGCAGCAGGGAATCGAATATTAAAATTCCAGACTGGCCTTGGAATGCAGGAAAACCCCAATATGTAGTGGTTGTTTGGTTTTTCTCCACTTGATATAGGGCTTTTACCGCTGCATTTTCGCTTGCCTCCCCGCGTCATCCAACTAGGCTGATCGGTTCTTATTTCAACGAAGGCTTCATGTATCTGCAATCACTGGAAATTATCGGCTTCAAGTCGTTCGCGCCGAAGACGATTCTGAATTTTCACCGGGGGGTGACCGCGATTGTCGGGCCGAATGGCTGCGGCAAGTCGAACGTCCTGGACTCGATCCGGTGGGTTCTTGGCGAGCAGTCGGCCAAGGCGCTGCGCGGCGGGGAAATGTCGGACGTCATTTTCAGCGGGACCGACAGCCGTCAGGCCCTGGGCATGGCCGAGGTGTCGATGACCTTTGCGGAGTGCGAAAAGGAACTCGGGGTGGATTGGAATGAGGTGCGGATCACCCGGCGGGTTTTTCGCGACGGGAAGAGCGAGTATTTTCTGAACAAGACTCCGTGTCGGCTGAAGGACATCCACCAACTCTTCATGGATACCGGCGTGGGCCGCAGCGCCTACTCGATCATGGAGCAGGGGAAGATCGATCAGATCCTCAGCAGCCGTCCTGAGGACCGTCGTGCGATCTTCGAAGAGGCCGCCGGCATCACAAAATACAAGGCGCAGAAGAAGGAGGCCCTCCGCAAGTTGGACTACACGGAAGCCAACCTCGTTCGCGTGCAGGACATCATCAAGGAGGTCAAGCGGCAGATCGGTTCGCTGCAGCGCCAGGCGGGGAAGGCCCGGCGGTATCAGGCCCTGATGCAGGATTTGCGGACGTTTGACACGCATCTTTCCCATCGGAACTACCGTGCGCTTGCCGAGGAATTTGAGTCGCTCCACCAGCAGCTCGGGCAGGGCGACGAGGCGCGGTCGGTTCATGAGTTGGAGATTGCGCGCCAGGAGACCGATCTGGCCGGGTTTCGCGAGCGCATCGACGAGCTGGATCGCGAGTCCTCGCTTGTCCGTGACGGGCTCCAGACGCTGCGTAACCGGATTTTCTCGGCGGAGAACCGGATCCAAACGAACCGCGAGCGCAGCGATGAGGCGTCCGCAATGATCGAGCGCCATCGCTCGGACATCGCGCAGGCCGAGGAAAAAATCCGCTCGCAGCAGGAGCAGATCGAGCAGACCGATTCCCTGCTCACCCAGATGATCGAGACCCTGAGCGGGCATGAGACCACCTTGAACGAGCACAACGACCGGGTGCGTGCCGCCCGTGAGGAGCGAGCAGCGATCGAGCGCGAGATCCAGGAAGCCAGCGCAGGGATCTCACGGGTCGAGGCGCGGATGGGGTCGTTGCGCAATGATATTTCGACTGCGGCAGGACGGCGGGAATCCGGCGAGACACGCCTGCGGCTTTTGCAGGGGGAATCCGAAACGGCCACGCGCATTGCCGGGGAGCTGACTGCGGCCTTGGAGGAGCTGACGCGCCGCGCCGAATCCTCGCGGCTGGGCCTCGAACATGCCCA
This sequence comes from Terrimicrobiaceae bacterium, assembly GCA_041741775.1. Taxonomy (GTDB): domain Bacteria; phylum Verrucomicrobiota; class Verrucomicrobiia; order Chthoniobacterales; family Terrimicrobiaceae; genus QYQL01. The sequence continues at coordinate 633 of JBGSJQ010000111.1, read as the reverse complement.
GGCCGAAGTGTCCGAGGCCACGGCCGCTTATGAATCCGCCGAGCAAGCCCGGCAGGATGCGGAGTCGGTCCTGAGCGTTGCTGGCAAGGAGGCAACCGGCATCGAATCCCGGCTGGAAGTTTTGCGCCAACTGCAGGATCAGGGAGAGGGCTTTGACGAGGGAACCCAGGCCATCCTTCGCGGCCTCGACAATCCCTCATTTTTTACGCCGGCGATCCAGGGGGCCCTCGCGCAGAACATTCAGGTCGAACCCCGGTTCATCCCTGCGGTGGAGGCCGCGCTCGGATCCGCGCTGCAGGCGATCATTTTCAAAGACCCGGGGGTCGCCGAGTCGGCACTCCTGACGCTGTCCCGCAACAAGCTGGGCCGCGCGGCGGTGATCCCCTCGAGCTGGATCAACCGCTCCGGCCACCAGGTTCAGGATCTGCCTTTTGGCGTCATCGGGCGGGCCTCGGAGTGTGTGGGCGGCACCGGCGACGCCGCTGATCTGGCGCGCCATCTTCTGGCGGGCGTGCTGGTGGTCGATCAGCTGGAAACCGGATTCCGCCTTCGTTCGCAGGCCCCTGGGTTTGCCTACGCTACATTGGAAGGGGAATTTATCTCAGCCGAGGGAATCGTGCAGGGCGGCCAGTC
>JBGSJQ010000110.1:0-8105 GCA_041741775.1 Terrimicrobiaceae bacterium | reverse complement strand
CCTTCGAGTTGAGCGGCGACTGGACTGGCTACGCCCCGGTCAGCAGCAAGTTGTCGCTGATGCAGGCCGCCTTCGTGCTCGAGAACGCCAACAGCGTTGCGAACCATGATTATACCCTCAACACCAACAACGCCCTCGGTCAGTCCACCGTGCTCGCGCTCGGCTCCGGCTTCGGTGCCAACACCTTCAACCGAAACATCACCGTTGAGGTCGGCACCACCGGCAACAGCAACCTCGCCAACGCGATCAACCAGACCTACATCGGCGGACGCCAAGGTGCAGCCACCACCAACGGCTACTCCAGCAACATCACATTCAACAACACCAACGCCCACCGCCTGAACCTTTTCTCCGAGGACGGTCGCACCAACTTCAGCGGCGGCATCAATGCCAGCGCCAACCAAGTCGTCGCCATCAACAGCGGCTACTCGCTGACCACCTACACCGGCATTGATTCCGTTGGCCAAACCACTGGTAATGCCCTCTCCGCCATGACCCCCGACGGCGTCGTCGCCTTCACCGGCGGCATCAAGACCTTCGGCGGTGGTGTCGAAGTCACTGCAGGCACCTTGCTGATCAATCAGACGATTACCGGCAACGTCAATGTTAGCGCTAATGCGACTCTTGGCACCGATGGAGGAACGGGTGTCATCACGGGCAACCTGGACCTGGCGAATGGAGCCCTTCTGGCCTTCAGCCCTGGTCAGTCCCTCAGCCTGACGGGAACATTCAGCTTGTTCAGTTCCTTTGGGGTGGATGACCTGCGCACGACCACGGGTCAAGCCATTACTTGGAGCTCGATCAACGACGGCACTTACACATTGCTCACCGGAGCAACTTTCACGCCCGGGTATTTCAGTGCAGCCAACATCAGCAACTTCGGTTTGGCCAACGCCTTCGACATCGGCGGCGGACGCAGCGCCTACTTCGACAATGGCAGCCTGGCGCTGGTGGTTGTCCCTGAGCCCTCCACCTGGGCTCTTCTGGCGATTGCTCTGACGGTCGTGACCGTCCTTCGTCGGCGGCGAACAGCTTAAAATTCCATCATTAACTTTGGGGGGTTGACCGGCGGGAAGCTTATCAAGCTTCCCGCCGGTTGCATTTCAGGAAGAAACGCCTCATGAAATTTAAGCCGCAATATCCAGGCTATCGCCCGGAGGTATTTCCCGGGACAGGCTTTGCCCCGCTACTCGTTCGAGCACCGGCATGGGCTTGGCTGCTTGATCGGCATCTTCAATCCAAACGTTGACCCGGGCGGGGTAGGGGGTGGGGTTTTTCAGGCGAAGCACTTCGCCGACCCATTCCGCCTCGACGTTATCCAGACACCAGACTTTGCGAAGGTCGCGTCGGGCATAGACGCCCGGCAGCTCTGCGTAACTCAAGAGAACCGAAACCTCACACCAGCAGGGGCCGAAAAAGATGCCACCCACATTGTTATCCCAGTCGCTGGTATTGACGCGTTCGTTGATCCATCCGGATGGCATCGCCTGGCCGCTGGGATCGTGAATGGGTCGGTCGGGCCGGGATACGGTCTGTGGGAGGAATCGCACGATGTCGCGCAGCAAATCCATCAGCCGTTCATCCCCGGTGGCACGGAAGAGGGTGAGCAGACCCAGCCCTGAATGGGTGCAGATCCCCGGGGCAGCATGTTTGTTTTGGGTGTTGGCAAAGACCGATCCGCGGCTGCGGATGTCGAGGCGCCCGAACTCACTTTCAGCGGGGAAGGCAAAATGATAGGGCATGACCCAGGTCGCGGCGAGGGCGGCGGCCGCGCGGCCATGGCGCAGCCACTCTTCGGCACCGGTGGCCTGATAGAGGGCGGCACAGGATTCGACATAGGCGGCCAGCGACTCACTGTCGGGGTTTTGCATGGCATCGCCCGGTCCTCCGGTGAAGAGGCCTTTTGCCAGAAATTCCTCCGCAAACATACGGGCCGATGCTTGAGCCGTCACCAGATAGCGGCTATCTCCGAAATGCGCGTGCGCGGCGACCAGGGCGGCGGGCACCACCGCCCCGGAGGCTGAACCGCCGAGGATAATCTCTCCGGTCTCCTGATGTAGAAAATGGCCAAACTGTTGCTCCCGCTCCCAGAGCCCGACCCAGAAGTCGGCGGCGCTGCGAAGCGCATCCCACCAGGCTTGCGGGACATCTGAGTCCAGTGCATGAAGCTGACGGATGAGGTAGAGCAGGGCGTCACCTTGGCGCCGCGTAAGGGTCCACTGATGGGTGTAGGGTCGAGACGTGTCGGCCGCGAAATCAGCCGTCCATTGTCCCTCCAGATTCGCTCGTCCGAAAAACAGTCCACAGGGCCGTGGGGCATGTTCGAAAAAGCTCTTCAGGTTCTTCCGGATGCGGGCGGACGTCTGCGGGTGCCGACTCGCCAGCAAGCCCTGGGTCGCGATCATTCCACCACACCAGCCGGTCTGAAAGGGGAGGTTTACCCCCGGGCGGCTGTCAGTTAAAAAGACTCCCATCGGCTCGTTCCAGCTGTCCCGGTGGTAATGTTCCTCGATTAAATCAAAGGCGTGGGACAAGGGAACGGTTGCGGGCACCCCGGCTTCGGTGGACAGCTCCGCGCGGAGTGAGAACAGGGTGTCCAGCCAGTCGTTCAAGGTAGCATACGTGCCCGCTACTACGCGGATGGCGGGCAGTTCACTTGCTTGGCGGGGGAGGGCATCGGGGGATTCCCGCTGCATTTTGGGCATCAGATAAACCGGGCTTCGGCGGATCGCCGGAGTGGATATGCGGAAGCAGGCTTGGCTGCGGTCTTCGGACTCTTCGATTTCCCACAGCACGTCCGCCCAAGCCTCCGGTTGCTCCGCCAGCGCGATCCAACCGTGTTGGCGGGTTGGATCGTAAAATCCAAACGCCGGATAGGCCAGATCGCCCGATTTGAGCTGAACCGATGAAAAACCACTCTCCAGAGCCAAGCGCGGAACGTCCGTGATGTAGGGTGGGGTGGCTTTGCCCCGCAAGAGCGTCTCCGGAACCCGGGGGGAGTAATCGACACAGAGCGAGGGAAAGCGGTTTCCCGCGTAGAGGCCCGCGGGCATAAAGGCATAGATGCCGGGGTGCCAGTTGTCGAAAATCCAAGTCTTGGATGTAACCAGCGGTGAAGGCTCTTCGGAGGGAAATGGAACGCTTGGTTTTGATACGTTCATTGGTTCATTCCCGGGGTGGTTTGTCTCGGAGTTTTTCATATGAAATGGCAAAGCTGAGGGAATATATGGCTGTCGCGCAGGTCTGTGACAATCCCATTGCTGCGCTGCGCGTTTTCAACGATTGACTGATACCATCTCTTGGAATTTTTTGGATCATTGGCAAGATGCCAATGCCACGTGGCATCGGCATCCTGCCGATGTTCCGGATCCACTTATTTGGCAGAGATGGTATGATTCAGCCCATATCCGCCGCTATCCAGCTTCAGATCAATTCCGCCAAAGCACCTTGCGCCAATCGCTTCCCGGGAGATTGTTCAAGTCCGCCCCCGCAGCTTGAACGTCGTTCATCGCAGATTTGCCAATCCTGCCCCAATGGGTATCTGGCACCCCTTGCTCAATCGTTAATGTTGCAGTCCCCTGCTTATGCCTTCCGCCGACGACGGATGTAAGCCAGCGAGGCCAGACCCAATCCCAGCAACAGGGCCGAGGAGGGCTCGGGGATGGCGGTGACGCTGAAGTTGTCGAAGGCGGCGATGGGGCTGCCCGAGTTGTTGCCGCCGCCGAAGCTGGTGTAGAACGTCGGGTTGCTAAACCCGCTGTTCCCAATCGCCACCGAAGTAGCGGAGACCGACTGGACGAGCGAACGGGCGGCGGTGCCATCGGTGCCGCGGTCGTAGAGATAAACGCCAAGGGTCGCTGCGGTCGTGGCGTTGGTCAGCGAAAAGCGGGTCTCGAGCTCATACCAGTTGCCACTGGTCAGGGTGAAGGCAGCTGAGTTGCTGCCGACCTGTGTGTTTTGCTGATAAAGGCGAAGGAAGGGATCCCCGGAGCTGTTTTGCCGCATTTGCCCCCAAACGCCCGAGCCGCCGCCTTGGAAGTTAGAACCGATGCTGCGGATTGCCCCCGTCGTGACTTGATTGATATTCGCGGTGCCGAATGTGCCGGTGAAGAGGATGCTTACGCCGTATTCTTGTCCAGCCGCCCAAGTGATAGCGGCTCCGGCTCCGACGTAATCAGCGGTGCCGGTATGAGTGGCCGTGCCAGTGGTGTTGATCCGCCCCGGGCCGACGCCACCGACTCCGGCGCTGCTGGAATAGGAGAATCCGGCGATGGAACTGGAGTTCTGCGCCTGGAAGTTGCCGAAGGCGGTGGTGGCGTTGTTGAAGTTATCCGAGATAAGCGTCTGGGCACCGGCGGTCGAAACGGCAACCGCACTGATGGCGATGAGGGAGAGTAGTTTTTTCATAGAAGGGGTTATGGTTTATTGATCAGAAACTGGGGGTTTATCCATCGACCCTCAGGATAAATCTCAATCTCTCCCGGTCGAGTAGATCCAGGCGCAGAAAATGGCTTTGTTTCGCAGCTGCGAAAGCGCAGCGCCGCTTCTCGGTGGCTCTAACTAACCAGCCCCAGGCGTTCGCTCAGCAGCGTGGCACATTTGAGAATGTTTTGGGCATAGTGCGTGCGCCTTTCCGGCAGCCACTCAGTTTCTTCAAAAATAAAGGCGACCCCGTAGCTACACCTTGGGTTGGGCTGAATGATGGGTGCCGCTACCGAAACCGTCGGGCCTGTTTCCCCCATATTCCAGGCGACCCCCTCTTCCCGTGCCTGTTGCAAGGCTTTCCGAAAAGTGTCCAGATCGCGAATGCTTGCCTCAGTGAGTGGCTCTTCGTCAGGATCGGGTGCGTATTCGGGCCATTCGCTCTCATCCATTCGGCTGATGATGGCCTTTCCGATCGCCGTCGCATAGGCGGGGCCGCTGGCACCTAGTGCGTAGGTGGACCCCAAGCGGCCAGCAGCTGCGATGATGATCGATTGGTGCCCCCAAAGCGTGCCCAGGTAAATGGAGGCATCGTATTCCTGGCTGAGTTCATCCAAGGCACCCCTTAACTTTCGGGTAGCTCCAAATTGATTGGCATAGTCATGCACCAGCTCGAAAAATTGAGGGCTGGCTCGATAACAGTGACTCGACTCATCTTTGGACACAAAACCCAGCTCACCCAATACACGCAGCATGTCATGAGAACTGGAAACGGCTATGTCCATTTGTTTCGCTATCTCACTCACGCCCAGCGAGCGCGGGCTGTGCACGAGGAAACGTAGCAAGCGCATGCCCAAATTGAAATGGTCGGACTCTGCTGGACGTTTACGTGACATTACTCTGGAGAAGACCACAAGCCATTCTCCAAAACAATTGAAAGCTTTGTGGTTTTTGCAAATTACCTCTGAACTTTCTTTCGCCGATGCGAAATCAAGACACGCAAAGCTGATAAATGATTGCGGGCGGGTCCAATCAGAACGATTAAATTGTGGGAGTATGCAAACAGAATCACTCTCAGCGGATTTAGTCATCATCGGTGGTGGCGTAGGGGGATGCGCCGCTGCGCTCGCTGCGCTCGAATCTGGCGCTTCCGTCGTTATGACAGAGGAATATCGCTGGATTGGCGGGCAGTTTACCTCACAGTGCGTCCCGCCTGATGAAAACCCGATGGTCAGTTCGGTTGGCAGCACATTGCGTTACCGTCAGTTTCGCTCCAGGATTCGGAAAAGCTATTCCGACCACTTTCCTCTGTCCTCTCAAGCCCGACGAGAAACTAAGCTCAACCCCGGCAATGGCAATGTGAGCAATCTCTGCGTCAATCCAGAGATCCCTCTCCGAGTGCTGGAGGATTGCTTCGCGCCCTACCGGTTTTCCGGAAAACTCCGTATCCTCACCGAAACCAAGCCTGTGTCCGTGGCTGTGAAAGACGCTTGTATTGAAGAGGTCATCGCACAATCGATGCGCAATGACCGGGCTTACTCCCTCAAGGGGCGCTATTTCCTCGATGGGAGTGAGCTGGGGGATTTGATCGCGCTCTCCGGCACGGAATACCGCGCGGGGGCAGAGGCGAAGTCCGAGACGGGGGAACCTTCTGCCCTGGAAAAAGCAGATCCGCTCAATCACCAGGCCGCTTCCGTCTGCTTCGCCATGGACTGGAGCCCCGATACCGACAACGTCGGCGCGACTCCCGCTAATTACGAAAAATGGCGCGACTTCGTTCCGGAGATGACGCCCCCCTGGCCAGGGCCTCAGTTTTCCTGGACGGCCTCGCATCCTCACCAGGGAAACGCCCCGGTTCGCCGCTATCTTTTCAAACACCCGAAGTCCACCGGGCACGATACCTCGCTCTGGTATTTCCGCCGGATTCTCGACAAGGAAAATTTCGAGTCTGGCTTTTTTCCGAGTGACATTACCGTCGCAAATTGGCCGCAGATCGACTTTCTCGGCGGCCCTTTATTTGAAGTCCCGGAAGCAGAAGCCACGGCGAATCTGGCTGCGGCACGCAACTACTCCCGCTGCTTTTTTCATTGGATGCAGACCGAGGCACCCCGCGACGATGAAAGCGGTTACGGCTACCCTGAGTTACGACTTCGTGGCGATTTGACCGGAGATACATCAGACGGCCTGGCCATGGCACCCTACATCCGCGAAGGGCGACGCATCGTCGCCGAATTCACCGTTTTGGAGCAGCATGTGGCCAGCCGCTTCCGAGAGGGCCGTGGCGCCGAGATCTTCCCCGACTCAGTGGGCATCGGTTGGTATCCGATCGACCTGCACCCCACCACCCGCAACCTGAACTACCGCGACTGGGATACGGATCCTTTTCAAATTCCGATGGGTGCGCTGATCCCCGTGCGCATGCAAAACCTGCTCCCGGCAGGTAAAAATCTCGGTGTCACCCACATCACCAATGGTTGCTACCGGCTCCACCCGATCGAGTGGAACATCGGCGAGGCCGCCGGGCTCCTCGCCGTCGAGGCCATGCGCCAAAATACGACACCCCGCCAAATCTACCAAGATGCCGCCCAGCGCGACCGTTTTCGCAGCGATCTGGTTTCCAAACAGGGCATCTCGCTTGAGTGGCCCCGCATCTTTATGCGGAAAGATTTTTCTGCGGTGTGCGATTAGAGCACGCTTGCCCTGCATGGTCTTATACCATCTCTGTAAAATAAACAGACTCAGAACATCGGCAGGACGCCGATGCCAAGTGGCATTGGCTTCCAGCCAATGATCCAAACAAATCCAAGAGTTGGTCTTACACTGCCACGATCGTCGATTCGCCTGCTGATAAAAAGTGCTCGGTTTGCTTCCGGTTCTCAGCGGTTTCGACCCAGAGGCGGATTTGAGCGGGACGTGTCGTGGGATTTTGGATGCAGATTGCGCAGTGGGTCTTGTCTGTCCATTCGGCTTCCACGGAGTCGAGACACCAGATCGTTCCGGTGTCAGGGCGGGCGTAAATACCTGGTAGTTCCGCGCAGGTGAGGGCGAGCGCTACTTCGCTCCAGCAGGAGTAGTAAAAGACTTCGCCAATGAGCTCGGAGGGGCCCCATTGAGTGACATTGACCCGCTCGCAGACCCAGCCGGGCTGCAGGTGTTTGATCTCTGGAGAAGCCGGGAGGTTATAGGGGATTTTCCAGGCGATGGGGCGGTCGGCGCGGGACATATACTGCGGCAGGGAGCGGGCGATGTCGCGCAGCAGATCCATAAAAAAGGCTTCGCCCGTGAGTCGGTAGAGCCGCAGGAGGGAGAGGCCGGAATGTGTGCAAATCCCCGGGGCGCTGTGCTTGTTCTGGGCGTTGGCGAGGACGGTGCCGGTGCTGAGCATGTCGAGCTGGCCGAAGGTGCTTTCCGGCGGGAAGGCGGCATCGTAACTGAATACCCAGCTTGAGGCCTGCACGGCGCAGCGGCGGGCGGCATCCACCCAACGGGCTTCACCCGTCTCTTCAGCCAGGGTGACTAAGCTTTCGAGGAAGCCGGCCACGGATTCACTGTCCGGGCATTGGGCGATTTCGCCGGGGCCTCCGTTGGTCAGGCCGACGCGCAGGTAGTGTGTGTCGTAGCGCTCTGCGGCGGCAATGGCCACACGCCGGTAATCGGCTGCCCGCTCCGGCAGGGCGCGGGCG
>JBGSJQ010000109.1:0-14093 GCA_041741775.1 Terrimicrobiaceae bacterium | reverse complement strand
TGAGGATGAGGAGACAGAGAAATTTTTTCATGGCCCTAAAATTCATTGGCACCAGCAATGCACAGCCAGGTGTGGGTGGAGCCGTCGCCGGTGTAGAGGTAGAGGTGAGTGGAGGTGACGGCGAAGTCGCCGGGGGCTCCGACGGCGGTGGAGTCTGCTGGGGTGGCGACTTTGTTGATGAGGGCACCCGCAACGATATCGAGGTTTGCCCTGGCGGCGGCCTTGTCCGCGAGCCCGGCGAGGTTGCCCGCCTTCGTTAGGAGTGAGCTCGGCAGCGGATACGGGTCTTCGGGATCGGCGGGGGTCTCGTCGTCGAGGAAGACCGGCGGCTCGACGATGAGGTCAAACGTCTGCGATTCCTGGGAGCGATCTGGCTCGGTGAAGTGAACTGCTGCAGAGAGGAGGAGGCGGCCGTCGTCTTCAGCCGTAACGGCTTCAAGATTTGCACCCCAGAGTGGGACGCTGAAAACGTACCCGCCGCCCTGGAGGCCGGTGGGAACCCACTCGACATCCCATACACGCAGCACGCCGGATGGGCCTCCGCTGGTGGGCTTCGTCTTCGCCACGAAGACACCCGCTGCAGCGACGTCGAGCGTGACGACGGATGCGCCATCGTGGAAAACAACCTCGCGCTCGAGTGTGGTATTTTGCTTGGCCGTGATCGAGGCGATCCGGGCTCCGCCGATGGAGACGGTGAGGACTCCGGTGTCTTTGTGGCAATAAATCTTAATCATGCTGTGAGCCTTTCGAGGTAGTTGCGAGCGCCGAGGCGGGCAGCCTCTAGGAGTTCTTCATCACTGGGGAGGAGCGTGCGGTCCTGCGGCTGTTCGACCTTTGCCGCCAAGTAGTACATGGGCATCGACTCGCCGGCCGGGTTCGTCGCCCAGAGGAGGGGCTTCGCATCAGGATTACGCGGACGGAAAAACTTCCAGCCTTGCGCCTCCAGTTCACCGACCCGCTTGCCGTAGGCGATCGCGTTGATCGGGATCGTGAGCGCCTTGGCTGATGTCGGGGTGATCGTGATGTCGCGGAACGCCCGAGCGAAGAGCGAACCACTCACGGTGACGGTCGCGGACTTTTCGTCCGAGGCCGAGGTGACCCGGTCGGCGGCTTTCTCAAGCGCCCCAGTGGGAGCGGCCTCCAGGCTGTTTGCTGTCTTGTGTCGGAAGGACGATATCTCGCGCAGGTAGTCCCGGGTCGATTCCTGGGCGGCATCGGCGATTGACTCGTACAACCCCGAGTGATCTTCGATTTTCGAATAAAGCAGCTGGAACGCTGGCCCGCCGAGCTTCGGTGCATCTAACGTGAAGTTGATCATGACAGGTACGCCTCTCGCGACGCCTGGCGCGCCTGTTTGATGCGAAGCGCGCTGCCAACGAGCTCCGCGTCGAGTTCCTTCTTTGCAGCCTCGATGAGATCAAGCGGGATCCCCTTCGCGCTGATCTTCGCATCGCGGTTCAGATCCGCAGGGTTCCAGGTGGCAGAGGTGTCACCCCCAACCCGCTCGCGCTCCGCGCGCTGCCACTCATCGAATCCCTCTGGCCGGTAGTCGGCAGAAATGATCCCGAGGGCGATGCATTCCGAGCGTAGGACCGGACGCCATCCCATCCCGGAGTTGAAAGCGAAAGGTGGATGGTCGGTGTCCAGCGCGTCGTCAAAAAGAGCGGCGCTGCCAAGCTCCTCCCAGATCGTGGCCCCCTTGCGGGCAATCATCCTGCCATCAACCAGCTCGCCGCCGGCGCGTCCCCAGCGAGACGGCCAATCCTCACCAGCGACAGCTACCAGCTCACCCGTCTTGAGCATCTTCATCCCGCGCGGAACCTCGCGCGTGCTCAGGCGGATCAGTTCCCAGCAGGGATACGAGAACGCCCGCTGCGGAGCCTCGCCCGCCGCCTTCTGGCCAGCGCCAAACATGAGCTGGGCCTGAGTGTCCAAGATGAGCTGCATCCGGGCAGGAGAGGAAAGATCCTCAATCGTTCCCCGCTCCGCAAACTTCTCGATCGGCTGGCCGGGGAATCCCCCGGTCTCAGGATGATAGCCCAACGACTGAAGCTGCCGCACCATGCGTAGCCGGGCCGTGGCATCGTTGATCGTTCCGGCCAGGTAGTCGTCCAGAATCCGGGCCAACCCCGCCAGAAACTGAGTATTCGTGCCACGGGCAACAAACAACGACCGCTTGCGGATCTCCGCCCCGATCTGCTCGCGGATCTCGGCCGTGCTGAGCCATGTGGGCAGCAGCGCGCGGGAAGATGCCGCTTCCAGGATTTGCGCGGCGGTCATAGTCCGTCTTGGTCCTCCAGTTGGAAGTTGGTCGGCCTTTTTGAAATCATCGGCCCCGGAGTCGCCACCTGCTCGCTTGTCGGAGCCGGCGTCACGGGATCAACGATAGCGAATTTCCCATCGGCGACCCGGCGGAGAAGGGTCTGCGCATCGCTGGCCTCGGATTTGCGGAGCTCACCGAAGAGATCTTCGAGGCCCGGGACACGAGTGAAGATCACTCGCCGGATCAGGGAAAGCGCTGCATTCTCGAGCTCGTCGGGAATCGTTCCCGCCGCGCCCAGAGTGTGCTTCACCGACACGTGGCCACGAATCTCACGCACGATCTGATCGGTAGCTTCAGCAATGAGGCCATCCGTCGTCTGGTTTGCCTGGCGGGCAACAGACGGGATACGGTCCATCTCCGGCTTAGTCAGCCGGCCTTTGATGCTTTCCGATGTGAGTGTGATCCAGGGCATTTTCTTTTTGCGATTCGCTCACCGGCCCCCACCCCGAGGGGCGAAGGCCGGGCCAGCGAATCGCTGGTGGTTAGAACAGAGCGGAGAGCGTTACGCTCTTGGCCGTGTTGTCCCCGCCTGAGGCCGCAACCGCGAGGTTGAGGCTCACGTAGCGGCGCGCGTTGGGAGGCAGTCGGAAGCGCACGGTTTTCGCGGCGCTGCCGTTTGTGCTCACCCCGACCACGCTGGTGCTGATCGCGGGATCCAAGTCCGCGAACGTGGAGTTGTCCGCACTGTCCTGCACCTTGACGGTGAGGGTTTTGGTGTCGGCGAGATTCGGCAGGGCCGGGATCTCGATTTCGAAGGCGATAGCTTCGAGCTCGCCACCCAGTGTCTGCTCCAGGTCGAGGCCATCACTGTTGTGATTGGCGTTCGCTGCCGGGCAGGCCTTGGTGACGATCTTCGAGGCGTCCTTCAGGTTTCTGACATGTTCATTCATGGTGTTTTGCTCCTAGTTGAGGAGGGCTCCCTTACGAGAGCGCCTCCGTGTCTTTGATCGAGTCGGTCACCGTGATCGGGATCCCGTTGCTCTCTTCGGGCATCGGCGCGAAGACTTCGCGGCCAGAGCCCGTCTTGACCCCGACGGCCGAGACAGTCGCGCTCCGGCTGCTCTGGAGCTGAAACGCCGAGCGGCGGCTCATGAACCAGCGGTCCGGCTTGCTGCCGACCGGGAACTCGGCGAGAAGCTCGGCGAGCTTCGCATCGGTCACTCCCTTGCCGGAGTCCGCAGTGGCGTCTTTGAGACGGCCCACGGAATACTGGCTCAGGTTCTGCAACCCGATCCAGCCGGTGAGGTCGGCCACGCGACCCGGAAGCGGCTTGCTCTCCGCGTCGTAGATGGTCTCATCGCGGAAGGGCGAGAGGTCGAGCACCGATCCGCCGCCCAGCACGATCTGGACATCGGCCGGGCCGAACTTAACCCCGTAGACGGAGCTGCCGGTTGCAGCCGAGGTGCCGCCGGCATCTTTCACGATGGTGGCCATCGCTTCGAGACCCGGGAATCCCTTCCCGTCTTCGTCCTTGCCGTAGAACACCTGCTTGCCGATCTCGATGAGAGCGGACTTCATGGTGCCAGCGGCCTCGATCGCTTCCAGGGCGGCTGGGCCGTCCTCGAAGACCATCGCCAGCGCTTTGTCCACCTCGATCCGACCGGAGAGGATGAAGCACTGGATGAGCTTCGCCGCGAATGTGGACTTGGAGGCCGTGACCCCCTGGTTCGCATTGCGGAATCCGACGCTCGGGAGACCCGTGCGCAAGACCGAATGGTAGCTGGTGCCGTTGATGGTGCGGGCCGGAATCACGTCGAACTCCGGGGCAGCCGTGCGAACTTCCTCGATGAGGCCCACGACGGCATCACTGCCGTTGAGCTTTGCGAGGTCCAATAGTGTCATTTTAGACATGGCTTACTTCTCCTCCTGTTTGTTGTGGGCCTGCGCGAACGCGGCTTGCGTGCGAGCGAGTCCGGTGACTTCCTTGGTCTGGCCTTCCGGAGTCTTTGCCGTCTCACGGTTGGTCAGGGGTTTTGCCGCTGCGGCCTTGGCATCCGACGCTTCCTTGCGGGCAGCGACGACTGCGTCGAGCGCCGCCTTTCCGGTCTCCCGGTTGGCGAGCAGCATTCCGCCGAACGTTTTGCGCTCGACAGGATCGGTGATGCCGCAGGCGGTGAGCTCCGCCTCGACGGCGACCTCCCGTGCGGTGGCGATGGATTTCTCCAACTCGACGATGCGAGAGTCGCGGTTCGCGAGTTCCTTTTTCGCCTCGGCAAGTTCGCCCTCGCGATTGGCGAGTGCGGAACCGGCTTCGGCCCGTTCTTTTTTGAGCTTGTCGATCCCGGCGGCCGCCGCTTCCTCAGAGGCGTCCGGAGACAGGTCGAGAGCCCGATTGATGAGTTTCATCGTTTGGTTTTTCTCTTTGGTTGCGGCTTCGGCGGGTGTGCCTAAGCCAGGTTCTCCTCCGGGTGCGTCGTGCCCCCGATTGGAAAGTGGTCTGAGCCCTTTCAGGTTTGGCTTGTTTGTCAGTGCGGCCTCGGTCATCCGGGTCACGCGATACCGGGGCAGTCCGCTGCGGACGTCCACGCCCAGGAAGACGGCGGAATCAAAATCAAAAACGGGCGATACGTAGCGAAGGTTCCCGCCAGCGATGTTTTTTAATCCCGCCTCGCTGAGCTTCGGTTTCACATACAGCCCGTCGGGGCGAATCTCCCCTGACTCTGGTCCATGTGCCCAACCCATGGCGGTGGTCGGCTTGCTGCGGTCGGAGCTGAAGTGATCCTCGTCGATCAACATCTCCTGCGGCATGTTTTCCTTGAGCGCCCCGATGGACTCGTCGTCGATCACCTGGATCAGCGCATCGCTGGGATCCGCCGGGTTCACCCATGTAAACTCACCCTTCGGGACAAAATGGAACCAGCCATCTTGCGGGGTTGCAAATCTGTTAAAGAGGCGTGGGTTCATTCGGATTCTTTCGTTGCCGCACCGGAGACGAAGGCCATTGCGAAGACCTCCTCAAAAAAGGCTGCCAGCTCCGGGGAGGAGCCGAGTTCGACCAGGACATCGGGAAGCTTGGCGCGCATGGCCGCTGCGGCGTCCTTTGTCAGCGCCTGGGGGACAAGCTTTTTAAGAGGGTCTTTCTCCTCCCGGTTCGCGAGGGCTTCCGCCTGAGCTTTTTCCGTTTTCTTCCCATCGACTGGATCCTGTGGTTCGGCTTTTGTGGTGAGCTTGAGGCCGACCTTCTCACTGATCTCGGCGGCGTCGGCGACAAACCCGGCGCCGTGGAGTTTTGCAACGGTGTCGACGATTTCCGTGGCTTTTACTTCCTCTCGGAAATTAAGCTCGAAATAGGCAAGCCTTGGCTGGCCGGGGAATGCGGCGTCGAGTATGGCCGCATCGATCTGCCGCTGAAGGAGCTCACTGATGTCGCGCGCATCGGCGGCCGCAATCTGGCGGAAGGCATCCGCATGCACGTCGCCCTGGCTCCCGCCAATTCCGGTCGCGTCGTTGAGCATGGTGAGCTTTCCGCCGGTGCCGGCCAGAACGAGCTGCTCGGACACATGCTTGAGATGGTCGATGAAGGGGTTCGTGCCACGAGGGCCGTCATTCGGCTTGTAGTCGCTCCCGTGAGGAAGGGATCCACTGCCTCCCAACGCGATCTCCTTGGCGGCATCCTGATACTCCGACTGCTTGTCCTCGGGCACCGAGGGCGGGAGGATGACGACCCCGCCGGGAACTCCATAGATTTCCAGGAAGGCGTCCCAGTTTTTATTTGCGTGGTTCGCCCGAAGAAAGAGCACCAGCGCGATTTCGTTGAGCGGGCGCTCAACCTCCCGCCACACGAAGCGCTCCATCGGCAGGACATCTCCCGGGAGACTTTCAAAGTTCTGATTGTTAGCATCGGGATTGTATTTCCAACGCGGGGACGATCCGTCTTTCACGAGGTTCCAGCATGAGACGGGGCGCAGTTCGATGATCTCGCCGATCGGGTTCACGATTTTTTCGCAAAAGCCAAACCCACGGAAGGTTGCCATGAGGAGGGTCTCGATCGCCTCGTACAGATTGCCGATTCCTTCGTATGCCTCGCGAAGCTTTGCGGCTTGCTTGTTGGCTAGGGCCGTCTTGGCAATGGCTTCTGGATCGCTGTCCTCTGGGGCTACGGTTTTGATTTCCCAATCCATCTCCATGATCGCCGAAACGCGACGGGAGATAAGGGCCGTGAGCTCTGGGAAGCGGCGCTCCACCAGGCGGCATGCCCATTGATACTCGGCCATGATTCCGCGCTGGGCTTGCTCCAGGAGGACAATGGCCTTCTTGATCGTCAGCCCGCGCAGCGGGTTGAACTGGTCCCGCCATTTGCGGTAGTTCGGATTGCCGGGAGGAAGAAAGCTCGCATTTTTCCGAGCCGCCTTTTTGGGCTGAGCCGGGGCACGATTCTCAAGCGAGCGAGGACCATTCCGGATAATAACCCGTCCATCGCTGTTTGTGGATTTGACGCTCATGCCACCACCGCCTTTCTATCGCGCCGCAGATCGGCAACCTCGGATCGTCTCACAGCTGGGATTGGAAGCGGCAGGGCCTGCCCAACTCCTCCCAGGCCGCAGATCTCCGCAAGTGCAGAGTATCCATTGGCCAGCGTGAAGTGGTTCTCGATGCCGTCCTTGTAATCACCGAGCGTGCCGTCCTCTTCCCGCTCGCGCTCGGATCCGGCGATGAGCTGGCGCTCGAGCGTCTTGATGATCGGCAGCTCGCCGCTGGGGAGGAGCATGGCCGGCATCACCCGCACCTGGCCGCTGAGCACTTCATTGACTCCCTCGTCTGGGGTGAGGAGCTCCCGGACGACGCGGTCGATTGTCTCCTCGCGATTGCAATTCACCAGGGGAACGAACTTCTTCACGCCCTCGCTCTCGAACTGGTCGAACTCCTGGGAGAGTCCCATGCCGAGCTTCTTGCGATCAAACCGGACGACCGCCGCCTTGAGGCCCTGCCAGCGCGCGGCATTGCCATTCCATGTGAGGCCGCCGGGCAGCGAGATCCATGCTTCCTTGTTGGTAACCAGGGGGACGGTGGGCCATTGGTCGAGAGCGAGCAGACCATTGAGAGCGATGGCGATGTCGCGGCTCTCGGCCACGAGCGGACGCTGGTCAACCAGCAGGCAATCCCAGAGGTTCTGGCCGCTGAGAGATTGGATGCGCCGAACGACATCGGCCGAGGTGATGCTGGCCGCGTAAATGATCCGCTTGCATGCCGGGCTCTCGACCTCGCGGATCGTGAGCCAGCATTTGTCGCCCATGTCGAGACCGGCATAGGCTGCGCGCTGGGGCTCGCGGACCAGGCGGACCTCAAAGGGAGCGATGGTCTGCGCCCGCTGGATCACGTCGGGCGTAATCGCCTGCGCGGTGCTTTTCGGCAGGCCGAGGACGTCGCAACGAAAAACGGTCATTTCCTCCGGGTCCTCAACCGCAAGCTGGAACTGGTTCACCAGTTGGGAGAGGCCGATGGCCCCGATTGCAAGCTGGGAAATGCGGGTGGACTTCCGGCGCATTTCGATCTGGCCAGGATTCCGGTGCAGGCGGACCGGGCGCAGGCGGTTGAGGGGTTCCCCGGTTTGCGGGTCGGCCAGGTAGTACGTGTTGGTCGGCTTGTGGACGCTCACGGTCGCGCTGGGATCTCCGTCACGGCGGAAGTCTCCGCTCCACGTCAGCTTCGGATCGTCCCGGCGCGGCACGCCTTCGAGGGCATGCCGAACGATGCCGGGAAACTCTTCTTCTGGATTCAGGAATCCGGCAGGGATTGCAGTGACATCCTGGCCGGGCTCAAACTGCCAGGCTTCGGATTCGGTCCCGAGAAGAAAGACCCCCTGCGATCCCAGCTCCCAGGCGCGCTGCATGCCGCGCCCGTGAACGCGCTGCGTCCCGATAATGAATTGAATGCGCAGGGCAGAGCTGGTCAACCGGCCTTTGACGAACTTCGCGTTCCGGGGCGGGATGTCGTCCTCTTCGTCCCGGCAGGCCACGTCAAGAGTGATCGTGGTGGCCGGCTTCTGGAGACCAGAGACGAGGAAGTTTGCCCGGCGGTTCCCGTCGGTCATGGTGCAGGCCTTCTTCGTGTTGACCTGCTTGCCCGAGCTGTTCACCGCTTTCCCGACTTGAGTCATGCGGGCAAGCCAGGGGATCTGATCCACGACGTCGGGCCGGAACTTCGTGTCGATCACGACATCGGCCAGCTTGTCGTCCGGGAGGTACAACCCGAAATTCAAAAACGATTGCGATGCCGCATAGGCCCCGAGGTTCAGCTCTAGGATGGTCTTTCCGAACTGGGCACCGCCAGCGAGGGCGATCACGCTATCAACGAGTGGCTGGCCATCGTTGCTGCCGAGTACCTCGTCAATATCCCGCACCACTGCGAGCAGCGCCTCACGGCCCTCAAAGGAGTATTTGCCGTGCCGTCCATTCCCGACGGGAACCATGGCATCCTCACGCAGGAACGCCTCAAAAGATTTCCGCTCCGGGCGGTCCACAGCGGGAGCGCGCTCGATCTGAAGGCGAGCAGCCAGGGAATCCACAGCCCCTCTGGCCGGTGCGGCGACCGTCGTCGCCGCTTCGCTCTTTAGAGCTATGGCATCCGGCTTGCCATATTTGGGATCGAGCGAACCGTCGCCCGTCGATCCCGCGTTTTCATGTGGTGTAGAATTTCTCACTTCGCCAAGGATTCCCGTATGGCCTCGAAATGCTGCAAGGCGGACGCATTGCCCTTGATCTCCTGGAAGAGCGCGTCGAGCCCTTTCTCCAGCTTGGTCTTCAGATCCTCGCGAAACTTCTCGCGCTCGTGCGCCAGCGCCCGCGCCTTGCGGATCTCGCCCAGGACAAACTTCATCAGCTTCACGTCGTCCGTTCCGCCGGCTTTCAGGTGCAGGAATGCCAGCGTAGCCTCGTGCGCTTCCTCCAACGTGGCAGAGGGATTGTCCTTCGAAAAATTCTGCCGGAACGTCACGGCCGCTTCGTTCATTTCCCGGAGCGCTTCCTGCTCCGCATGCCAGCGCCAGAAGTCCGACAAACGCTGCTCGGTAAGCCCGTGAATGCCGTGCCGTGAGGCGATCTGCGCGATCAGCCGGGCAGAGCTCAGCTCCTTGCCCTGCGATAGAATGAACTCGTGCTCCTCGGGTCCCAGCGCCTTCAGCTGCTGCAACGCGCTCGGACCGTCCGCATCGACCCGTGGTTTGCGGCTCATTCATCGCCCCCCCCAGATGTGCAGACCTCAGCGCGCAGCACCTCCCGCGCCGGAGGCGCATCCGTAAGCGGCCACTCCCGCACACGCAAAGAATGCTCCGCCACCGTGATCACTATGAAATCCTTCGCGCCTTCCGCCTTGATGAACACGATGTCCCCCACAGCAACCTTCGGGTAGCCACTCTCCGCCTTCCGCTCTCCGGTCTCCGGTTTCATGAGTGCCTCTGAGCCCTCCCCTTGTCGGTGATCGCCCAGCGGGTGCCGAGGATCGGGTTGCGGATCCCGGTCACAAACCGGTTCGTTTCGCAAAAGGCAATGGCATCGCTGAACTCGGAGAGCAGGGCAGCAGGGTTGATCCGGCTGTTCACCTGGGCATGGATCACTGCCTCATCGGCGGGAGCCTCCCAACCGGAGAGAACGTCCAGGATCTTGGTGGCGATTTCTTGCGTGCGAGTCATGCCAGGAGCCCCTTCGTGTCTTTCAGCAGTGCAACAGTTTTCGCCGGCGCGGCCGCGATTTCGGTTTTCAGATCGTCGATGCGCTTGTGGATGTCCTTGGCGCGGTCATCTCCGGCATCCAGCAGCTCTTTCTTGTCTCCGGCCATCGTGAGCCGGATCGCCCGCACGTCGCCCTCCAGCACAGTCACCCGCTGATGCAGGGGGTTGCACAGAAGATCGTGATCGGCGCGCGTGAAGGTATCCTTGTGCTCCTTGGTGAGAAGCGGCTGCGGGATCCGGCCATGCTTCATCTCCACAGAATCGGCCGCAAGCGAGCGCTTGATCTCCTGCACCAGCTCGGCCTTGGCCTTGTTGGCATTGCGATACAGCGCCCACATGAACCCCAGTCCGGGCAGGATCACCGAGAGCGAGTTGATTATCTCCGGGCTCATGACTTGACCCCCTTCAGGTATTGAGCGCCGCCGATAACCCGGTAAGAGACCCGGATCACCCCCTTGCGCAGCGACCCGCCAAGCGCAACAAACGCCGCCTGCGTCAGGTCGATGCCATCCTTCGCCCACCGCGCCGGCCCGATGTCGATCAGCGGCACCACGATCTTCCGTGTGCCACAAATCACCTCAACCATCGTGCCCACAGGATTCTTTTTCCCCGAGCTGTAGAGCCCATACCGCATCATTGGCAGCGGAGACCCGCCCACAGCCTTCCGCGTCGCCTGGCACTTCCCCTGGTAATCCATCGGCAGTGAGCAGCCCATCAACTCCGGATGCCCCTTCGTCGGATACCCGCACGCCGTCTCCCCGCTGTCCATCGGATCATTCGACCCGCCGAACCACGTCGCCGTCGTGTTCTCCACGAGGAGATCATCCCCATGCACGATCACGGCAAACGACCAGCCCGGCTTAGAAATCTTTACGCTCACAGCGTCCCCTTTTCAGGTTTCAGGTTTCCCGTTTCAGGTCTCAAAACGAGCCCTCCCATTTGATCAGCCAGCGCCCCGGCCGCAGCGGCCAGCCCGGCGTGATATGCGGCCACCAAGAAAACTTTTTCCCCTCATCAGCAGGCACAGTTTGCGAGATCACGCCCGCCACATACCTCCCATCCTTCCCATCCTTCCCATACCGCTGAGGCGTCCAATCGACCCCGCACCAAGCCAGCCCACCCAAACAAAAAATCACCACCACCAGCACCAGCGCATCCAGATCCGCCCGGCCATTCTTCGGATTTCCGATTTCCGATTTCCGATTTCCGATTTTCTGCGCTCTGCGCACCTCCGCCTGCGAGTTAAACGCCCCGCCAGGAACCGTCATCGTCAACGCCCGCCGAGCATGAATCCGCCCATAAATCGCCAGCCCAGCTCCGACCGTGTCCAGCAAAAACGTGATCACATCGCTCAGTTCCTGGTCGAGCAAATCCACCTTCCAAACCTTCAAGACCTGCGAAATCAGCATCACCGCAATCCCGATAATCGTCCGCGACTGCCACCAGGCCTTCGGCGGCAACTGGGAGGGTGAAGCTCCGTCTGAGCCGACTCCCCTCATTCCGCCGACCCTTTCAGCTTCGCAACCGCCAGCTCCACCGCCAAATTGATCGCGCTCGCCGTCGCAATGATCCCCGTTTGGATCGCCGCCGCCTTGATCTGCTCCACCGCAGCAGACCGCTTCTGGTCGCCCGTCTTCTGGCTGTCCGCCAGCGACGAGACCACCTCCATCGCAATCGGCAAAAGCGACGAGAGCAGCGTTGCCGTCGAGTCCCGAAGGATCGGGAGCACGAATGCGAGGAGGGTTTTCGATGCGCCTGTGAGCCAGGCAAGTGCGTTCAGGAGTGCGTTTTTCATTTTGCGATTGCGGGGGTTGTGAGCGGTGCGCTGCGTTGCCATGCCGGCTGCGCGCAGCCAGCAGCGGCAAAAAGAAAAAGGCCAACCGCGAGCGCCGCAGCCCCGCGATTGACCAGAGTTTTCAAAATCGGAGGCCGCCCGGCGGACTCTATGCATCCGCATACACGAGTTCCCTCCACCGGACGGCACAGGGTTGCGGCTGGCGATGTGCCAGGCGAAAAATAAAATGGGCAGCTCGGATGCATGCCCAACCGTTTTCAATCAATTTTGCAAATTGAAAACACTCGGCGGGTGAACATGTTGTTCACCCAAATACCGTTGACAACAAATCAAAAATAGTGCTCGCGCATGCGCGAGCAGCATTTACCGAAATCGGTAAAGAAGATAATTGCGCAGACGCGATAAAAATTTACAGCGCCATCGAGGACGAAGTTCTCGCTTTGCGGCTTCGATGAGCTCGCGAGGAATGGGATTGCCGCTTTTATCACGCGGCCACGGATACCTCTTATTGCTTTTCAACAGCGAAGAAATCGAGCGCAGCTTTCGGATTGCTGGTGAACTTTGCAACGGTTCGCTCCGCGCCATTGGTGGAAACGAACTTGTATGATCCCGTCCGCCACACAGGCCCTTTCCACACATCGCCGTCAACGAGCTGCGAAGGATTCATCTCAATAAAACCCGTCACGGTTTTAAGCAGATGCTGTGATTTACTCTTCACCCCCGCTGCATCGGTCTCATAGTCGAAGTATTGGATCACGGCCAGCACGCCCCCCGAAAGCACTTGCGACACGGTGGCCTCGGCTTTGAAGTGGCGCTCATTGAGGACCGAGTTTTCTTGAGCGGAGAAACTTTCCTCGCCGGCAATCAACGCCGAGAGGGACAAAGCAAAGGCAAGGATCAGAGTTTTCATTTTGAGAAACTATCGTACAGGCCCTTGATCATTACAGCTGCTGACCGGAAGGCCTGCGGGTGCCGGTCATGTAGCGCGGAAAGCCATTTGATGCAGTGGGCAAAATCAAAATCCGGGTCGGCCGCCACGACGGGCGGATCCTCCCTCAAACGTAATCCCATGGGCGGGTCATGGTGAGGTGGCATATTAGAAGGCGCAGTGCGCGGTTTGGAATGCAGGGAAATTGAGGGCTCCGCTGCCACACATGTTTTGTGCATGGCAACCAAGTCTTGTATCTGCAACCGCACGCGATCTGTGAGCTGAAACTCCCCGTTCCTGTACCGTCGGAGGCTCTTAAACCGGATCTTCTCCGCAAGCTGATCAATGGAGATCCCAAGCTCGACACATGCGCCGTCGATTAGCTCCCGGTCTCCTAATTGATCTTGTGCGCTCATGAAAAATTTGTGGAAACTACAAAAATTGTATTGCCAACTTCATGCAAGTTTTGTATTTTGCAAATCACAAATGAAAGTAAACCCCACACCTTGGATACAAATCAAGGCAAAAATCATGCTCCGGTTCGGATCCATCAAGGCCGCAGCCTCGGCAATGGAATGCACAACGACCGCTCTGAGGTACGCGGTCGATGGCAGGTGCCCCAAAGTTTGGGACCGACTTCAGAAGGCTCTCTCATAATTTGTATGAATAAAATTACAGCCCTCACTGTTCTGGCCGAATCTTTCATCTCATCCAAGGCCCATCCGACGGATCGGGATTTTGACATCGTTGCCACTGCCCTGCGCGACGAGCTCCCGGCCGCAGCCGAGCATGCCGCCGCTTGCGCCGCTCACATTCGCGAGGCCGCCAGAAACCAGATGACCCTCAAGGGCATTCTCCAGGAGGCCATCGGATGACTGCTCTTACTATAGAGAGCGCAACGCGCCAACTCGCTGGCCGGTTCTCGCTCCGGGAATTTGTGCAGGCCGACATGGCAGTCTCCTACCGCCACTTCCGCCTCGTGGTCACCGGCAAGCGCGGTGTGCCCGCCACCCTGATCCGCCGCATGGATCAAATCGCCAGAGCCCAAGGAGCCGCAATGGCGCTCCTAGTCCCGGGACTTCCCACCCCGATCCAGATCGGCCTCGCCGCCCCCTCAGCCAACCCATCCCTGAACTAACTCATCCGCACTATGAAAACCACCCTCACCCGCGAGCGCGATCTCGACCGGACCTACGGTCGCCACACCTACCAGCCCCGCCGATCCCCTCCAATCGAAAATCTCATGAACATCAACATTCCCGACTACACCGTCGCCCTCGCCATGCGAGACGCCATCCGAAAAGAACTCGGCCACGTCTGGCCCAGCCGCAAGACGGAGTATTTCCGCCACGAAATCCGCCGCCTCCTCTCCGCCCTACGC
>JBGSJQ010000108.1:0-55330 GCA_041741775.1 Terrimicrobiaceae bacterium | reverse complement strand
TGGAATCCTTCCCGTGGGGACCATGAACGTCTTTTCGACCGAGCTGCGCATCCCGCAGGGAAACCTTCGCGCGGCGTGGGATGTCATTCACGCCGGTGAGACCCGCTCCCTCGATCTGCCGCAGGCCAACAGCCAGTATTTCGTCCAGTTGGCGGGCATCGGGCTCGATGCGGAGGTCGTGCGCCAGACGACCCCCGAGTCAAAAAAATCGCTTGGCCCGATGAGCTACCTACTGACGCTTGCCCAGGTCGCTGCCGTGAAACCGCCTGCGGTGGTCATCGAGCCGGACGACTCGCCCGCCCGCGAGGGCAGCTTCGTGCTGGTGGGGAACGGACGCCTCTACGGCGGGCCCTTTGTCCTCTTCAAAGACGCCCGCCTCGACGATGGCCTGCTCGATGTGTTGGTCTTCAAAAACCAGAGCCATTGGGACGTGGTGCGCTATTTTCAGGCGATCGCCTTCGGCAGCCATGTCGAGCTTCCGGACGTCGAGTATTTTCAGACGCGCGCGATGACCGTGTGGAGCAGCGGGTCGGTGCCTGTCGAGCTCGATGGCGAACTCGCCGACGCCCTCCCGTGCCGTTTCGAAATCTCCTCCCACCGCCTGCAGGTGCTGGCCCCGCCGGATGACCGCAAAGGTTCTTCTTGAGCACGGGGTCGCGGTGATGTTGGATGCCGCGGATGAAGACACTTCTCCGTGACGTGCCAAACGGCCCCAAAGCCATCGGCCCTTATTCCCTCGGCGTTGTCGCCAAGGGAAAATTCGTTTTTGTCTCCGGCATGATCCCGTTCAGCCCGGCCACCGGAAAAATCGAGCGCGGGACGATCCAGGAGCAGACCGTGCTGGTTATTGAAAACATCCGGGCGGTCCTCGCGGCGGCAGGAGCGACTCTGGCCGATGTGGTGAGCAGCCGGGTTTATCTCTCGAACCTCACCCCCGAGGCATTCGCCGAAATGAACAAGGTCTATGTGGAATATTTTGGCGACTCCAACCCCGCCCGCGCCACGATCGGCGTCCAACTCCTCGGCTTCGATGTCGAAATCGAATGCGTCGCCGTTCTCCCCGAATCCAAAAGCTAGCCCATGAAAATCGCCCAGGAATTCCGTGAATTCATCGCCCGGGGAAACGTCATCGATCTCGCCGTCGGAGTGATCATAGGTGGCGCCTTCGGGAAAATTGTCAGCTCTCTGGTCGGCGACGTAATCATGCCGCCGATCGGCGCGCTCATGAAGGGCGTCAATTTCAGCGCGCTCTTCATCTCCCTGAACGGCCAAACGTATGAGTCGCTGGCAAAGGCCAAAGAGGCCGGCGCCCCGGTGATCGGCTACGGTGCCTTTGTAAACACGGTCATCGAATTCCTCATCGTTGCCGTGTGCGTCTTTATTCTCGTAAAGGCTGTGAACAAGCTCAAGAGGGCTCCCGAGCCCGCCCCTGCAGCCCCGCCGGAACCAACGAAGTCCGAGGTCCTGCTGACCGAAATCCGCGATCTCCTCAAAAAGTAGGACAAAAACCTCTGCCGCACCCTGCCATTACGGGGGCGAATTTCAAAACAGCACCACAAACCGGAAGGTCAGCGCCCAAGCCGCGTTCAGCGAAGCACTCGCCCCGGGGGTGGGAATATAAGACACTCCGGGTTGGAAGAACGTCGAGCCTGCGAGGTGAGCTTGATAGTAACCTTGAAACATCAATTCGCTCGACCGATTAAAGAGATTGGGATTCAGCCACGCCCAGGACATGCCAAGCCCCATGGAATCAGCCGGGCGAGCCGGAATGAGGCCAAATCCAGTGAATCCCATTCCGTAGGACTGCTGCATCGGCAACGTTTCAGAATCATTAAACCCAGCCTGGAAAAAGGTTGAAATCGAGGCAATTTCCCCCCGGTTAGAAGTCACGAGGCCTTTCCCTGGACTTCCTTTCTCGTAGTCGAGAAGGTTCGCAGCTACACTTGACCGGCTGGACCAGATCCTCTGGCTACCAAAACAATAAAAGCCGCCCGTGCCGTTTTGCGAGACACCGCTCGGACCCGTCAGCACGCCGGATTGATACCAAAGCCCGGCCGCGAAGTTGCCGGGGTATTGATCAGCAATCACCCAATCCACGCCCGCTTCCCAGATATTAAATGTGTAACCATTGAACTGCGGCCCCGTCAGGCCGGTCTGCACGCCGCGGGCCACGTTGCCATCATAAAATCCGTAGCGCACATAAGTATTGTTCGTTGGCGCAAAGGAAATGCTCACGCCAGCAACGGAGTTATAATAACCTCCAATGGCCCCCAGCAATGAGGGTTGGACAAAAACCGGGGTGTAAAGCAAGCCGGTCACGGAGGGGATCGCGAGATCGGCATCCTTTGTCGCGACGGGGCGGGCGACATTATTGAAATCGAAGGTCGGCACCTGTTTCCCGATGCGAAAAACAAGCCGGTCATTCCACAGGGATTGACGATACCAGAGCTGATACAATTCGGATCGATTGAGGGGCTCCGACCCCGGAAGGCTGTTGTAGCCTTGAATACTGCCTGCTTGGCCGTTGGTGTTCTGACCGTTGAACTGGAGAAATTGAATCCCAAAAGAGGCCCCCTCCCAACCCAACAGGGTATCCGCGTCGAGATTTGCTCCCACGATCAAAGCACTGTTGAAACTCCATTTTCCCGGTTGCGCTCCACCAGCGAGCAGGCCATTTGAATCCCCAAGCCACACACCGCCCAAACGAAGTCCCGTACTTTCCGGGAGGTGGAGTAATTGCCAGAGCGTCCCGGTGCCGGGACTCGCGTCCACGGCTGCGGGATTGCCGGAGATCGCGGCAGGAGCATGCCCGCGGAATTGATCCAGCAAGGAGGGGGCTGGCTCGATCGTGCTGGTCTCCGCAGCAGTTAGAGTGGCCAAGTTCAAGCCGATCGCCGCGAGAAAAAATAACCGCCGGCTCATCGAGCCTTCGCTCGCCAAGTTGAGTGGCTGCGGTCCGTGGGCACCGCATGCTCGTTTCATCCGATCCAAGGCGCTGCGGTCATAGACCGCCACCAAACATTGAAGGATTCGAGTCACACCGATCCGGCAAAACCATCGAAGAAACCAAAAAACACTCCGTCCGGATCCAGCCGGGCGCGAAGGTCGGCGAGGTGTTGCCAATTGTCCGGGGCGTAGGCCTGCACGGCCGTGGCGGGACGGTCCACGATATTCGACTCGCCGATGTAATAACCCACGTTGAAGGGGCGGAGCGTTTCAATGAGCTTTTGATGCCATGCGAGGTTGGCGCGATCATCGGCTTCGTCCCACCACATCGTCCACGGTCCGCCGTAGATTTTGCCGCTGATCGAAAGCGCGGTCTCGTTGTGTTGCTTTGGCACGTCGGGGCCACAGAAGATCGTATAGAGAAATACGGTCGTCGGCGAAGGGGCAACTTCGAGCTGGGACCGGATAAGTTTTGCGAGTTCGCCCGGATCCGCGTTGGAGAAGGTCGCCTCGACCGTCGCGCGAACTCCCTCAGGCCAGAGCGCACCGGAGGCATCGAACAATTCGTCAAACACCAGCGGTTTGGCGAACGAACTCGAGAGTGGCTTGACGGGAGCAGCTTCCAGCGGCTGGAGGATAGCCTTTGCCTCATCCGCTGTGTCGGCAAATGCGCCGCCCGTGACCATCACGATCTTATTGCCATGCTTCCCAGCCTGCTCCTTCAAATCGGCAGGTGCTTCGATGATGAAAAAGCTCAATTCCAGAGCGGGCGAGAGCTGCGGCGCGAGATTACCAAGCCAGGTGCCGACAGTTCCAGCGTCATCCATGGAAAAATAATACGTGCTGCCGTGAATCGCCTTCGGCAGCGGAACAAGCTTGAGGTGATACCGGGTCACGACACCAAAGAAACCGGAACCCGCGCCCCGGGCAGCCCAGAAATACTCCGGGTTTTCGTCCTTGCTTGCGGTGATCCATTTGCCTTCCGCGGTGACGAGCTCGATGGCCTCCACGCCATCAGACCCCGATCCCCAAACGGTCGGATTCCATGCCATTCCGCCGCCCAGCAAGTAGCCGCTGAGCTTCACCTGCGGGCAATGGCCGCTGGGATAGGAGAGACCATGGGGATTGAGTAACCTTTGCACATCCCGATTGCTGATGATCGGCTGAAGGACTGCTTTGCGATTGGCCACATCGAGCGAGATCACCTGAGTCAATTCGCTGAGATCAATGAGAAGACCGCCATTGCGCAACGTCGGCTGGCACCAATTGTGCCCGCCGCCGCGCACGGCGACTTTCAATTGGTTTTCGCGGGCGAAGTGGATTGCGGCAATGATGTCGTCCTCGTCCTTGATGCGAACGATGACCTGAGGCGAGCGCTCCGGCACACGCCGATTCCAGAGATTTCCGTGAAGGAGCTCGAGAAAGGCCTGATCACCCCTTTGGGCAACCGGGCCTTTGATTTTGGATTTGAGTCCAGATACGTCCATAAATCCGAGTTCGCCTGTCCCTCAGGACCGGGCGATAAGGCAGCAACAGGTCAACGACCCGGGTCAGTATTGAACTTTGTCGGGTTTGGCGTGGTATTCCTTCCACACCTCGACGGCTTCTTCCTGGCAGAGCTGGGTCAATTTGATGGAACGCTGCTCCTTCGGGAGCGCGAGCTGCTCATAGATCGGACTATCGTCAAAGTTGCCGTATTTGAACGCGTCCTGCACCGTGGCTGCGTAGAACACTTGCTCGATGCCTGCCCAATAACAGGTCGCCATGCACATCGGGCAGGGCTCAGCCGACGTGTAGAGAATACAGCCCGGGAGCTTGAAACTTTGAAGGGTGATGCAGGCCAGTCGAATGGCTTCCATCTCGCCATGCCAGGTGGGATCGTGACTGGCAACGACCCGATTCATTCCCTCGGAGATGATCTTGCCGTCTTTGACGATGACGGCACCAAAAACTCCCCCGGTTCCGTATTCCAGCGAGGCTTTGCGGGAAAGCTCAATGGCGCGGCGGATGAATGTTTTATGTTGTTCGTTGTCAGTGCTCATAGGATTTGTTGTTCGGGTGTTGCATATATGCATAAAAATCCTACCAGGGAAGCAATTTCCAGAAGGCGGCCACCTCCACGGCAAATAACAGACAAAGCAGGATGGCCCCTTTCGTTGTGACGGCGGACTGATTGTCCTTTGGAAAAAGCCACCACTCAAACCATTTTACAAACAGCGGCATGGTGCCAAAGCTCGTGAGGGCAACGCTGATGGCGTTCCCGATGAACGTCGCGAGTGACGCGTGCAAACCGAGCCCGCTCAGAATTGGGCTTAGAAATTTCAATTGCAGCATGACGATGGGAAATAGTCCGAGCAAGACAAGCATGGCCGGCTTCCAATCCGGCGGAGATTGACCTTTTTCCGGATCAATTGGAATCCATCCCGGAAACGAAGTCGCGAGGCGGGTCAGTTGTTCATGTTCGATGAAATCCTTGGACTCTTCGAGTAGCGCTTTTCGCTCCGGTGCCTCCAGCCAGCCCTCCAGGTGCGCGGCTTTGTCGAATCGAATGATCGTGGTCCAAAGCCCCCCCGACTCATCCGGCGGCTGAAGATACATTCCGCGGTAGCCCGGATATTTCGCCTGGGCAGATTGAATACGCACGGACCATTCGCGGTATCTCGATTCCAGACCGGGCTTAATTTTGGAAAAAACCACCTCGGTGACGCTGGTATCCTCCCGAACTTCCGCCCCATCCCCGACTTGGACCACCTCTCCAATCGTCCCTCCCTCAAAAAACGGAATCCCTTCGGAAATGATTTCCGCGCGTTGCGACGATTTTTGCCATGTGGTCAGATCCTCCTGTGTCCGAAAATTCAGGAGAATCGTCCATTCATGGCTCCCCTTATGAGTGGGAGGAATGATGTCACTACTCACGAATCCAGGGAAGGCACCCACGACTTCATCATGATGCGTTTTCCAGACCTCGAACTCGGAGTCACTCCCAGGCCGGAGTTTGAGGGTTGCGATCAATACAGAATGGCTGCTCATAAAATACGTTTGCTTGCTGGTAATACCGCCAGGATAGCGGAATCAGAAAATTGGTGCTCAAGGAAGCTCATTTCCCTGCTCGCCCTCAACGTTCGGGTCTGCCAGACTTGCCAAATGCCACGAGCGAAATTGGTTGTAGCCGCGAGCGAGGCCTCGGCGGAGCTGTTGTATGCGACGAAGTTCCGGGCCCCGGATGCCTTTGCCTATCTGGAGCACGGCGGCAGGAAGAGCCTGCTGCTATCGGACTTGGAGGTGGACCGCGGGCGGGCCGAGGCGGCGGTGGACCGGGTCGACGCCCTGTCGGAGCTTGAAAAACTGGCGCAGGCCGGGAAGAAAAAGCGGCCGTCCTATGCGCGGGTGCTGGCCCGCTGGCTGAAGATGGCAAAGGTGCGCAGCGTGGTCGTGCCGCCGGATTTTCCCTACGGACTCGCGCGCGCGTTGCGCGACGAAGGAGTCCGCATCAAGCCGTCAAAAGGCGGACTGTTTCCGGAGCGGGAGATCAAATCGGCAGTGGAGGTGAGGGCGATCCGCGCGGCGATCGGCATCGCAGAGGCGGGCATGGCGAGGGCCTTCGAGGTCCTGCGCTCGGCAGCCCCGCGAAAAGACGGACGCCTGGCGATTGGGCGCCGGATTCTGACCTCCGAGGCCTTGCGCCAGGAGATCGAGGTGGCGCTGGTCCGGGCAGGGGGCGAAGCACGTGGGGACACGATCTGCGCGGGCGGTGAACAGGCCTGCGATCCGCACGGCCGCGGAACCGGTGCTCTTCGGGCCAACGAGCTGATCATTCTGGATATCTTTCCCCGCGATGCGAAGTCCGGTTATTTCGGAGACATCACGCGAACGGTCGTTCGGGGGCGGGCCACGGAGGCGCAAAAGCGGCTCTGGGAAACCTGCCTGGCCGGAGCCGAACTGGCCTTCAAGCAGATGCGCCCGGGAATCGAAGGCGGGCCGGTCCATGACTCGGTGAAAACCTTTTTTGCGGAGCAGGGGTATCCGACGGAGATCCGGGACGGACGCTGGCAGGGGTTCTTCCACGGCACGGGGCACGGGCTTGGCCTTGAGGTGCATGAGAGCCCGCGTTTCGCGGCCACCACATTTTTGCCGGGACAGGTGATCACGGTCGAACCCGGGATCTACATCCCCGGCGTGGGCGGCGTGCGCCATGAGGATGTCGCCCATGTCGGGGTCCGGGGCCCGAAGTACCTCACCAGCACCCCGAAGCCGATGGAAATCTAGAGGGTGTCATGCATTTTGGTGGGCATTTGCCCGCCAAAAGTGCATGACACCCTCTAAGCCGCAGGGATTTTGGTTTACCGGCGCGGTGGCGATGATAAGAAGTGAGGTATGAGCGCATTGTTGGCACTGGAGGACGGACGGATTTTTCGCGGAGAGAGCTTTGGGGCGAAGGGGACCTGCGCTGGCGAGATCTGCTTCAATACCTCGATGACCGGATATCAGGAAATCCTGACCGATCCATCTTATCGCGGGCAGATCGTATCGATGACCTACCCCGAGATCGGAAATTACGGCGTGAACCTTCTCGACGTGGAAAGCGGAAACCCGCAGGTCCGCGGATTTGTGATTGAGGAGCTCAGTCCGGTGGTCAGCAACTGGCGCAGCCATGCCCCGCTGCACGATTACCTTGCCGGACACGGCATCGTGGGCATCCAAGGCATCGATACCCGGGCGCTGACCCGCCACCTGCGGACGCGGGGCGCGATGCGGGCCTGCCTTTCGACAGAGATCACCGATGAGGCCGAGGCCGTTCGCCACGCCGCCGGGGTGCCTTACGAAGGGGTGGATTTTGTGAAAGAAGTCACCGCCGCCGGGACATATGGCTGGGATCCGGAGCAGATCGCCAGCCGCAATTGGACGGTCCGCAGCGGAGACGCCGATCAAGTCCTCACCGATGAGGCCGGTAATGTTTTTGAGGAATTGAAGCCCGCCGTGCACAAGCTGGCCGCCATCGATTTCGGGATGAAAACAAACATCCTACGCTCGCTGCGGCGGAACGGCTTCGAGGTGACCGTGCTTCCGGCCACGGCAACGGCCGACGAGGTGCTCGCCGTCGGGGCAGACGGGATTTTTCTCTCCAACGGCCCCGGCGACCCCGAGGCGCTCGGCTACGCGCATGAGACCGTGCGGGCCTTGATCGGGCGCAAACCGATCTTTGGAATCTGCCTCGGCCATCAGGTGCTTGCCCTGGCACTGGGCGGCCGGACGTTCAAATTGAAATTCGGCCACCGCGGCGCGAACCAGCCTGTGAAAGACCTGCGAAGCGGAAAGATCGCCATCACTTCGCAGAACCACGGGTATGCCGTGGACCCCGCCTCGCTGCCGACCGATGTCGAGGTCACCCACATCAACTTGAACGACGGCACGGTCGCCGGGCTCCGCCATTCCGGTCACCGGGCGTTCAGCGTCCAATACCACCCCGAGGCGAGCCCCGGCCCGCACGATGCGGACTACTTTTTTGAGGAGTTTGCCAAAGAGGTTGCCGACGCCAAGGCTTTGGGCGTATAACTCATTTGCCATGGCCAAGCTCCAGATCTTCCTCCCCGATGGGTCCGTCATCTCCCACGATCTCACGGACGAAAAAACCACGATCGGTCGCGTGGCCGACAACGAGCTTCAGATTAATGATGCCTCAGTCTCCAGCAGCCACGCGGAGATCAACCTGGAAGACGGAGCCCTGCACCTCCACGACCTCGGGTCCACGAATGGCACATTTGTCAACGGCGAGCAGGTCGCCGATGCGGTCCTGCGCCATGGCGACGAGGTCCGCTTCGGAACGGTCGAGACAGTTTTTCACGGCGAAGAGGAGGTTCCTGATCAGCCGCTCCCTGAGTCGCAGTCCCTCAGCGCCGAGGCCGCGCAGCTGAGCTCCCGCCCGCCGGAGTTCGTCAGCTCCTCTCCCACTCCAAAAAATCAGAAGGAAAAAGACCCGCTGGCCGGGGTGCTCTTCGCAGCCGCCGGGCTCGGCATCATCGCCTTCGGTGCCGCGCTCGCGATGATCTTCTCGATGACGTCCGGCGTCTGAATCTGTCCGTCCCGCCGCGCGGGAGGTAGCCCATTTTTTCATGGAAGAACACATCGATCTGCTGGCTGTGCGCCGGCAAAAGCTGGAGGCCCTGCGCGCCTCGGGAGTTGCTCCGTTCGGGGCGCGGTTTGAAACGACCGGTGCGCCGGGGGAGATCCGAGCCGCCTTTATCGAGGGACAAAAAGCCCGCACGGCCGGCCGCATCACAGCCCATCGCAATATGGGCAAAAGCCATTTTCTCGACCTCTCCGACAGCTCGGGCCGCCTGCAGGTTTACCTGCATGCCAAGGAGGTCGGCCCAGAGGCGGCTGCTATTTTCGACCAGTTGGACATCGGGGATTGGATCGGCGTCGAGGGCGAGACGTTTACCACGAAGACCGGCGAGCCCAGCCTGAAGGCGTCCTCGTTCACCGTCCTCTCGAAATCCCTGCGTCCGCTGCCGGACAAATGGCATGGGGTCCAGGACACCGAGGTCAAATACCGCCAGCGCTATCTCGACCTCATTGCCAATCCTGAATCGCGCGAGGTGTTTCTGAAGAGGATCGCCATCGTGCGGGAGATCCGCCGGTTTTTGGAGGACCGCGGGTTCATTGAGGTCGAAACGCCAATGATGCAGCGGATCCCAGGCGGAGCCGCCGCGCAGCCTTTCAAGACCCACCACAATGCCCTCGGGGTGGACCTCTTCCTCCGCATCGCCCCCGAGCTCTACCTCAAACGTCTCCTCGTCGGCGGGTTCACCAAAATTTTCGAGTTGAACCGGAATTTCCGCAACGAGGGAATCTCGCGCCGCCACAACCCCGAGTTCACCATGCTTGAGGCCTACTGGGCGTTTGCCGATTTCGAGCAGATGGCCTCGCTGGTGGAGGAAATGGTCTGCCACCTGGCGCAGTCGGTTTGCGGCGGGCTCGTGATCGAGCACCGCAGCGAGGACGGAGCGGTGACGAAGTCGATCAACCTCGCCCCGCCCTGGCGCCGCGCCCGCTACGCCGACCTCATCCGCAGCGTGAAGGCCGACTGGTATGAGATTTCGTCCGAGGAGCGCCGCGCATGGTGCGCCGCCAACGGTCTCGACATCTCCCATTGCGGCGAGGATTTCGAAGTCACCCAGCATGTGTTCGAAAAACTTATCGAGGAAAAGACGATGGATCCGCTCTTCGTGACCCATTGCCCAAAAGAACTCGTCCCGCTCGCCAAACAAAATGCGGAGGACGGTTCGATTGTCGATGTCTATGAACTCGTGATCAACGGCCAGGAAATTTCGCCGGGCTACTCCGAGCTGAATGATCCCGATGTCCAGCGCGTCCGCCTTGAACAGCAGAGCGGCGGCGAAACCCAAAAGCTCGACGACGAGTTCCTCCAGGCCCTTGAATACGGCATGCCTCCCGCCGGTGGGATCGGCATCGGGATCGACCGCCTCGTCATGATGCTCACCGGGGCCGAAAGCATCCGCGACGTGATCTTCTTCCCCCATCTGCGGCCGCGGTAGGATGAGGTTCCTCTCACTGCCATCTGTCCAGTATGGCTGTGGGAATTTGATGATGAGCCCGCTCACCGGTGCCGCCTCCACCATTCCGCCCAGCCGCCTTCGAAAAGAAAGATGCTCTCGAAGCCTGGCTGTCTGAGTTTCGTTGCCATGATACTGCTGTCCTCGCACTGTCGGCTTGTGCAATAGACGAAAAACTTCGTGGCGGTTTTCAATTGCCGTTCGATGGCTGGAAAGCCGGTTTCGAAACTGCTCAACCCAAAGAGGGCGTCATGCACTTTTGGTGGGTATCCAGAAACAATGTGCCAGGCTCTGCTTGCACTGGCAGAGATAGGCCTCCCCCGTTTCTTCCGCGACGAAGGGTTTAGGCGCAAAGTTCGTCCCCTTGTGGGATCCGTCGCAGAACGGTTGGTTGGCGGACTTGCCACAGGTGCAAAAGTAATACTCCTCCCCGGCATCGAGATCGACGGGGATGGGCTTGTTGTTAGCTACAGTTGGCTTCATGATGACTTTGATGGGCTGCCTGCCCGAAGATTGGGGTGAACTCCCCATAGCCTCTCAGCGATTCAGCGCCTATGGCTCTGGATCATGAAAACGTATTTACTGAATCAAGGTCTCTATACCAAGGATTCCTTTGGCAACGACTCGGCAACCGGGCCAGTTGTCATGGCGCGCGCAATAGAAATCGCCACCAACGATAAGCGCCCGGCGATTGAATTATCTGCGGACGATTGGCAGCGGGCCAAGCGGGAACTGAGCGACAAAACCGAGTAGCTCTGCTCGCCGTAGCCTGAACCGGGGGGGGCGTCTCACGCTTTTGCGATGACTCACGACCCTATTATTTGGTGGAAACCAACCCTTTTCTTGTTTGGTGTCCATTTTCGACTTTGCCAAACTGCAAACCATTACTGCACATGCAGTAAGGAAGAGAGGCGAGGGTCGGAATCGAACCGACGCATAGAGCTTTTGCAGAGCTCTGCCTTACCACTTGGCTACCCCGCCGTGGAAGAATGGTTACCAATACACATTCAGAGGGGGTATGACAACTGATACTTGGCCGCCTGTGGTGGTTCCTTCGGATTGGTCGAGGGATTCGACGACGTTGTTCTTAAAGGTGACGGTGAGGGTGCCGATGGGGACTTTGATGTAAATGGTGCTTGCAGAAAAGCCGGGGGTGTTTTGGATGAGGGCACCTCCGGGGCAATCTTTGCCGGGCTGGAAAGTGACAACGTTCTGGTTGTTGACCGGGACATAGGTGGTTTGGGGGATGAGCTTGTAGCGGATGTATTCCCAAATTTGCTGGGTGCCGGATTTGTCGGCACGGTTGGTTTTTTTCTGGGGCCTTCCGATGCTGCGGGCGACTTCCGCATCCGTCATCCCGAGGGCAACTTCGTTTTGAGAGATGAGGGCCTCGACCTCGATCCGGCGGGCTTCGCTTTTCCGGAGGTTATCGATAAAGTGCTCGGGGAGGGGCTCAATGAAGCGGGGGTTGACCCAGGCGGCGATCCCTCCCTGCTGGGCGTTGCCGCGGATGCGAAGCAGGCCGTTGGCATCGATGCCTTCGATCTGGATGGTTTGCGGGAAACGGAGGGTTCCGGCGTAGCGGGATTGAGCGGTGTCAAAGTAGGCCGGCGCAGGCTCGAGGACTTTGAGCCGGAGGGGCTTGAGGGCGAAGTCGGAGAGGTAGATGGCCCCGGGTTCGCGAATGATCGGAGCGGCGACGGCTGTTGAAAGTAGAAGGGCGAGGCAGGGGACGAGCCATTTCATGGTGTAAATCATCGCAGAAAGCGGACGCTTTGACAAATGGGGATCGGTCCGATTCGCCTTGAATGCCCCCCGCAGTCGGATATCTAATGCGCCTCATGTCGAGTATATCTGAATACGTGGTTCAAGGTGGTCAGGCCCTCACGGCGGGCGAGGTCGATCGCTTTCGCAGTCATTTGGCCGCCTACAAGCTGAAAGCCGAGACGTTGGAGGCTGCCGGGCAGGGGGCGCTGCGGGAACGGGCGTCATTTTTGCTCCGCTTCATTGAAGATGTGCTCGACGGGGAGTATGAGCCGAAGGATTTTGCGGCGCTTCCGGAAGCGATCTTTGCAGTGCGTTACCTTGCCAAAGGGGTGGATATCATCCCGGACAGCATGCCGGGCGGCTACAGCGATGATGCTGCGGTGCTGGCGGCGGTGTTCAACGGGCACTCGCCCGAGTTCGATGCCTACTGTATAAAAACGAAGACGGGGCTTCCCGCGCTATGAAAACCTGGCGCTGGTTTTCTCTGCTCGCCGGTTTGGCCCTCGGCCTTTTGGTCGTGCTTGGAGGAGCTTCCGGCTGCCGGCGTCCGGCTCCCGACACGGCTGCTGCGACCCCGGCCCCCACTCCCGCCGGACCTCCGGCCGTCAATGCGTTGGAAGGTGGGGAGGCGGCGGTGGATTCGGTGAATGATTCGGCACAGGGGCCTGAGGTAGCTGGCCTTGAGGTCTCTGCCCCCGAGACCATCAATACCGACACGGCCAATGCGGAGAGCCAAGCGGTGCGCGCCGAGGTGCTGAAGCGAGTGGATGTGATGCCAAATCTGAAGGATGACGAAAAAGATAAACTCTACGTGCAGGTCGAGCGGGCGAGAGGTCTGGCCAAGGTGATCACTGTGCCGTTCGCCTCCGGGGCCCGCACGGTCACAACCTCGTCTCTGGAGGGGCTTCGGAAGGCGCTCACCCTGCCCCAGGTCGAAAAGTTCGCGGGCGATCCGACCGTGGCCTTTGTCGTGCTGGGATTTGCCGACAAGAAGGGAGATCCGAAGGCCAACCAGAAAATTTCCCTCGACCGGGCTGAGGCGGTGGCCGATGCCCTAAAAAACCGGGCCGGGGTGATGAATGTGATCCATGCCGTGGGCATGGGCGGGTCGGAAATGTTCGATTCGTCAGCCCTGGATAAGAACCGTGTTGTCGAGGTCTGGGCTGTGCTGCCTTGAATCCGGAGCCCCCCACCCTGGGCGGAATCGCACCGGTTGTGCTCCGGGACGGCGCAGTCCTCGGACGGGGTGAGGCGGCTTCAGCGATCCTTCCGCACCCCTCGGTATCGCGCTCCCATGCGGTGATCCGCGGCGCCGCCGGTCACTGGGAAATTGAGGATGCCGGCAGCCGCTCGGGGTCCTATCTGAACGGGCGTCATTTCCAGAGAGAGGAGCTTGTGCTCGGCGATGTTCTCCAGATCGGGCCGTTCGCGTTCCGTTTCGACGGGTTCCGTCTGGTGGAAACATCCGGGACGAGCGGGGCCTTCCTCGAGGCTTACGGGCTGTCGAAATCGGCCGGGGCGACAACTATCCTTGATGATGTTTCGCTGAGCATTTCGCCCTGCGAGTTTGTTGGGGTGATCGGGCCGAGCGGCGCCGGAAAATCAACGCTTCTCGACGCCCTGTGCGGGCTGCGTCCGGCCAATGAAGGATCAGTTTTCGTCGATGGCGTCGACCTTTACCGGCATTTTGACGCGATGCAGGATGTGCTCGGGTATGTGCCTCAGGATGACATTGTTCCGGTCGAACTTCCTGTCGAGGAGGCACTATATTTCAGTGCCCGGCTGCGCCTTCCCGGAAAGACCCCTTCGGGAGAAATCCGGAAGCTGGTGGCCCGCACCCTTGAGGAGCTCGGACTGGCCGAGCGGGCGCAGACGCGCGTCGGAAGCCTCTCTGGGGGACAGCGCAAGCGCGTGAGCGTGGGGGCGGAATTGCTCGGACGGCCCAGGTTGCTTTTTCTGGATGAGCCGACGTCGGGACTGGATCCCTTCGCCGAGTTCAAGCTGATGGAGTCGCTGCGCCGGCTTGCCACCGGAGGATGCACGATCATCTGCACCACGCACGTCATGGAAAATGCTCACCTGATGGACCGCCTGGCGATCCTGAGCGCCGGGCGTCTGGTATTTTTCGATGAGCCAGCTGCTGCCCGCAAAGCTTTTGGCGTGGACCGCCTGCCGAGGATTTACGAGCGACTGGATCAGGCCGCGCCCGTCCGTTCGGTCCCCGGCCCGCCGCCGGTTCCGCGTGATCCACCGCCCCGTCCGGCCATGCAGCGTGCCGCCGCGCTGCCGATCCTGCTCCTCCGGCAGTGGTCGATCCTGCGTTCCGATGCGAAGAACCTTCTGCTGGTGCTCGGGCAGCCCGTGCTCATCGGGCTGATGGTGACCTGGGTGA
The DNA here is from genome assembly GCA_041741775.1 of Terrimicrobiaceae bacterium. Lineage (GTDB taxonomy): Bacteria > Verrucomicrobiota > Verrucomicrobiia > Chthoniobacterales > Terrimicrobiaceae > QYQL01. The sequence goes on along the minus strand of JBGSJQ010000108.1, from coordinate 40,651 downwards.
CGCAGGATCCGGCTCTTGTCCTATTTTTCGCAATGATTTCGACTTTGTGGTTCGGATGCGGGAATGCGGCGCAGGAGATTGTCAAAGAGTTGCCAATGTTCCGCCGCGAGCGGTTGATCGGGCTGGGGCGGCATGCCTACCTCGTGGCCAAATTCCTCTCGCTGGCGAGGATTACCGTGGTGCAAAGCCTGCTTCTTTACGCGGTGATGCAACTCGGGACGTGGGGGATCGGGGGGTCCCCCGGGTGGCAGATTGGGGGTCTTGTGGCCACCTCGTTTGCCTCAGTGGGTCTTGGGCTCGCGATCTCCGCCCACTCGCGGACGATCCTCCAGGCCGTGATGCTGGTGCCGCTGATCCTGATCCCCCAAATTCTGTTTTCCGGATTCACTCCGCCCGCCGGCGACATGACGCCGGGGCCTTATCTTATTTCCCGCGCAATGCCCAGCGCCGCCACCCAGGCTGTAATGGATGTCAGCCTGTTCTGGAACAAAAAAATTGCTGGTGTCCTTCGCGTGGATTACGCGACAGCCTTTTCCAACCTGAACCGCGACAAAAGCCTTCGCAACGGTCAAGTTTTCAGGAACCCGTGGCCGGCGGTCTCGGGGCTTGCGGCCCTACTGGTTTGGACGTTGACGACATATGGGGTGGCCTGGCTCGGGTTGCGCGGAAAAGAGCGCGGATAGCCCACAGCACAAGTCATTGCCGGCAAATTTTGCCTTTGTCCGCAGCCTCCGCACGTGCAGAGTGTGCGCCTATGGGAAAACCTGACGAGCAAATCCTGGTGGTGAAGCGTGAGCTTTTTGATCAAATTGGCAGCTTTCAAGGGCTTTGCGCCGATGTGGACCGCTACCTGCCCGCCTTCCTCCTCAAGGAAAACAATTTTTTTGTCGCACGGTCGGGGGCGGAGGACGATCCGTCACTCAAGCAGTTGATTCCGTATGCGGTCTTCCGCCACGGAGGGAAAATCCTTCACTACACCCGCGGGGCAAAGTCCGGGGAAAAACGCCTTGTCGCCAAGGGCTCGATCGGCATCGGAGGGCACATCAATGATACAGATGAGAATCTCTTTTCATTTGACCAGTCAACCTACCACAACGCGGTGCGGCGCGAGATTTCCGAAGAGTTGCGTCTTGGCGGCGGGTTCTCGGAGCGGGCTGTGGCACTGATCAACGACGACTCGACCGAGGTTGGTCGCGTTCACCTCGGCGTCGTCCACCTTGTGGACCTCGAGAGCCCGGACGTGCGGGCCGGTGAGGCCGCCATTGCGGAGCTTGGATTTGCGACACCCGAAGAGCTTCTCGCTCGTCGCGATTCGCTGGAGACCTGGTCGCAGATTGTGCTGGATGGATTAGCCACGCTCGGCTGAACCCGTCTGGCCCGCATCAAAGAATCCGCCGGAGCGCATCACCGAAACGGTTGTAAAGGAAGCCGGCGGCAACGAGCAGAATGCCCAGGATCAGAAAGCTGAGGATCCGGTATACGGTGTCGAGCTGCCAGACATCGACGAAGAAGATCCTGGCTGCGGCCACGCACAGAATCCCCAGCCCGAGCAGCCGGTAGGTGCGCTCTTTGAACAGGAACCCGACGGCCAGCACCAGCGCGGCAAAAACCGACCACGAGACGGTAAGGAAAAACCCCTGATGGCTTGCGGCTACAACTTTTCCGAGCAGCAGCCAAAGGCCGAGGATGCCGACGATAATCAGCGTGGCCTGATATGGTGGAGCGATCCTGGCCGCGCGGGATTCCGTTTGTCGGGCCATTCGCTGGGCCGCGAGCGGGAGTAGCAACCCGAACACGTTGAGCCAGAGCGGATCCGCCGATCCCAGAGTCGCCTGAAGAAATGAGATGGCCGCGAAGCATGCCACCACGCCGGCATGGAAGAGATACGCCAGCGAAGCCACTTGCAAATACCTCAGGAAAAATCCAAAGCCGGCTGCGGCAAGAACCAGGAAGACCCATGGCTGCGGCACGAAAACATACACGGCCAGCACCCCGGCCAGGGTAGCCGTGCCGCCGAGCAGATGGATCAAAATTCGGACGCCGCGATGAAGCGGCGCCGGCATCCGCTCCAGGAATATCCGGAGAAGCCCCGGCTGGAGGGAGTAGAAGGCGAGCGAGGCCACTGCAATCGGCCAACCAATCTCGTGCCGGCCAATCTTTGGAAACATCAGGAGGAAAAACCCGGAGAAAATCTGGGAGGTAAAGAGGAGGCTCCATGACCTCGTCAGGCAGGCATAGGCGGGGAGCAGGAGCGCAAAGGCGCCGAGGAGAAGGAGTTCGCGGGCATCGGCAAATTCCCCGGACATCGTCCAGACGAGAAGAACAACGACTGTTACCAGCGCATGAAGCGACTCCCAGGCAATCCGGACCGGAGGGCGAAGGGAGAACCCGGTCTGCCACCAATGCATGTGGAAGAGGCCGGAAAGCACAACAAGGGCACAGGGAAGGATAGCCGAAATGCTGTCGAGCGCGAGCCACTGGACCAAGCCGGTCGCCGCGAAGACCTCTCCTGCAAAAATAAGCTCGGGCATCAGGTGCCACCGCAGGCTGAGCGGTAAAAGGATCCCGGCAGCAACCAGAACGCAGAGAGCGGATGTTCCATGGAAGGAAGTCAGGAGCGCTCCCAGCATCAGGAGCGTTGCCAGAGCGATGAATGCAGCTGGCCGCCATTCGAGCACCGGCACCTCCAGGCTCCGGCGGGCGGCTTTGAAAACCCACGCGTTGATGGCAAAAATAACCGCCACCCCGGCAGCTGTCAGCGCGGCATGCGGGGAACTTTCCGCCAACCCCTCCAAAGCAAACCACGCCGCAACCAGGGCGGTGCCCCCCGAAAAAAGTTGGAGGATCCGCCCGTATCGCCAAGAACTGATTTTTAAGAGGGCTGCACTCTGCAAGGCAAAGAGGAGGGCGGCCTGGTAGCCGCTGAACCGCAGGAGCAACCCCAGCGATCCCAGGGCAAGGCCCTGGGTCAGATACGTCGCATCGAAGGATTTCTCGTCAGGCGAAACCCGTCTGGCGACCTGCGAAAGCCCCAGCAGCACCACGCCAAATCCCAACGTGAACAGCCACAATTCCCCCGGTCGCGTGCCCGAAAAAACCGGTGCAGCGAGCCCGTAGAAGGCCCCGTTGTTGAGCGTGAGAAAAACCTCACGGGCCCCGGCGGAAAAGGAACGGCCGCGCCCGAGGAATGTCGCCACCGTAAACACCAGCCAGTAGCAGGCCGGAAAAAGCAGGGCGTAGAGAAAGGCGGGCGTGCCATCTGCCGACACCGAAAAAAGCGCCCCGGTATTGTGGAACCGCCAGAAGACAAACCCCAGATAGCACCCCGCCAGGCAGATGAACGGAATAATCTTCCAGCTCCTCCTGACAAAAAGCGCGATCGCGATCAGGCTGAGGACAAGGTTGCTGAAAAGCGCAAAGCCCCCGGAGGGATTGATGGCTGCTGTATAAAAGGCCAGCGCCGTGGTGATCGTCGCCACTGTCTCCCAGCGCCGCCGGTCCGCAATCCAGATGATGCCCGCCGCCAGCATGAGGAGGAGCGCCCCCCCGACGACCGGGCTGGCAATCACCCGCAGGGACTCCACGAAATGCGCGGCATACGTCGCGTAGTAGATCGTCGCCAGGCCGCCGCCAGTGAGCACGTTCGCGTATCCGCGCATCTGCTCGCGCGTTTTCAAAAGGAAGGCCCCAAGGCCGGCGAGGGCGAAGCCCGCGAGATAAAGTAAGCCCAGCTTCCCGGCCGCCCCCAACTTCACCACGAATTCCTGCCAGGCAAAATTCCCCAAAAAGACCAGCCCCGTGAGCAGGATCACAATCCCGATGCGCACCAGCCACACCCGCCCAAAATGCATCTCCAGGCTCTCGCCCGGTTGGGTGGTTCGGGGCAGGGGCGGCGGGGCGGGCGGCGGTATTGGCGGGGGAAGGGGGGAGGCGGAAACCGTTTCAGAAGTGGGCTCGACCGGGGAATCAACAGGCGCAACAGGAGGGGCGGATTCCGGCAGAGGTGGCGGGACCGGCACAGGCGGTTCCTCTGTAAAGCCCAGCGTGGCCTCGCGGGCCACCTGCTCCTCGATTTCGCGGATCCGGATTCCCAACGCCGCAAGTTTGAGGCGCAGGTCGGCCTGCGTTTCCCGAATCGCCTCCAGCTCCGCAGCATGTTTGGGTGTCATGGACAAGGAGGAGGCGTTCGCAGCCACGCGAGGCCGCTCAGCTTTGCGAGATCAGCTGGCGGAGCACGAAGGGCAGGATGCCGCCGTGACGGTAGTAATCCACCTCAATCGGCGTATCGATACGGAGCTTCACCGCCAGGGACTCACTCGTTCCATCCTTTCGCAGGATCGTCAGCGTCACGTCCTGGCGTGGTTGGATGTCGTCGCTCAGGCCGGTGATGTCGAAGGTTTCCGTTCCATCAAGCCCGAGTGTCTGGGCGCTGACCCCTTCCGGGAACTGGAGCGGCAGCACGCCCATCCCGACGAGGTTCGACCGGTGGATGCGCTCAAAACTCTGCGCCACGACGGCCTTCATTCCCAGCAGGCGGGTTCCTTTTGCGGCCCAGTCGCGACTGGATCCGGTACCGTATTCGTGCCCGGCGAAGACCACGAGGGGAATCCCCTCGGATTGATATTTCATGCAGGCGTCGTAGATGCTCATCTGCTCGCCGTCGGGCTGGTGGATCGTCAGCCCGCCCTCCACGCGCGTGCCATCGGCTTTTGGGGGAATCATCAGGTTTTTGATACGGACGTTTGCGAACGTGCCGCGCGTCATCACGCGGTCATTCCCGCGCCGGCTGCCGTAGCTGTTGAAATCGGTGGCCTCGATGCCGTTTTCGACCAGATATTTTCCGGCGGGAGAGCTCGGCTTGATCGCGCCGGCCGGGGAGATGTGGTCGGTCGTGACCGAGTCCCCGAAAATCCCCATGGCGCGGGCTCCCTCGATGTTCGAGATCGTGCCGGCCTCCATCCCGAAGTTTTCAAAGAACGGCGGCTCCTGGATATACGTGCTCGCCCGGTCCCACTCGTAAATCTGCCCGGTGCTTGAAGGCACCTCGTTCCACTTGGGATTTTGCTCCGCGAACCCTGTATAGAGCTTTTGAAAGACCTCGGGCTTGAGGGCGGACTGCATCTCGGCGCGGATCTCTTCCAGCGACGGCCAGATGTCCTTGAGATAGACGTCCACGCCGTCTTTATCCTTCGCAATCGGCTCCTTCGTGAGATCGATGTCCACGCGGCCTGCCAGCGCGAATGCCACGACCAGCGGAGGCGACATCAGGAAATTGGCGCGGATGTTCTGGTGGATGCGCGCTTCAAAATTCCGGTTGCCCGAGAGGACGGCGGCCGTCACAAGGTCGTTTTCAACGATGGCGCTTTCGATCTCGGGGTTGAGCGGGCCGGAGTTTCCGATACAGGTCGTGCAGCCGTAGCCAACGATTTGGAATCCGAGCTGGTCGAGATAGGGCTGGAGCCCCGTCTTGTCGAGGTAGTCTTTGACCACACGCGAGCCGGGTGCCAGCGAGGTCTTCACAACGGGGTCCACCTTGAGCCCGCGGGCCACCGCCTTTTTGGCAAGGAGTCCGGCTCCGAGCATGACGCTCGGATTGCTGGTATTCGTGCAGCTCGTGATCGCCGCGATCAGAACGCTGCCATCCTTCAGCGTGCTATGCTGCTCATGGAACGGCGACTTCGGCATGGCGCCCACCGCGTCAGGAGTGGGGCGGTCGGCGACCATTTCGGCCTCCTCGGCAGAGATGCCGGATTTCATTGTGACGCTCGCGCTGCGGCCGAGATCTCCGGCGGCTTTGCCATACCCACCCTCCGAAACCGGACGGGTAAGGAGAGAGGCGAACGAAGTTCCGAGGTCGGGGAGATTGATCCGGTCCTGCGGGCGCTTGGGTCCGGCCACGCCGGGCTGAACGGTCGAGAGGTCGAGGTCGATCTCGACGCTGTAGGCAATGTCCCCCTTCTTCGGCATGCCGAAGAGACCCTGCGCACGGAAGTAATTTTCGAAGGCCCGGCACTGCGCCTCCGTGCGTCCGGTCGCGGCCAGGTAGGCCACGGACTCGGCGTCCACCGGAAAGAACCCCATCGTGGCCCCGTATTCTGGGGCCATGTTTGCGATGGTTGCGCGGTCGGTCAGCGGCAGGGTCGTTGCCCCCTCGCCATAGAACTCCACAAACTTCCCGACAACCTTCGCAGCGCGCAGAAGTTGGGTGACATGCAGCGCAAGATCGGTGGCGGTCACGCCCTCGCGGAGCCGGTTGGTCAGGTGAACGCCAACGACCTCGGGGGTCAGGAAATACACCGGCTGACCAAGCATTCCTGCCTCGGCCTCGATGCCGCCCACCCCCCAGCCAACGACGCCGAGGCCGTTGATCATCGTGGTATGCGAATCCGTGCCGACCAGCGTGTCAGGGTAATAGAGGTTGGATTTCTGATTTCCCACTTCCAATTTCTGGCTGAGCACGCCCTTGGCCAGATACTCCAGGTTGACCTGGTGCACGATGCCGATGCCAGGAGGCACGACCCCGAAGGTCTCGAACGCCTGCTGGCCCCACTTCAAAAACTGGTAGCGCTCGCGGTTCCGCTTGAACTCCATTTCCAGGTTCAGCCGGAGAGCGTCGGCCGAGCCGAAAAAATCCACCTGCACCGAGTGGTCCACCACCAGATCCACGGGAACCAGCGGCTCGATGATCGCCGGATCCCCACCGAGGGTCTTCACCGCGCTGCGCATCGCCGCGAGATCCACAAGCAAAGGGACACCCGTAAAATCCTGTAAGACGATCCGCGCCACCACGAAAGGAATCTCTTCTGGTGCGGGGGCCTTTGCATTCCAGTTCGCCAGCGTCTCCACGTCGCGGGCCTGCACCTTTTTTCCGTCGCAATTCCGGAGCACGGATTCGAGGACGATCCGGATGCTGACGGGCAATTTGGAGACCGGGCCGACGCCGGCCTCTTCCAGAGCAGGAAGTGAATACAGGTATCCGGTCTCTCCGGTGCCGGTGTCAAAGGAACGCAGGGTGTCGAATGGCGGTTTCATGAATGCCCGACAATCAAGCAGATTTCACGCCGTGTGCGCAATACCGGAGAACACCAAATCAGGTATATTTGATGACTTCCTCGATCGTGGTCAGCCCGTCGTAGATCGACCGCATGCCATCTTCACGGAGGGTCGTCATCCCCAACTCGATCGCCTTCTGGCGAAGGAGGACGCCCGGAGCCCGCTCGTTGATCATCTCCCGGACCGGATCGGAAATCTTCAGAAGCTCGTAGATGCCCTTCCGTCCCTTGTAACCCGTGTTGTTGCAGGTATCGCAACCCTTGCCGTAAAAGAAATTTTTGTCGCCGATGTCAAGGATCGACAGCCCGAGCGAGGCGAGGACATGCTCGTTGGGTTCGTAGGCCGACCGGCAGGAATTGCAGACCTTCCGGATCAGCCGCTGGGCGAGGATGCACTCCAGCGAGGCAGAGATCAGGAACGGCTCGATCCCCATGTCCACCAGACGGGTCACGGCTCCAGTCGAGTCATTCGTGTGCAGGGTCGTGAAGACCAGGTGGCCCGTGAGCGAAGCCTGGATCGCAATCTGCGCGGTCTCGATGTCCCGCGTCTCCCCCACCAGGATGCGGTCCGGATCCTGTCTCAGGAACGCGCGCAGTACCCGGGAAAAAGTCAGCCCGATGCCCTCGTTGATGGGGACCTGGATGATGCCGTCAATCTCGTATTCGACCGGGTCCTCGGCGGTGAGCAGCTTCGAGTCGATCGTGTTGATCTTGCGCAGGCAGGAGTAGAGGGTCGTTGTTTTTCCCGACCCCGTCGGGCCTGTGACGATGAAAATCCCGTTCGGCTTCTCGATGACCTGCAGGATGTAGTCGTAGATCGAGTCCGGCATCCCGAGCGTCTCCAGATCCAGGTTCACGCTGGAGCGGTCGAGCACGCGAAGCACGACGCTCTCCCCGAACGTCGTCGGCAGCGTCGAAACACGGAGGTCCACCTGGCGGCCGTTGATCGTGCGCTGGATGCGGCCGTCCTGCGGAAGCCGTCGCTCCGCAATGTTGAGGTTCGACATCACCTTGACGCGCGAAATGACCGGCAGGGCCAGGTGCAGCGGCGGAGGATCCATCTCATAGAGCGCCCCGTCCACCCGGTAGCGGATCTTAAACTCGGTCTCGAACGGCTCGAAATGGATGTCGCTCGCCCTCGCCGCGATCGCCTTGTCGAGGATCAGATCCACGTATTTGATGATCGGCCCCGTGTTGGCCTCCGCCGCAACGGCCTGCAGGTTGAAGGCATCCCCCCCACCCTCGGTGACCACAAGGTCCGATCCGGAGCCAAGCTGCGCGATGATGTCGTCGAAATTCGTGACCTCCGAGCCATAATGCTCGGTGATCAGGGCGCGAACCTTCGAAGGGAACGCCACCATCACGTGGATTTCCCGGCCCAGCGCGAACCGCAGGTCCTCGATTGTCTGCGGGTTCAGTGGATCGGTCAGCGCCACGATGATCGTGTTGCCCGACCCCATGATTGGCATCGCGCCATGCAACCGGGCCAGCCCGGAGGGGATCAGACCCAGAACCGTCGTGTCGGGCGCAAATTCTGCCAGGTTGTAGGCCTCCGCACCGATCGCCTCCGCAATCACCTGAATGAACCCATCCTCGTCCACAATCGAGTTGTTCACGAGGATCTGCTCGATCGGAATCTCCAGCGCGGCCGACTCCTGAATGAAGGCAGCCGTCTGCTCGGGGGTGATCAACCCCCGCTCCTGGAAAATCTCGGTGACTTGTCGTGCGTCCATACGTTCAGTCCAGGTCGGTCATCGTGGTCGTTAGCACCTCGTCGGCTGTCGTCATCCCGGCGAGCACCTTGCGGATCCCGTCCTCGCGCAGCGTGCGCATGCCGAGCTCCCGGGCCCGGGCGCGTAGCGCGATGGTCGAGGCGTTGTTGTTGATCATGTTGCGAACCTCGTCGTCCACCAGGAAAATTTCGAAGATTCCCATGCGGCCTTTGTAGCCTTTGCCGCGGCAGAGCTCACATCCCGTCGGCTGCATGATGTGGGATTCGCTCAGCTGCCCCGCGTCGATATGCAGCATGTTCATCTCGTATTCGCTCAGCTCGGCGGGGGCCTTGCACTTCGGACACAGCCTCCTGACCAGCCGCTGCGCGACAACAGCCCGCACCGAGGTCGAGACCAGGAAGGGCTTGATCCCGATGTCCACCAGACGTGCGATCGCGCTCGGCGCATCGTTCGTGTGCAGCGTCGAGAGCACGAGGTGGCCGGTGAGCGAGGCGTTTGTCGCAATGCTTGCCGTCTCCAAATCGCGAATCTCACCGATCATGATCATGTTGGGGGCCTGGCGCAAAATCGACCGCAGGGCCGCCGGAAATGTCATCCCGATGCTCGCATTCACCGGGACTTGGTTAATCCCGCTCATCTGATACTCGACCGGATCCTCGACCGTGATCAGCTTCCGGTCCGGCTTGTTCATGTAGTTGAGGCAGCCGTAAAGCGTCGTCGTCTTCCCCGACCCCGTCGGCCCGGTCACCAGAATGATCCCGTCCGGCAGGCTGATCTGTTTTTCAAACTTCGCCTGGTCATCGGAGAGAAATCCGAGGTCGGGCAGCCCCAGCATGAGGGATGTCTTGTCGAGGATTCGCATCACCACGCTTTCGCCGTGGACGGTCGGGATCGTCGAGACGCGCAGGTCGATCGCCTTGTCTCCGAGCTTGATCTGGATGCGCCCGTCCTGCGGCAGGCGCTTCTCGGCGATGCTCATCGAGCCGCTCATGATCTTGATGCGGCTGACCATCGCGGACTGCAGCTTTTTCGGCGGGCTCGGCATTTCTTGAAGCACGCCGTCGATGCGGAAGCGAACGCGGAATTTCGACTCCAGCGGCTCCAGGTGGATGTCGCTGGCCCGGTTTTGGTGGGCCTCCACAAGCAGGAGCGAGACCATCTTGATGATCGGGGCGTCGTCGGCCCCCGCTTCCTCAGAGCCCAAATCCATCTCATCCCCGAACGTCGCCGTGGCCTCCCCTCCGTAATACTGGATCAGGCTATTGCGGATCGCCTCCGGCGTGGCGCAGATAAATTCCACCTCGCGCTGCAACTTGAACGACAGGTCGTCCATCGTCTGCATGTCCATCGGATCCCCGATCGCAATCAGCAGCGCCCCCTCGCGCTCCCCGATGGGAATCGCCCGCCAACGGCGCGCATCTTCTGCAGGAAGCAGCTCGACGATGTTCGGTGGAATGACGACCTGTGTCAGGTCCATGAACTCCATGCCGTTCTGCGCCGCCAGTGTGCGCGTCACGTCGTCTTGGGTCAAAAATCCGTCTTGAATCAGCGTCGCCACAACCCCGCCGGGCTTCATGTTCGCCCGGGCATACTCCACCTGCGAGCGGGAAATGAGGCCGACATCCATCAGGATCTCAACAATGTAATCTTCGTTTGGGGACACGTTGCGGGAGAAATGTTGTGCGTCGTGGTTAATGGACGCACACAACAAAGTCAACGCTTCATGAAATCTTTACCGCAGGGTTGCAGCCTTCGCGCAGGCATGCCTACTTTTACTGATCATGAGATACCCCACCTACCTCTTTGTTGGTGCCCCCGGAAGCGGCAAAGGAACGCAAGGGACGGTCCTTGGTTCCCTGCCGCGGTTTTATCATTGCGCCTGCGGTGATGTTTTCCGCCGCATCGACACCCGGACGCCCCTTGGCCGCACGTTTCTCGAATTCTCCAGCAAAGGACATCTCGTGCCGGATGAGGTCACCGTCGAGCTCTGGAAGGTGAGTATTTCCCATGCCGTGGAATCCCAGGCCTTCAAACCCGATATTGACGATCTGGTTCTTGATGGCATCCCCCGCAACATCCGGCAGGCCGAACTCATGAGCGAAATCATCGACGTCCGGCGCGTCTTTCACCTCAGCTGCCCGGACCGCGACCAGGTTGTCGCCCGCCTGAAAAAACGTGCGCTGAAGGACAACCGCCTCGATGACGCGAACGAGGAGGTCATCCGACGCCGCCTGGAAACCTACGAGCAGGAATCCAAACCGCTCCTCCAATATTTTGGCCCGCAACTCACCGTCCCCGTGGATGCCTGCAAGCCACCCGTGGTTGTCCTCCACTCGATCCTTTCTCATATTGTTAAAGATCGCCACTGCTCCAATTGAATCCCATGGACCAATTCGAAAACTTCCGCGCCTCGTCGCTGTTCTGCAGCAAATGCAACAAGGCCATGCCTGTGCGCGAAAAACTCCTCCTTGTCCTTCCCGGCAAGGAGATCTTTGACTACCTCTGCACGGGCTGCGCGTCCTCTCTGGGCCAGCGCGAGGTCATTCCCGGTCACGGGTCAGCATCCCGGGGCGGACGGGGCTTACGGGGCTTCTAGTTCGGGCTGAGAGCAGAATGAGGAACGCCACGCCGTTCCGGCCTGAAATGATACAGCCCGCCGCGACGAATGCCGCGACGGGCTGTTGTTCCCCCCAGAACAATCATGAATTTTTTAGATGTATCCCAAGGTTGGGGTTTTGCAACGAAAAATATCTGATATTTTTTAATAATTATATTAATATGCTTATTTCAAGCATATTACAGATATGTCTTTATGACCAGAAGACGTCATTTGTCAGCATTTGCTCTCCATCGAAGTGGAAGAACCCGCGAAATTTCCCACCTTTAATGACCCCGGGGAGCCAATGAATGTCATCCGCCCACATCTCGGCGAATGGAATGGAAGGGATGGGGGTCCAGCGGGGCACGGCCTCGTCCGTTTCGATCGGTTCGCCGATGCAGTCGGAGGCGACAAAGACCGTGCAATGAAGGGCATAGCCGTCGGCGAACTGGAAATGGAGCTCGCCACGTTCTTCCACTCCGACGGGGGTGACGCCGAGTTCCTCCTGGGTTTCGCGGATCGCTGCCTCGAGGGCAGACTCCCCGGGCTCGATGCGTCCGCCGGGGCCGTTGATTTTTCCGGCGCCGAGGCCGCGCTTTTTTAAGATCAGCAGGATCTCGCCGCCGCGAATGACAAAGCAGAGAGTCGCTCGCTCGGTCGGTTTCCAGTTTTCCCAATATTCAGACATGGGCTGACACTAGCGCTCCATCCTGCCGCTTGGCCAGCTGGCGTTTCACGGTCGGTTCAGGATTCCCGTTGCGGCGCGGGGGAGAAGGTCGGACAGCGAGAACTGGCGGACGTCGCCGTGGAGGTTCGCTGAAAAGACCGGGAGGGCTGGCGCGAATTCAGCGAGGACCTGGCGGCAGGCCCCACAGGGGCTGATGACCTCGTCGGTATCCGCAACGATGGCGATTCGCAGGAAATCCCGGTGCCCGGCGGCCACTGCTGCCCCGACGGCAACCCGCTCCGCGCACATCGTCAGCCCAAAACTGAGGTTCTCGACATTGCAGCCGCAGAAGATGGAGCCGTCCGCACACTCGATGGCCGCCCCCACCTGAAACCTGGAATACTGCGCATGGGCGCGCAGCCGCACGTCGGCGGCATTTTTAATCAAGGCGCGCACGCCAACGTCAATCGGTGTCTCTCCGGGAATCATCTCTTGTGAATCCCTAGCATCTGTGCTTCATTCACGCACGATGAAAACTGCTCCCGCAGAAGCTTCTCCGGTCAAATCTCTCATTGAGGAAATCGAGACCTTCCGCACGGCGTGCAGGGGAACCCTCCTCGCCATCGGGTTGAAGCTGGATGAACGCATCGACACGGTCAAATCCCGCGTCGAGGCACTCGGGCCAGCTGACTCACTCCCCTCAAGCCGGGTGCGTGACATCCGCGACATGCTGACGCTTCTTCGTCACGTTGATGTGAAGCCGGACAAAGCCCGCCGCAAAGACCTCAAAAAACTCGACACGGTTTCCGAGGATCTTGAGATGATGGTTGAGCACTGGTCCTGACGCCAGCCTCTCTCCGGAACAGGATTCCCCACCGGACCCTTCCTGGCGAAGGGGAGATGAAAAATTTTCCTCATCGGGAGGATTGACACATGGTCCCTGCCTGATACTTTCTCGCTCCCGCCGCATACCGTTTTACACCATGGCCAACACTGAAATCATCCTTACTGCCAATATTCCGTCGCTGGGCGCGGAAGCTGATATTGTCAAAGTCCGCCGCGGCTACGCCCGCAATTTCCTTCTTCCGCAGGGCAAAGCTCTCGAGGTGACGAAGAGCTCGCTGCGCCAGGTCAACCACCTGAAAGCCAAGCGCGCCGAACGCGAAGCCCGGGAGGTGACCGCCGCCGATGAGCTCGCCTCGAAGATCAATAAGCTCAAGCTCTCCTTCACGCTCGAAACCGGCGAGACCGGCAAGGCCTTCGGGTCCGTGACCTCGAAAGACCTTCACGACCGCATCGTCTCCGAGCTCAAGCTCGAGGAGCTACCCAAGCACGCCGTCGCGCTGGAGCGGCCTCTCAAGGAGACCGGAGAACACGAAATTCCTGTCAAGCTCCACCCCGATGTCACAGCCAAGCTGCACATCACCGTGGTGACGCCTGTGGTTGAGAAAGTTGAAGAATCCGGAGGAGAGGGTGAGAGGAAGCCCCGCCGCCGGGTGAGCAACCCGGCCTGATGCCTTCCGATTCTCCGGCACGCGCTGAGGAGAATCCCGCCGCCTCCAACGGGGCCGGTGCCGCCAAGTCCAGGAGCCGCAAGGGTGCTCAAAAGCCGTCCAGCTATCTGCCGGACGTCCATCGCGCCCTGCCCCAGAGCCTGGATGCCGAGAAGGGGCTCCTGGGTTCCATTCTTCTGTCCGGGCCCGTCCTGGACGACACGATTGCGCAGATCGATCAAGGGCACTTTCACCTTCCCGCCCACCAGAAGATCTACGAGCTGCTGGTCGAGATGCGGAACTCTGGCCGCCCGATCGATCTCATTTCCGTCACCCAGCTTCTGGAGGACCGCAAGCTGCTTGACGAGGTCGGCGGAGCCTCGGTCGTCACGGACCTGATCACGTTTGTCCCCACGGCCGCGAACGCGGACTACTACCGCGAGATCCTGATCGAGAAATACCTTTTGCGGAAAGTCATCACGGTCTGCACCGAGTATGCCGCCCGATCGTATGAGGAGCAGGGCGACGTCAAGATGCTGCTCGATGATGTCGAAGCGAACATCCTGAAAATCGGAGAGGAGCGCGTCAACTCGGCGATGCCGACGATGAAGGAGATGGTCAACGAGGCGATCACCAGCATCGAGCAACTCGTCAAAAACAAAGGCGGCATCACCGGCCTGCCCACCGGATTCCGGTCCCTGGACAACATGACAAGCGGTCTCCACGCCGGAGAAATGTTCGTCATCGCCGCCCGCCCGTCGATGGGCAAGACCGCCCTCGCCATGAACATCGCCGAGCATGTCGCCCTCGATGCCGGCAAGCCCGTCGCCGTGTTCAGCCTGGAAATGAGCTCCCCCCAACTCGTCCAGCGCATGCTCTGCTCCCGCGCCCGCGTAGATTCCAAAAAACTGCGCGACGGCTTCATCGGAAAACCCGAACTCGCCAGCATCGGGTCGGCTGCCGGACTCCTCTCGAAGGCCAAAATGTTCGTCGATGACACCCCCGGCCTCAGCATCCTTGAGCTGCGTGCCAAGGCCCGCCGGCTCTGGAACCGCGAGGGCATCGAGCTCGTCGTCATCGACTACCTCCAGCTCCTGCGCTCGACCTCCCGCCGGGCCCAGGACAACCGCCAGATCGAAATTGCGGAAATCTCCTACGGAGTCAAGGCGCTCGCCAAGGAGCTCAGAATCCCCGTCATCGTCCTCGCCCAGCTCAATCGAAACCCCGAGCAGCGCAGCGGCGACAGCAAGGGCCGCCCCCGCCTCAGTGACCTCCGCGAATCCGGAAGCATCGAGCAGGATGCCGACGTCGTCGGACTCCTCCTGCGCGACAAATATTACGCCGAAGACGACGAGGCCCGGAAAGAGGCCGAGGGGAAAGCCACCCTCATCATCGCCAAGCAGCGCAACGGCCCCACCGGCGACGTCGCCCTCACCTTCCTCGAGGACTACACGCGCTTCGAGGAACGCGCCGATGAACGCCGCGAAGAACCGTAGAGCCTTTTGCCGGCTCCATCCCCACTGCCAAGACACGGGTCGCCAGAAATTCAAGGGGCCCAACCGACCGGGCGCAATAATTTTGACGCTGTTCAAATCCCGCCTTTTGGGATACCCCGTTGCCGTCTTCGAACCGCCATGAAATTTTCCTTTCTCGCATCAATTCTCTGCCTGGGCGCGACACTGCACGCGGCCGACCCTGTCGAATTTCAAGTCGGGTCCTTTTCCTTCGACCGGCCGGAAGGCTGGCAGTGGGTCGTCCCGTCCTCTTCCATGCGCAAGGCCCAGTTGGCTGTGCCCGGCAAGGACTCCCCTGCCGCCGAGGTGACATTCTTTCATTTTGGGGCCGGGCAGGGAGGCGGGGTTCAGGCGAATGTGGACCGGTGGTTCGGGCAATTTCAGGAGGCCACAAGTGGTCAGGAGCGCGAGATGTCCGGCAAGACCCCGCTGACGATTGTGCGGGCCCGGGGAACCTTCCAGAGTGGCATGCCCGGGGGCCCCACAACCCCGCTCAGCGGATATGCTTTGCTCGGGGCGATCCTGGAAAGCCCGGAGGGGGATGTCTTCGTGAAAATGACCGGCCCGGCGGCCACGGTGGACTCGGCCGCGGAAGCTTTCCTGGCCATGGTCCGGAAGGCCGCAGCCCGGTAAACCGGCACCCAATGAGGCTCCTCGTCTTTGCCGTTGCGATCATGGTCGCAGCAAGTGCCTGCGGCGGGGATGTGATGCGTATCGGCATCCACGACAAGCCTCCCTTTGCCAGAAAGACGTCCGAGGGCGCGTGGGAAGGGATCGGTGTCGAATTGTGGAAGTCCATCGCCCTGCAAACGGGCCTGAAATTTGAGTTTGTGGAGATGCCCTATGAAGAGATCATTCCCGCCATTGCCGACGGACGCCTCCAGGCTGCCGTGGGGGAATTTACCATCACCGCCGCGTCGGAAAAACTGGTCCACTTCACCCAGCCCTACATCCAATCATCCACCGGTGTGGCCATCCGCCATGGAAGCTGGCATCCGGACTGGCTCGTGATCGCCCGCGATTTCTTCAACTGGACGCTTTTGGAAGTGCTGGCCCTCATTTTCGCCGGGCTTTTGATCGTCAGCGCGCTGATCTGGGTTTTTGAGCGCCACCACCAAGTGGGCCATTTCCGGGGGGGGCTGTCGGGATTGGGTTCGGCCCTCTGGTTTTCACTCGCGACCATGACGACTGTCGGCTACGGGGACAAGACTCCGGCGACCTTTTGGGGGCGCCTCATCTCCATGGTCTGGATGCTGGCGGGCGTCCTTCTCGTGGCGGGATTGACGGCCTCCGTCGCCGCCAGCGTGTCCGCCGCCCGGATGAACGAAATGATCGCCCGCCCGAGCGATCTTTACCGGACCTCCTGCGGCACCCTCAGCGGATCTGTTGCCGAACAATACCTCCGCCACCGTGGCATCGCATCCCGGGGGTTCGAAACCATCGAGGCCGCATTGGAGGCCCTCTCCGAGGGAAAAATCCAAGCCGTCGTCGCAAACAAAATTTCCCTGCAATACCTCGCACTGACCTTGCCAGACAAGTCGCCACCGATCCGCTTCGCCGTCTCAAACCTCAGCTTCAACGAGATTTTTGTTGGAATCCCCGTCCAGCCGGATCTCCCGGAATTTGATGACATCAATCTGGCTCTTTTGAGCACAACCTCTTCCCCGGAATGGGAAAAAACGGTCCGGCGTTGGCTGGGGCAATAGGCCTGCCTGGGGCATGGCGCAGGGAAGAGGCAACGGCGTTGCCCTTTTTGATCCGCGTCGTCCGATGCAGATTTGCATTGAACCGTGACGGGTTCCATGCGTGTTATATCCCTACGACTTATGAAACCATCCTCAATGATCGTCACCGGCTGTGTGCTTGCCGTCGCCTTGGCCGCATGTGAGCAGAGCGAACAAAGCAACTCGAACACTGGACGCAATCGCTTCGGCTATCGCGGAACGGCGGGCAACTCTACAGAAACCCAATTTGCAACCCCGACCCCGACGCCGGATGCGTATGCGACCCCGACGCCGACGCCCGAGGAGACGGTCAGCGCGACTCCGACCCCTACCCCGGCTCCGACTTCGGCCACACCGGCCCGCGAAATCGCCTACGGCACCCCCGTCCCGGGCAAACCCGGCTTTGTCACCAGCCCGCATTCTCCTTATGCGGGCTATGTGGACGTCCGTGGATTTCCTCCCGGCACCGAGGTGAAATGCCCTTACTCGGGCAAGATCTTTCTCGTTCCCTGAGCAGGAAAGTTGCGATTCTCGGTCCCGGGCTGATCGGCGGATCGCTTGCCATGGCGCTGCGGCGCGGCGCAGCCCCATGGGATGTCTCGCTTTGGACGCGTCGTCTGGAGTCGATTCCAACCGTTGAGGCGGCTCTTCCCGATTGTCGGATCTCGAATGATATCCCGGCGGCGGTCGATGGCGCACACATTGTGGTGCTCTGCATCTCTCCGTCCGCGATCGAGCAATCCGGCGAGCGCCTGGCCTCCCTCCTGCCGCCAACGACACCCGTGACGGATGCCGGAAGCGTCAAGGTGCGGATCGTCGCAGCCTTGGAGCAGGCGCTGGGAGAACGGTTTGTCGGAGCTCACCCGATGGCCGGATCCGAGCAGACCGGCATCGCTTCCGCACGGGCCGATCTCTTTGATGGAGCCGTTTGTATTCTGACTCCGACCGAGCGCTCGGCTCCGCAGGCGCGGGAAGCCATTGCGGATTTGTGGAGCGCGGCCGGGTGCCGGATTCAGGAAATGTCCCCTGCCGTGCACGATGCGGCCATCGCACGGATCAGCCACCTTCCCCACGCCGCTGCGGCTGCCCTGGTCCATGCGGCTCTCGCACCGAACCGGGAATTCGCCTCTTTGGCGGGCAGCGGCTACCGGGACTCGACCCGCATCGCCGCCGGCCCGGAAAGCCTCTGGGCCGAGATCCTTCTCGACAACCGGAAGGAAGTCGCCGACGGGATCACGGACCTGCAGGGAGATCTCGAATCGCTGAAATCGGCCTTGATACGCGGTGACCGGGGCACCATCGAAGCCTTCCTCGGTGCCGCCAGGACACTCCGCTCGGAAAAAGTCGCATGAAAAAATCGGCCCGGAGCAACGTTTTGAAAGTCCGCCGGGGTCCCCGCATCGAGACCGAGATCACCGTGCCTGGCGACAAGAGCATTTCGCACCGCGCCGTCCTCCTCTCCGCCATCTCCAACGGAACCTGCAAAATCACGAATTTTCTGGAAGGGGAAGACTGCCGGAGCACGGCGACCGCGATGCGGCAACTTGGCGTGAAGATCGAGAACCCGGAGCCCGGCACCGTCATTGTCGAGGGAAACCGGGGCACCTTTTTTAAGCCGGAGGGGGATATCGACTGCGGAAATTCCGGGACGACGATGCGCCTGATGGCCGGACTCCTCTCGCCACAAAATTTCTCCTGCCGCATGACGGGGGACCCATCGTTGTCGAAGCGACCGATGAAGCGGGTGATCGAGCCGCTTCAGGAGATGGGCGCGCGCCTGCGGGCTGAGGGGGACAACCAATGTCCTCCCCTGCTGCTTGAAGGCGGCTCCCTCGAGGGAATCACCTACCGCCTTCCTGTGGCCAGCGCACAGGTAAAGAGCGCGATCCTTCTCGCCGGACTCTTCGCCAAGGGCACCACGACGGTCATCCAGTCCACCCGTTCCCGCGATCACACCGAACGGATGTTTGAATTTTTCCTGCTCAAACTCCGCCGCGAGGAGATCTGGCAGGGCGGCTCGCCGGTCGGGCGCAAGCTCAAGGAAATCCGCCTCACCCTCGAGGGCGGCCAGATTCCCGAATCGCGGGATTTTCACGTCCCGGGCGACATTTCAAGCGCGGCGTTCTGGATGGTCGCCGCCGCCGCACAGCCGGGGTCCCGCCTGCTCGTCACAGATGTCGGCCTCAACCCGACTCGCACCGGCATCATCGACGTCCTCATCCGTATGGGAGCACGGATCCGGGAAGTCGTCGAAACCCACGACCATGCCGAGCCCTCTGGAACGATTGACATCAAAGGCTGCCACCTCAGGGCAACCGAGGTGCACGGGGCCGAGATCCCTAACGTGATCGACGAGATCCCCGCGATTGCCGTGGCGGCAGCGCTGGCGCAGGGGACGACGCTCATCCGCGATGCCAAGGAGTTGCGGGTCAAGGAAACCGACCGCATCGCCGCCGTGGCCACCAACCTGCGCGCCATGGGAGTCACGGTTGAAGAATTTCCCGATGGAATGGCCATCACCGGCGGGACGCCGCTCAAGGGGGCGCGCATGAAAAGCTTCGGGGACCACCGGATCGCCATGGCATTTGCCGTGGCCGGGCTTTTTGCAAAAGGCGAGACGGTCATCGAGGGCATCGAGTGCATCCCGACCTCCTACCCCACATTTTTTGAGACCTTCAAGAAGATCCAGAAAGGCACGAGAGCGGGCCGGTCGACTCCTGTGATTTCATCTCTGGAGTCGAAATCCCGGCGGCGGCAAAAGCCATGACGGTCATCGCCATTGACGGACCCGCCGCTTCTGGCAAAAGCAGCGTCTCGCGACGACTCGCCAGGCGACTTGGCTTTGCCTACGTCAACTCCGGCAGCATGTATCGCGCAGTCACGTGGGAGGTTCTGCGCCAGGGTGTCGATACCACCTCCCCGGATGGCGTCGCGAACGCACTGGAGCGAGCAGAGATCGCCTGCGGTATCAGCGACGAGAATGAGTCATTTATCCGGATCAATAGCGCAACCCCGGACGCGGCGCTCCGCGACAGCCGGGTCAACCTCCACGTCTCGCTCGTCTCGGCTGTTCCCGCCGTGCGGGAGCTGATTTCTTCCCGGCTTCGCGGCCTGGCATCAGGCACGCCGGTTGTGATGGAGGGGCGCGATATCGGAACGGCGGTTTTCCCCGAAACACCATTTAAGTTCTACCTCGACGCCTCGCCGGAGATCCGCCAGAAGCGCCGGGAGGCCGAAGGCGGGGCCGACCAGATTGCCGCGCGCGACAAGCTCGACTCCTCGCGCAAGGCCGCTCCTCTCAAAATTGCCGGAGACGCCCGGGTTGTGGACACCTCGCATCTCACGCTCGAGGGCGTCGTGGACGCCATCCTCGACATCCTTCGCCCGCTCGGAATCCTTCCGAAATGAGCCTGATCTACAACATTTTCTACAACCTTGCGAAGCTGCTCGCCCGGTTGTGCTTCCGGATGCGGATCATCCACCCCGAGCGCATGCTGGAGAGCGGCCCGCTCATTTTGGCGGTCAATCACACGAGTTTTTTCGATCCCCCGCTCGCGGGGATCTGCAGCCGGCGCGGGGTTTATTACCTCGCCCGCAAGACGCTTCTCAAGTGGCCGTTCTTCGGCCCGCTCTTCCCCGCCATGAACGTCATTCCTGTCGAGCGCGACGGCAATGACATGTCCGCCCTGCGCGAGGTGATCAAAAAAATCAAGCAAGGCAACGGGGTCGTGCTTTTCCCGGAGGGCACGCGCTCGAAGGACGGAAATCTCCAGCCCGCCCGCGCCGGCATTGGGCTCGTCATCGCGAAGACCGGAGCTCCTGTTCTGCCCATGCGGATCTTCGGCGCGCACGACGCCTTTCCCAAGGGCAGCAAGAAGCTGCACTTCCCGCAGATCACCGTTGTCCTTGGCAAGCCTCTTCACTTTTCCCGCGAGGAAATCTCGTCCACCGACCGAGACAGCTACCAGCGCCTCAGCAACCGGGTCATGGAGGCCATCGGCGCTCTCCAAATCTCATGAATGCCATCTCCGCCCATGGAATCGTCAAGACCTTCGGGAACCTGACCGTTCTTCCCGGCCTGGACTTGGAGATCGCACGGGGTGAGCTCTTTGCCCTCCTCGGCCCGAACGGAAGTGGAAAAACCACCCTCTTCCGGATCCTCACGACGCTCATTTCCCCGGACTCCGGCACGGCAATCGTTGGCGGGGTTGACGCCATTTGCTCGCCCTCGGACGTGCGCACGAAGATCGGCGTCGTCTTCCAGTCCCCGAGCCTCGATAAAAAACTCACCGCCCGCGAAAACCTTTCCTATGGAGGAGCGCTTTACGGGATGCACGGCCAGGTGCTCCAATCCCGCATCCGTGAGCTATCCGGATCCCTGCGTCTGGATGAGAAGCTCGACAGCCTTGTGGAGACGCTGTCCGGCGGACAGCAGCGCCGGGTCGAGATCGCCAAATGCCTGCTCACCCGCCCGGAAATCCTGCTGCTCGACGAGCCATCCACCGGACTGGATCCTTCCGCACGCATGGACCTCTGGGCGCTCATCGGCAATCTCCGCGCCGCCCACGGCATGACGGTCGTCTTCACCAGCCACCTGATGGACGAATCCGCCCGCGCGGACCGCGTCGGAATCATGAGCGGCGGCCGCCTTGTTGCCATCGACCGTCCCGCCGCTCTCCTTGCCGATGCCGGACCGGAAATCCTCCGCGTCGCCACAAATGACACGGCGGCTGTCGGGGCCTTTCTTAGCAAGGAATGCGGCTTGTCCCCTCACGCGCTTGAAGGCGAAGTCCGCGCCTCTGCTTCCGATGCCCACTCGGCCGCCAAGCACCTCGCCGGGGCCCTCCCCGATGCTGTCGAATCCACCACCATTTCCAAACCCACCCTGGAGGATGTCTTCCTCTTCAAAACCGGAAAACGACTCAATGAGTAGCAACCACCTTTGGAGGCCAGCTGCCGCGCTGTGGCACCGCGACGTCATCCGCTTCCTCCGCCAAAGGAACAGGATTTTCAGCGCGCTCGTCACGCCCCTGGTCTTTTGGGTCCTGCTTGGTGCCGGGTTCAGTCCGTCATTCCGCCACGGAGACAACGAATCTGTCTCCTACCTCACCTATTTTTTTCCGGGCACTCTTGTGCTCATCATGCTTTTCACCGCGATCTTTTCGACGATTTCCGTGATTGAAGACCGCCGCGAGGGGTTCCTGCAAGGGGTGCTGGTTGCTCCGGTTTCGCCTGGAGCCATCGTGCTGGGGAAATTTCTCGGGGGAACCACTCTGGCCGTGGGGCAGGCCGTGCTCTTCTGCGTGCTGGCCCCGTTTGCCGGCGTCTCGTTCCCGCTGCACCTCCTCCCGGGTCTCGCTGCGGCCTTCGTCCTCGTCGCCTTCAGCATGACCGGGCTTGGATTTTTGGTCGCCTGGCCGATGGATTCCACGCAGGGCTTCCATGCGATCATGAACGTCGTTCTCATGCCGCTCTGGATGGTTTCCGGCGCGCTTTTCCCACTTCCTGCCGGAAGCGTCATCGGATGGATCGGTGCGCTGAATCCGGTGACCTACGGCGTCGCGGCCATCCGCCAGTCGCTTGGCGGTCAACCGGTGGCGGGCATGCCCTCGATCGGGCTTTCCCTCCTCGTGACCCTCGGGTTCTGCCTTGCGACGTTTGCGCTCTCAAGCCTCCTGGTCGCCCGACGCAGGAAAGTCGCATGAACCTGCTCGAATGCCTCGACCGTGAAGTCCTGCTGGCTGATGGAGCCATGGGGACCCTGCTCATGGAGCGCGGCGCGGTGCCCGGCTCCTGCCTCGAAGCCCTTTGCATCGAGTCCCCGGAAATCGTCGCACAGATCCATCGGGACTACGCCTCCGCCGGGGCAAAGATTGTCCGCACGAATTCCTTTCGCGCCAACGCCCTCCACCTTGCCCGCTTCGGGCTCGCCGAACACGTCAACGAAATCAACTGGCAGTCCGCCCAGATCGCCGGCCAGGCGGTCAAGGGCCTTGGCGTCACCGTCGCGGGAAGCGTTGGCCCGCTCGGCCAACCCGGGCTCACTCACACGGAAAAAGACGCGCTCTTCCGCACGCAGATCGGGGCGCTTCTCGACGGCGGAGCCCGGATGATCTTTTTGGAAACCTTTCAGGATGTGGACGAGCTTCTCCTTGCCCTTGAAGTCAAATATTCCCTCCACCACTGCCCCGCCGTCTGCTCGATGGCCTTCGACGAAAACGGGTGCCTCCCGGATGGCACCACAGCCGCCGAAGCTTTTGAACGGCTCCGACAGGCTGACGCCGAAATCCTTGGCATCAACTGCACGAACGGCCCCGGGCCGGCCTTTGAACTTTTGAAAAGCAAACCCGCGCTTCCGCTCGCCGTGCTTCCCAATGCCGGCCTCCCGGACCTGTCCTCCGGGTCGCCTCGCTACGCCCTCACCCCGGATGACTTCGCCTCAGCCGCCGTCCGGCTGGCCGCGCTCGGGGCCCGGATCATCGGAGGGTGCTGCGGCACCACCCCGGCGCACATCGCCGCCGCAGCGGAGGCGCTTCAAGTGGCCGACCTACCACACTGACACCCGGGCCAATTCATCGAGCGCCTCTACGGAAACCGGAAAATATCCGAATCCGACTCCCTTGCCCTTTCTTTCGGAATCGCTGGCACAGCAAGGAAAGGCTGTTCAGTGGCCTGCAACCTGTCTAATGTCACCTCCATGAACCCCACCCTTCTCGCGGACGATGATTTTTACCCCCTGATCGAAGCCCGGCATTGCGATCCATTCCGAGTATTGGGGGTAAGGGAGTTCCAAGGCCAATGGATCGCCCGGGTGCTGCGCCCGGATGCAGCGAAGGTGGTGATCGTGGGCACGGAGGGCGAGCGTTTTGAGCTGCCGCAGGCGCATGAGGCGGGGCTTTTTGAGGCAGTGCTTCCCGGAGTCGATGGGGAGTTTGGCTACACGCTTGAGCTGACCAGCCATGAGGGGACGACCTGGCGGGCGCATGACCCATATTCCTTCGGGCCTGTGCTCGGTGAGATGGACCTCTATCTCTTCAACGAGGGCACCCACTACGACGTTTATAAAAAGCTTGGGGCGCACGTGATGGAGATCGGTGGGGTGCAGGGCGTGCATTTCGCCGTGTGGGCACCTTCCGCCCAGCGGGTGAGCGTCACGGGGGATTTCAACGGGTGGGACGGACGCCTTCACCCGATGCGCAAGATGATCCCCTCCGGCGTCTGGGAAATTTTTCTGCCGGGCGTGCATGAAGGAGCGCACTACAAATTCGAGATCCGGGGGCCTCACGGAGAGGTGTTTCTCAAGACCGACCCCTATGCCTTTTTCGCGCAGCACACGATCCAGACCGGCTGCATGGTTTTTGACCTGAACCGGTTTGGATGGTCGGATGCGGAGTGGATGGAGAAGCGGGGGCAGCGCGATCCCTATGCGACGCCTATGAGCATCTATGAGGTTCACCTGGGGTCCTGGCAGCGCAGCCCTGACGAGGAGAACCGCTTCCTGAGCTATCTGGAACTTGCCGACCGCCTGATCCCCTACGTCAAAGAGCTGGGCTTCACCCACATCGAACTCCTCCCCGTGATGGAGCATCCCTTCGACGGATCCTGGGGATACCAAGTCGTCAACTACTACGCGCCTTCCAGCCGGTTTGGAAATCCAGATGAGTTCCGGCATTTCGTGGACCGTTGCCACAACGAAGGGATCGGAGTGATCCTGGACTGGGTGCCCGGGCATTTCCCCAAGGACGCCCACGGGCTGGCGCGCTTCGACGGGACCTGCCTCTACGAGCATGAGGATCCGCGGCTTGGCGAGCACATGGACTGGGGCACCCTCATCTTCAACTACGGTCGCAATGAGGTGAAAAATTTCCTGATCGGCAATGCGCTTTTCTGGATGGACGAGTATCACATCGACGGGATGCGGGTGGATGCGGTGGCCTCGATGCTTTACCTCGACTACTCGCGGGAGCCCGGGCAGTGGATCCCGAACTGCTTTGGCGGCCGGGAGAACCTCGACGCCATCGCGTTTCTCAAGCGGTGCAACGAGGTCTGCTACGAGCGGTTCCCCGGGATCACGATGATCGCCGAGGAGTCCACCGCCTGGCCCGGTGTCTCGAAGCCCACCTACACGGGCGGCCTCGGATTTGGGTTCAAATGGAACATGGGGTGGATGAACGACAGCCTGCGCTACATTAGCAAGGATCCCATCCACCGCCGCTACCATCAGGGCGATATCACCTTCTCGATGCTCTACGCGTTTCAGGAGCATTTCGTCTTGGTGCTCAGCCACGACGAGGTCGTCCACGGAAAAGGATCCCTGCTGGACAAGATGCCTGGCGATATGTGGCAGAAGTTTGCGAATTGCCGCATGTTTCTCGCATGGATGTGGGCGCACCCGGGCAAGAAGCTGCTCTTCCAGGGCATGGAGTTCGGCCAGTGGCAGGAATGGCAGCACGGCCAGAGCCTGGACTGGCACCTCACCCAGTTCTCTCTGCACGACGGCCTCCGCCGGCTCGTCCAGCACCTCAACTGGCTCTATACGCATGAGCCCGCCCTGTTTGAGCTCGACGACAGCTACGACGGATTTGAGTGGATCGATTTCCACGACGCCGACAACACGGTCTGGTCGTTCCTTCGGAAGTCCAAATCCGGCCAGGACCTCGTCTTTATCATCAATGCGACCCCCGTCGTCCGCGGCGCCTACCGGGTTGGGGTGAAGGAGCACGGGTTCTACGAGGAGGTTCTCAACACCGATGCCGAGACCTACGGAGGCAGCAACGTCGGCAACTATGGCGGACGCTGGTCGGACGAACACTGGTCCTGGCAGGAAAAACCCCACTCGATCCAGGTGGACCTGCCCCCGCTCTCCGTCATGGCCTTCCGCATGAAGAACTGAAGTTTCAATCCCTCAACTCTTAAACGTCAAACGCCGATCTGTTTCTGCGATCAGCGTTGATCGGGAGGGATTGGGCGGGCGAGGCGGCGCACGTCCTCGGGAAGTTCGTCGCGGCGGTCGGCCTCGCTCATCCGGTCAATGAAGAGGATCCCCTGCAGATGGTCGAACTCATGTTGAACGGCACGGGCCAGCAACCCGTCGGCTTCGAAGGCAATGTCCTGACCGTCGGGCAGGGTGGCTTGGACGCGCACTGAATACGGCCGGGGAACGTCTCCGCGGAGTCCGGGAAAACTCAGGCAGCCCTCGCCTTCGAGGGCGACTTTTCCCAACGGTTCGATTTTCGGGTTGATCAGAACAAGCGGCATGAGCGCCTCGAAATCGGCCGGTTGACCGTCCACCCGCATGGCGCTGGGACGGTCTTTCATTTGGGGAACATCCAGGACGAAGAGGAGGAGGGGCAGGCCGACCTGCTGGGCAGCCAGGCCGATGCCCTCGGCCTCGCGCATCGTATCGACCATGTCATCGGCGAGCTCCAAAATCTTGCCATCAATTTTTGTGACTGGCCGGCCTTTGGTGCGGAGGGACGGGTGGTCGTAGGTGGTGATTTCCAGGAGCATCAGTTGGCTGGTTCAGGTTGGGTGAAGGCGGGGATGTTGGAGACGCCAGCCTGCTTGAGGGCGTCGAGGACTTTGACGACGACACCAAAGGGCGCCTCGCGGTCGGCCTGCATGGCCACCGGTCGGTTCGGCGAGGCCTTGCGGGCGTCCTGGAGCGCAGCAGCGAGGGCATCGAGGGCAACCGGTTTGTTGTCCAACGTGATCTCCTCCGCGCCTTTCACCTGAAGGAGAAGCGGATCCTGCTTTTCTGCCGAGACGGCCTCGGCGGACTTGGATTCCGGAAGGTTGATTTGCAGGCGCGGCTGCTCTTTTCGAAATGTCGTGGTGACGATGAAAAAGATGAGGAGGATGGCGAGGATGTCGATCAGCGAGACGATGATGACAACCGGGGACCTGCGCTTGCGAGTGTAGAACCGCATGGCGCTTCAGCTGATTGGATTGTCCACCTGCTTTTCCACCTGCGGAAGCTCGCCGTAGGGATAGCATTTCGCCAGGAGGTCCGCAGCCATGGATTCCATGCTGATCGCCATCACCTCGACCTTCCGCTGAAAGTAGTTGTAGGCAATGAGGCTGGGGACGGCGACCGCGAGGCCGACGATCGTCGTGTTCAGCGCCTCCGAAATCCCCCGGGCAATCACCACCGGATCTCCATTGGCACCAAGCGTCGCAAAAATCCCGACCAGCCCGGAAAGCGTTCCCAGCAGGCCGAGGAGCGGGGCGATGCCGGTGCTGATCTCGAGAATCACGAGCCCTTTTTCCATGTGCGAGACCTCGTGCCGGGCGCGGGTTTGCACGGCCTCCAGGTTTTCCGACTTCGGCCAGTTCAGGTGCTGGATCAAAACGTGAAGGATACGGGAGGTCGGCGAGGGGTGCCGCTCGATGGCGTATTGAAGGAGCCCGATGTCGTCCCCGGGAGACAGCTTTTCAAGCGCCAGCGCGACCGGAGCCGGAATCACAATTTTTTCGCGCAGCGCCCGCCCGCGCAGCAGGATCACCGTGCAGGAGACAATGGAGACGATGAGGAGGAAGACCATGAAGGGTCCTCCGCGGAGAAAGAAATCAAGTGTTTGTGTAACCATGAATCGGGATCAGTTGCTAAGGATGGTGAATGAGTAGTCAATTTCCAAGCGCCCATTGTCGAGGAGTTTTGCAACCTCCTCGGGGATTGGTGGGATCTCGGCTTCGAGGATGGATGTGATGCTCACGGAGGCGAAGCTTTCGTTGGAGGTGTTTGAAATCACGCGCGTGCCAACCACTTTGCCGTCGGGGTTGACCCGGAAACGGATATCGACCGTGCCGATATTGAGGAGGCCGATCTGGTTGTTGACGTAGTAATACCAACGGGATCCGATCGCGTCAGACACGGTCTTTTTGTAGCGCCCGAGAGGGGTGGATGCGGCCTCCACCGAGGCGCGGCCACGGTTGGAGATGTTTCCACGAATCCGGGTGACGCGGGTTTCGGGCTGAAACCCCGGGGCCGAGGGCGGCTTCGGCTGGGCGGCCGGCGTTTGTGGTTTCTTGGGTTTGGCCTGTTCCTCGCGGGTGGGATCCGGCTTCGGGGCCTCGCGCAGGGCCAACTGCGTCGGCGGGGCCGAATCGGTCTTCGCCGGCGGTTCCTGGGCCTCTTGTGGAGGGGAAGGCTCGGACGGCGACTGGGCGGCCTGGCTTTGCGTTCCAGCGGTATAACTTTTGTTCTCGAGGTCGAGGGCAGGCGAGTCCTCCCCGGCAACCGAGGGCATGGGAGCCGTGCCGCTGGGCGCGTCGGTGCTGGCGGCGCGGGTGTTGTTGTCGGATTCGAACGGTGCGTTCTCGGGAGCGTCTTTGATGTTCTGGTCGGTCGTCCGAACATAAGAAGGATCCGAGGGATTGGGCAGGGGTTCCGGGAGGATGGTTAACTCCAGCGGAGGCTCCTCCTCCGGGGCCACCGGCGGAGGGGAGTGCCAGCCCGGCAGCAACATCGTGAGGGCAATCCCGACGATGAGCAGCAAGTGGATGAGCAGTGACAACACCGCCGCCGCAACCGTCTCGCGCGGGGAGTTCTGGATGTCCGTTGCACTCATCTCGCCCTATTTTGCCGAAACCCTCGCGCGATGAAAGAGGTATTGTTGGACGTATCCCGCGTAGGGTCCGAGTCGGCGGCTGGCGTATCGCGCCAACTGGGAAGCCGTCCCTCCCCTCCCCCGCCTCATAGATATCAGCACCCGGTGGATCCAGACGTCGATCGGCACGGCGTCGAGGCGCTCATAGGTAAACAGCAGCACGCAATTGGCCACCTTCACCCCCACGCCTGGCAAACTCGTCAACGTCCGGCGAAGTTCTGTTGTCGGAAGTGCGGCGATGGCCTCCAGATCCACTGCTCCGGAGTCAACCATCCGTGCCGTCGCCAGAAGGTTCGCCGCACGATATCCCAGACCGCATGCCCGCAGGCTGTCCTCACCAGCACGGGCGATTGACGCCGGGGATGGATAGCAAAATTGGTTGCCGAGCGGGCGCCCGAGGCGCTGCCGCAGAGCTAATGACATCGCTCGAATGTGGGCGACCTGCTTCATGGAAGACGTGATGAATGTCGCCAGGCACTCCCAGCGGGGCTGGCGAATGATCCGCATCCCCCGGCACATCTCGAGCGCTTCAACGCTCATCGGATCCTTTGGGAAATCCGTATAGATGTCCTCCAGCGGGTGATCGAGCGAAAAATAATGCCGGGCCACCGCCGCGTCGCCCTCGAGGACTTGCAAACGCCCCTCTTGCTCCGAAACCCGCAGGGGGAATTCCCCGGCCAGCCCCAGCCAGGATCCATCCTCCAGCCGGTCCCAGTGAAAAACCTGCCCGCTCCGCAGCGTGAGGTCCAGGGCAATGCCGCCTTTCTGCATCGCGCTCACCCCAGGACCGCCGGATCGCCATAAAGGGTCGAGGCGCTGGCCCGGACGATCCGCAAGGGCACCAATTGCCCGACATGCCGGGGTGCCCCCTCGAACACCACAATTTTATTTGTGCGGGTGCGACCGGAGAGCCTGGCCGGATTATTGCGGCTGGGCCCTTCGCAAAGGATCTCGACCTGCGAGCCGATGAGCGACTGGAGGTGGCGGGAAACGTGACGGTTCACGACATCAAGGAGGTCCTGGTTGCGCGACTCTTTGACCTCCTCCGGCACCTGGTCCTCCATGCCTGCCGCCGGCGTGTTCTGACGCTGGGAGTAGCGGAACACAAACGCGTTGTCGAAACCCACCTCGTCGCAAAGCTCCCTCGTCGCGGCGTAGTCTTCATCCGTCTCACCCGGAAATCCCACAATCACATCCGTGGTGATGGCGATCCCCGGCCGCGCCTCACGCAGGGCCGCAACCAACTTGCGAAACCCCTCCGCCGTGTAGCCGCGCCGCATGATTTTTAGAATCCGGTCCGATCCACTCTGGAGGGGAAGGTGGACGTGCTCGGCAAGTTGCGGAAGGCGGGCAAACGCCGCGATGAGGTCCGAGCGGAACCCGATCGGATGCGGCGATGTGAAGCGAACCCGCTCGATTCCCTCAACCGCGCAGACGGCTTCCAGAAGCTGGACAAATGGGCTCAAGCCATCGACTTTCGGAAACTCGTGCCGGCCGTAGAGGTTGACGATCTGCCCCAGGAGCGTAACCTCGCGCACCCCCCGCTCGACCAACCCGCGCACCTCAGCCACAATCTCCGGGATCGTCCGCCCGCGCTCCTCCCCGCGCGTCTGCGGCACAATACAAAACGCGCAGTGCATGTTGCAGCCCTGCATGATCGAGACGAAGGCGGTGCTTTGCCCGGCAGCGACATCCTGATCGCGAATCGTCGCCTGCGACCCCTCCTCCTCATCGACGTCCACAATCGGAAGCCGTTCATTGTCCATCCGCGCCTCCATCCGCCGCCGCAGCAGGTCATCGACGTAGTCCGCCACGCGGTGGAATTTTTGCGTGCCGACCACGAGGTCCACGTGCGGCGAGGCCTGGAGAAGCTCTCCGCAGCGCGCCTGCGCCATGCAGCCCAGATACCCGAGCACCAGATGCGGGCGAGCCTCGCGCAGCCGACGCAGCATCCCCATCTTGCCGATCGCCTTCTGCTCCGCCATGTCCCGCACGCTGCACGTGTTGAGGAGGATGACATCCGCCTCCGCCTCGTCTCCGGTCATCCGATAGCCCCGCTCTCCCAGCATGCGCGCAACCTGCTCGGAGTCGCGCTCGTTCATCTGGCAGCCGTAGGTTTTGATGTGGACGTTGGGCATGGGAAAGCTTGGCAACTTACCCTATGCCCGGCGGATTTCCAGCCCGCGGGACACCTCCGGATGAAAAAAGTTCCCCTGCACGCGGAGGGGCCCCGCGTGTAGTGCGATCAGGCCGAAGGAACCCCCGGCTCAGCCAGGAACTCGTAATTGAATCCGTTCCAATCAAAATTCTGCGGCTCGGCCAGACCTTCCTCAATCGTGTCCTCATCATCCAGCGTGTCCTGTGCGAACACCATGTCCACGTCAAACGGCTGGGTGAAGAAGTGGCTCGGGTTGATCGCCGGCGAGAAATTCGTTCGGAAGTTGAAATCCTCGTCAGGAGCATCGGAATACGAAGGGCGGGTCACGGTCTGAATCACCGAGGTCGGCGTGTCGTAAATGATGTTGTTCGGGAATTTCGCGAGCCAGTTGCCACCGGCATCGGCGACCACGGTCTCGGTTCCGATCACCGAACCCCGAACGTTTCGGATCTCGATGACGATCGTGGAGCCGGGCTCGGCGTGGCCGCTGTAGATCGGCATGATCGGCAGAATCGGCTCCGGCGGCAACGGTTCTTCCAGCAGGTAATTCAGGTCCTCATCGTCGTCCTCGCTGTCGCCGAGGAAGTTTTCGAAGACATTGTAAAAATACCCGCTGAGGATGGACGGAGAAGATCCGGAGTGGGAAGAGGAGCCCGAGCTGAAAAAGGATCCCGAGGTGCCGAATGTCGAAAACGGCACAGTGGTGGGCGAGGTCACCGGCGGGATCACCAGCTCACCAAACGTGTAATTGGTAGCTTGGACATTTGTGCCCAGAACGATGCTGCTGATGAATTCGACTCCCGCAAAGCCGCCGACCGAGCCCGCCCCTTCAAGGCCGTCGTTGTAATTGGAGGGCTGGACGAGCTGGTAGAGCTGGTAGCCTGCAGGCGAGCTGGCATAGAGGTTGCCGAATCGGAAGCCCCCAGACCCATCGGTCGTCGTTGTGAGGGACACCCCGCGCCCGTAGATGTCCGTGCCGCTGAGGCGAATGAAGCTGCCCGGGATGCCAGCCTCCCCTGCGTCGTGGCGTCCGTTGTTGTTGGTGTCCTCGTGAACAGACCCCGAGATGCTGGACGGAAGGATTTCTCCAAACGTGTATCCGGTCGCGTCCTGCGCATCTCCGATCTGGATTCCGGTGATGGCATCGGAGCCGCGCCCGATCCCGGGGTTGGCCAACAGCCAAGCGGCCGACTCGGTGCCGGGGCTCACAGTTCCGGCGGCGGTTACGGCGTTGCCCGCCGCGTCGGCTCCGTCGATGAATCCGGACGGGGTCGTCTCGATGATCCGGTAGCTTCCGGTCGAGAGAAGTCCCCGCGTGGAATCTCCATTGGCAACGAATCCCGCCGTGTTGCTCTGGTCGAACTTGTAGTTGCCCAGGGCATCCGTGGTCAACGTCACGGTCCGGTCATCGCCATTGCCGAAAACCCCGTCGCCGCCGCTCCATTCCAAGCGGACCGTCGCGCCGGCAATTCCGAGCTCCCCGGCGTCCTGGATTCCATCATCGTCCAGATCGCTGAAGACCGTCCCGGCAATCGAGCCGGTCGTGTTGCCGAAGTTCTGCCCGCTCACGGAAGCTCCTGCCACGGTGATGTCGATCAGGTTCCCGTTTTCCAGTGAACCGTAGCCGGCCAGCTGGGTCTCGCGGATCAGGTAATTTCCGGAGATGACGGTCGCGAAGGAATAGGTGCCGTCGGCCCCCGTCGTCGTCGTGTAAATAATCGAGTCGCCGCCGTCGACGGTTCCGTCGTTGTTGGCATCCCAGATGAGTTCGATCGTGACCCCACCAAGGCCGGTGTCCGTGCCAGCAAAGGCCCCGGATTTGTCGAGATCGTGGTAGCTGCGGCCGGAGACGGTGAGCGTGCCGATATAGCCGAAGTCCGCATCCGTCAGGTTCTGAGCGCCACCGAGGGCGAAGGTCGTGGTGTCGGCGGATGTATTGCCATCGCGGTCATACGTCGCCACGTATCCGGCCGGGAGGGTGGAAATATCAACAATGGCGGTGTAGGTGCCGCCCACGAGTCCGGTAATCGAATAGGCCCCGGCGGCATCGGTGGTGGCGGAGGGCTCGGTCGCACTGTCCCATGTTCCGCTGCCATCAATGTCGAGGAAGACGCGCACGCCGGCAATCGGCGGCTCAAAAGCATCCTGCACGCCGTCGTTGTTGGCATCATACCAGACATAATCTCCGATCGAGGCGCTGCCTTGGTAGCCGAAATCGACCGCGAGGTCGGCTTCCGTGGCTCCGAGGCTGACTTTGGCGGAATCGTCTTTGGCAACGGTTCCGTAGTCGTCTTTGTCGAAGGTATTCGTGGCGGAGGCGGGAGGCGTTGGGAGTTCAACAATGTAGGACCCGCCGACCAGTCCGCTGAAGCCGTAGGCTCCATTCGCGCCTGTCGTCGTCGTCCCGATGAGCCCCTCTCCTGCGTCGGCGTAATCCCCGTCGCCATTGAGGTCGCGGTAAAGATTGACCGTGAGTCCGGCCACGCCGAATTCCCCGGCATCCTGGACTCCGTCCGCATCGCGATCATTCCAGACGCGATCGCCGAGCGAGGCTGCCCCCTGGTAACCGAAATCAACGCCCGAGTCGTTTTCCCCGGCAGACAGATCCACAGCCGCGAGGCTGTTGAGAGCGGCGGTCCCGTAGTCGTCCTTGTCGTAGGTATTCGTGGCGGACGTGAGGACGTTGCCGGTGTCGGTGACGCGGACGAGGTAGCGGTCGGGCACGAGGCCGGTGAAGGCGTAGTTGCCGCTGGAATCCGTCGTTGTGGTGGCGATAACGATGTCGCCGCCGTCGAGGAGTCCGTCGTTGTTCACGTCGTAGATGAGATCGAGCGTCACCCCCACCAAGCCGGGCTCCAGACCGTTTTGGGATCCGTTGCCGTCGGCATCCATCCAGACGGTGTCCGAGATGCTGCCGGTCCCCTTGTAGCCGAAATCGACATCCGTGCGGGTCTGGCCATTGGTGAGCGTGGTATCGGTGGTGCTGGCCGTGCCGATTCCGTCGAGATCGAATGTGGCCACGGTGTAGCCTGCAGGAAGCGTGCCGGTGGAAACCGTCGCGCGGTAGTTCCCCGGGGCGAGATTGGCAAAGGAGTAGAGCCCACCTCCCGCTGTGCTGGTGGTGTAAACCACATTGTCGGCGGCCGTGGTGAAGTCGCCGTCCAATCCGGCCCAAGTGAGCGTGATCGTGACGCCGTCCAGCCCGTAGTCGTAGGCATCCTGAACGCCATCGCCATCGAGATCGGCGAAAACAAAGTCGCCGATGCTTCCGGTGCCCCGGTAGCCGAAGTCCACGGTCTGGTCGTTTTCCCCGGCAGTCAGGTTGGTTGTGAAGGGATCGGTGCCGACAGAGACATCCGCGCCGCTTCCGCCGCTGGTGATCGTTGTGATGCCGGTCGGAAGGTCGGCGTCGTCGATGTCCACCCGGTAGTCCCCGGCCACGAGATTAGCGAACCCATAATTGCCTGTCGCGTTCGTTGTGGTGGTCTGAACGACATCGTCTGCATTTCCGAACGTGCCGTCCTGGCCCGCCCAGCGCAGCGTGACATCCACGCCCGAGAGCCCGAGGTCTCCGGCATCGAAGGACCCATTGCCGTTGGTGTCGTGATAAACCCGGTTGCCAAGGGCCCCCGTGCCGCGGTAGCCGAAATCGACGTCCGTGCGGGTTGGCGTGCCGGAGGTGAGGGACAGCTGGGCGACGCTGGGCGTGCCGGTTCCGTCGAGATCAAACGTCGGCGTGTCAAAGCCAGCCGGAAGGGTGCCGGTCAGCACGGTGACTTTAAACAGTCCGGTATCGAGGCCCCCCGCGATATCGACCGGCAGGTTGCTGAACGTGTAGTTGCCGGCCGTGTCGGTCACCGCGGTAAAGGTCAGATTATCTCCTAGCGTGGAAAGATCGCCATCGAGGCCTGCCCAGGTGAGCTGAACGGTGACTCCGGAAATTCCGACCTCGCCGACGTCCTGAACGCCATCACCATCCACGTCATACCACAGACGGTCGCCGAGGCTGCCGGTGCCGGTGTAACCGAAGTCCACGCTGGTGCGGTTCTCGCCGGCCCCAAGCGCGGTGGCGCCGCTGAGAGTCAAGGGATCTGCCCCCACCGAGCCGGCTCCTGAAGTCAAGACCGTCAGGCCGGCCGGGAGGTCGGCCTGGTCCACATCGACGCGGAAGGTCCCGGCGGCAAGGTTGGAGAAAAGGTAGCCGCCGTTGGCATCGGTCGTTGTCGTGTAAACCACATCGTCCGCATCGCCCACGGTTCCGTTCTGTCCGCCCCAGGTGAGGGTGATGTCGATCCCGGCCAGCCCGTATTCACCGACATCCTGGATTCCATCTCCATCGGCATCATGAAAGACAAAGTCGCCGAGGCTGCCCGTGCCGGTGTAGCCGAAGTCCACGGTGTTCCGGTTTTCCCCGATCCCGAGCGCCGTGGCTCCGGTGAGGGTGATGGGATCGACCCCGACAGAGATATTGCCCGTCGAACCCCCGCTGGTTGGAGTGGCGGAAATGCCGGATGGAAGGTCCGCCTGATCCACGTCGACACGGTAGGATCCGCCAAAGAGATTCGAAAAAAGGTAGTCGCCGGACGCGTCGGTTGTGGTCGTGAGCGTGAGATCATCGGCCGTATCGAGAACCCCGTCGTCCCCGGCCCAGCGGAGAGTGAGGTCCACGCCCGAGAGCCCGACCTCCCCGGCGTCCTGGTCGCCATCATTGTTGGCATCAAAGAACACGCGGTTGCTGATCGACGAGCTTCCACTGTAGCCGAAATCGGCAGTGGTCACGTTGGAGCCTGCAATCGATACATCTGTCGTGTGGAGGGTGCCAATGCCATCGAGGTCGAACGTGGCCACGGCGGCGGCCCCGTCGGGCAGGTCGCCCGAATCGACGGTGACGCGGTAGTTTCCATTGGCCAGGTTGCTGAAGAGGTAGGCCCCGGTGCCGGTCGTCGTATCGACGGACCCCATGCTGACGTCGTCGGCATTCCCAAAGATCCCATCATTGCCAGCGTAGAGGAGGGTGATGGTCACCCCGCCGATCCCAATCTCGCTCGCGTCCTGAACCGCGTCGCCATCAACATCAAACCAGACCCGGTCCCCGAGAGTGAACGATCCGACGGTCAGGCGTTCGGTATCCTGGTGGATATCGGTGGTGAGGTTGTAAACTTCGTCCGCGCCGGTCGAGCCGTAATCGCGATCGCCGGTTGAGCCATCCGTATCGCCAAACACCGTATTGCCGGTTGCTGGAGCCGTGCCTTCGTCCGCAGCCAGAGAATCGTAGAAAATCTTGGCGTTGTTGTCGATGATGTCGCCGCCCGAGACGCCAGCACCCACCGTGGTCGTGAACGTGACCGTGGCCGTGCTGCCGAGCGCCAGGCTGTCGAGCGTGAGGTCGAGTGTGTTCCCGGCCGAGGAATTGTTGGTGACCGTGGCCCCGACCACATTGATCGAGCCGACCGTGAGCGTGAGGGATGCAGGGACAAGGTCCCGAACCCGGACGTCATACGCGGTGGCCGAGGAGCCGTTGGTGGCGAGGTTCGAGATCGTGAGCGTGTAGGTCACGACCTGACCGGGCACAACAACCCCGTCGAGGTCGTTATCGGCCTTCGTGATTTCGAGGCGCGGCTCGACGACTGTGACGGTCGCCGTGTTGTTATTGTCGGGCGAAACCCCATCCGCCGAGGCGTCGAGGTCATTCACCAGCGAGGTCTGCCCATCGCCGTCGCCGGCGGCGGTGATGCCGTCGTTGCCGGCGACATCCAGGACGACGGCCTGGTAGGTGTAGGTGAACGTGCCGGTGGCAGTGGTTGTGTTGGCGGAGGCTTCGTTGGCGCCGGGGTTGAGCACGCTGGTCAGCGTCTGGTCAAGCGAGTTGGCGACGAACCCGGAGATCGTCATGCCAGCTGCATTCGTGATCGTCGCGCTGCCGGCCACAAAGCTCATTCCCGAAGGCAGGGTGTCGTTGAGGACGATGTTGGTGGTTGTTCCCTCGATCACGGTCACATCGACCGTGTAGGTCACGACCTCGCCGATGGTGGCGGTCGATTTGTCGGCGATCTTCGTCACGGAGAACGTGGCCGGGATCGAAGGCCCGGCCGAGTCGGTCAGCGCGTAATCATTGAGGGCTCCACCCACGCCGTCAGCGCCCGTGCGCTCGCCTGTTGCCGTGCCTGCGGCACCGGGGGTATCGCTTCCGGTCGCATTGCCGGTCGTTCCGCTGGCACCGGGCAGGCTGGTAAAGGTGACGTCTGCCGGATTCGTGTAAACATCGCCGGGGTTCACCGTATCGCGAAGCTTGACCGTCGCGGTCACCGTCCAGGTTTCCCCGACTTCGAGGAGATCGAGGCTGGCGTCCACCGAGTCGGTTGTTAGATTTGTAGCGGCGGTGCTGCTCGTGCCGCTGCCGGTTGTGACACCGCTGATCGCTGTGACATCAAAGTCCGCTGGGAGCGCGAGATCGGCCAGCCGCACGTTGTAGGCGGGTGCCGTGCCGTTGTTGGCCACCGTGTAGGTGATGGTGAAGACATCGCCCGCGTCGTAGCCGGTTCCCGCCGGGATGGTTTCCGTGAAGCTCAGCGCGGCTTCGCGGACCGTCACGGTCACCGTGTTCGAGACGCTCTGGCCTGTCGCCTCCGGGGTGCCGTCATCGTTGGCATCCACGCGCAGCGAAGTGACCGCCGTCGGGGCCGTGCCCGCGTTGTTGTCCGCGTCGTAGAGAACCGCAAAATTGTTGTCCAGCGCCACGGCATTCTGGTTCGACACCGCATTGAGAACGATCGCGTTGAACTCGATGACGCCGTATTCGACGTCCGCATCGTTGTCGTTGTTGACTACCTTTCCAAGTTGGAAAAACACGTCTGTTCCGTCGGTGAAGGTCGTCCCCACGCCCGTCGAGCTGTCGCGGGCCAGGAAGGCTGTGTTCGTCACCGTGGTGTCCACGTTGACGGTCGAGAAGCTGGCTGTTCCGTCGTTGAGGAACTGGAGCCCGGCCGGCAGGATGTCCTGGATCACGAGGTCGTTGAGCGTGCCTTCGAAAAGCTCGAACTTCAGGCTGTAGCGAACGACCTCGCCCACCAGCACATTGGTGCCGGTCGAGTCGGCCTCGCTGGTTGTTACGATGGCCTTGGTGACGAGAGGCGCATAGGAAAGCGCGGTCACCGTGATCGAGTCCCCGACCCCGTAGTTGTTCAGGGTCCCCGCGTCCGTCGGATGCGTGTTGTCCACCGGCTCTATCACGCCGCTGCCGTTGCGCTCGCCGCTAACTGTGCCGTCGAGCGAGGTGAACGTCGCGTCGGCATCGTTGACGAGGCTCTGGCCGGGGACGATAGAGGTCTGGACCGTGGCCGTGTAAACGATCGTCACACTGCCCCCAACCGGAATGTCATACTGTCCCGAAAGCCCGGTGCCGCCGCCGGTGATCGAGGTTGCAGCATCCAGGGTCGCGCCGCCGGCCAGGGTTGTGGATGTGATTCCCGTGATGAGGAGTCCGCTGGGAACCGTGTCGCTGAGCGCCACGTCAAAGGCGGCGCTCGTCGCGCCGTTGACGGCGAGGTTGTCCAAGGTGACTGTGTAGGTGACCACGTCGCCCGCAGCCAGCCCGCTGACCGGAAGGGCGGTCTTGTCAATCGTCACGCGCGGCTCAACGACCGTCACGGTCGCCGTGTTGTTATTGTCCGTCTCCCCGCCGTCGGTGGTATCACCGTCATTGTTGAGGTCGGCCGAACCATCGAGGTCGTTGACCAGCGACGTGCCACTCTGGTTTCC
Source organism: Terrimicrobiaceae bacterium (assembly GCA_041741775.1). Taxonomy (GTDB): domain Bacteria; phylum Verrucomicrobiota; class Verrucomicrobiia; order Chthoniobacterales; family Terrimicrobiaceae; genus QYQL01. Next base: position 2,344 of record JBGSJQ010000108.1, on the reverse strand, counting down.
AAGGTCGTTGGTAACGACCGCCTGGTAGGTATAGGTAAAGGTATCGGTATCGGCGGTGGCCGCATTGTTTGCGGTGGCTCCGCTGCCGCCGGGGTTGGAAACCGTCAGCACCTGTGAGGCGCTATCGGTGTCAAATCCAGTGATCGTCCAGCCAGCCGGAGTCGTCAGGGCGGCTGAGTTGGAAACAAGCGTCAGGCCCGATGGGAGGGTGTCGGCCAGGTTGAGAACCGTCTGGCCCTCGGCCACGGTGACGGTGACGGTATAGGTCACGATCTCGCCGATCGTGGCATTGGCTTTGTCCACGCCCTTGGTCACGCCAAGCGTCCCAACGGTCGCAGCCGTGACGCTGTCGGTCAGTGCGTAGTCGTTCGGCGGATTGGCTCCGGCTCCGGTCCGCTCGTCCACTGTCCCCGCATCGTCGCCGTCCAGTCCCCCGTCGAGGCTGGACCACTTGATGCCGGCGGTATTCGTGAACGAGGTGCCGACGGCGAGCGCGTCTTTGACCGTGGTTGAAACCGTGATCGTCAGCGCCTGGTCGTTCGTTCCGTTTGTGTTGAGAAGGAGGTCGATGTTGCCCGTGGTCGAAAGGACCCCCGCTCCCGTGAGATTGAACGAACCGGAAACGTCGGTCGTCGTCGCCCCGTCAGAGATCACCGCCGAGACGAGCGTGAAATTTTCCAAGGCGGCGGAAGGGAGGACGTCGTCGAGGATCAGATCGTATGCGTCCGCCGCGCTGGAGCCGATGTGGCTGACAACGATCTGGTAGGTGACGGTGTCGCCGGCGTCGATGCCGGTGGTTGCTGTGATGATCGTCTTGGCGATCGCAAGCTGCGGCTCAACGATGGTGATGGAAACCGTCGATGGGCCGGTGGTCTCACCGCCGTCGGTGGTGTCGCCATCGCCGTTGCGGTCGGCGCTGACGGTGGCGGAGTTGGTAAGAACATCCCCATTGTCGCTGCCGGTGATATTTGTCGCCTTCGCGGCGTATTCCACAGCGAACTGCCCGGTGCCGGTCGCGGCCGTGGCGGGAATCTGGACGTCCTTCAAGGACACCGCGAGAACCCCTGTTCCCGAGTTGTAGGAAATATCATCCGCATCGATGACGCTGCCGTCGGTATAAACGGTGTTGGAAACCAGACCGATAGCGGTCGTGCCAGCCGTGAGGGCTTTGAAAACGAGCGTGCCGGACTGGAGGGCCATGCCGGCCGGGAGGTCGTCGTTTACGATCACCCGCGAGGTCAGGCCCTGCTCAAGCGTCACGGCCAACTGGAATGTTCCTGTTTCGCCGATGGCGAAATTGGCTCCCGAGGTCGCCGCGATGTCGGTGCTGAGAAGCGATTTGGCCAGAGTCAGTGTGCTGGGAACAGTAACCGCTACCGCGTCGGAATCCGTCGTCTGGCGCTCGCGGTCGGTTCCGTCGTCAACGCCGGAGACATCGGAGATGAAGTCCCCTTGCTGGGCCGTCGTGCCGTTGGGAAGGGTGTTGTATCCCAGAGTCGCCGAGTTGTTGAAATTGGCTCCCGGCGCCAAGGTATCGGCGACGTTGCCGGTGAAGACGATGGTGAGGGTTTGACCCAGAAGCAGATCAACGCCGTCCGCATCGGTGGCAAAAGTATTACCGGTCAGCGAAAAATCTGCTGAGACGTCGGTGACCCCGATTACGGCCGTGAATCCGGTGGGGACAAACGCCCCGGGCAGCACGTCATCGAGCTTGAGATTGTAGGCTGTGGCCTGGCTGGCCGCCGTGTGGTCGATGGTCAGGGTGTAGGTCAGCGGGTTGCCGGCATCGGCCGTGGCCACGCTGCTCGTCTTGACGATGTTCAGCTCCGGCTCGACAACTGTTGCCGTTGCGCCGCGTGCGAGAGGGTTGGCGACATCATTCGCATCGACAAGGACCCCGCCCGAAGTCACGCCTGCCGTCCATGTGCCGGTTGGAGTCAGCGTGGTGAGTCCGGGAGCAAGTCCATCATTGCTGGCCACGTCGAGGACCAGCGCCTGGTAGGTGAAGGAAAACGTGTTGTTGTTGACGTTGTTGTCGCCGGTCGTCGTGATCGAGCCGAACGTGAAACGCACGTCGTCGCCATTCTCAAAATTCCCTGCGCCGGCGATCCGCGAGGCTGTGGGAGCGGTCAGGCCGGTTCCCGTGAAGGCTGTGGTGCCGGTGCCGGCGTGGCTGTCGTTGAGCGAGGTCTCGTCAGGGTGGGCGGCGTCGAGGACAATCGAGCCCGGCACGAACGCATAGCCTGGCGGCAGCGCCACATCGATGTCCATGTCCGGGGTCACACCCTCGGGCAGGGTGACAGTCACCCGATAGGTGACGAACTCGCCGATGGTGGCATTTTCG
>JBGSJQ010000107.1:0-33775 GCA_041741775.1 Terrimicrobiaceae bacterium | reverse complement strand
GGGCGGCCCGCGCGGCCGCGGGATCCTTCTGGCGGAGGTGGATGGTGGCCGCCGCAAAGTCCGCATCCGGGGAGCCAGGGGAATTTTTCGTGGCCTGATCCAGTGCGCTGATGGCCTTGTCGGGGTCGCCGTATTGGGAGTAGGCGAGTCCAAGGTTATACCAGGCCCGGCCAAAATGTTCGTCGGCTTTCACCGTGCGCTCGAAAGCCTCGATGGACCCCTTGAGGTCGCCGGACTCCGCAAGGAGAAGCGCCAGCGAGAACGGGAACTGTGCATTGGTTGGCTCAAGGACAATGGCCCGATCGAAGGCCGCCCGGGCGCCGGGCAGGTCCCCACCGGCATATTTCACCATGGCAAGCATTTCCTGTGCGGCGGCGGATGAGCGATCCCAGTCCGCGGCCTTCGATGCCCACTCCGCCGCCTTTGGGAAATCCTTTTGGGCGAGGGCGAGCTGGGCCTGCTTCATGGCGCCCACCGGTTGGTCGGACTGGTTCGCGAGATAGGCGGTGATTTGGTCCAGGTCAGCTTTGGGGCTTTGCCGCAGTGCCAGAGCCCATGCAGCATCGATCCGGACCAGTCGCGTCGGGTCGTTCAGGATCGAGGTTGGAAATTCCACCGGGGCTTCAAAGGAGGAAGCGGCGCGCACCGCTGAGGACCTCACCAGGGCGCTCGGATCGAGGAGCCAGCCCCGCAGGGCGTCCGCGACGTCCGGCCGCTGGTTCCAAGGGGCGAGCAGGGAGACGAGGGTCGCCCGCCAGGCGTCGATCTCCTCGGATTTCGCCATCTCCAGCAGCGCCGGATCAAATTCCGCCGACCCCGACTGGGCGCGAACGATCACGCGCGCCCGCTGGCGCGAGCGACGGGATGCCATTTTTTCTTTTCCATACCAGCGGTCGGTCCATTCCGCAGCCCACTCCGGGGTCTGGTCGCTGTGGCAGCGATTGCAGGAATTCGGGATGCCGGCTTCGATGGTGAGCTGAGGGTCGGGGCTCACAAAGCCATGGTCGCGGCGCGGGTCGCGAACCATGTAGGTGGTTTCTGCCATGTGGCAATCCACGCAACGGCTGCCGGGCTGGCCCTCAGCGTGAAATGTGTGTGCAGCCGGGATGATCGGGATCGCGCCGTTGCTTCCGGGCGGCGCGTGGCAGGAGAGGCAGAGCGCGTTATTTTCCACCGGAAGGACCAGTTTTCCCGAATGCGGATTGTGGCAGTCGAGGCAGGAGACCCCTTTGTGGCCCATGCGGCTCAGGCGGAAGGATGCGTATTCAAAGTCCTCCTCCAGGACCTGCCCATCCGCGTAGTAAACCCCCGGCATGTCGGGCAAGGCCAGCCGGTAGTGGTCCTCAAACCGCTCCCCCGCATGAAAGCTTCCTGTCAGCTCCTCGCGGCGCGCGTGGCACGAGGCGCAGTTTTCGATGGCAAGGTCTTTGGGCCATTTCGCCACCCGGGCCGCGTCATCCGGCTTTGCGAGGTGAGCGTCCATGTTCCCGTGGCACTGGGTGCAGGAAATTCCCATCGTCGTCCACGTCGTCGCATAGGAGTCGGTCGCGATGTCGTAATTTTTCTGCAGGTCCGTCATGTGGCAAAACGCACACTGCGAATTCCAATTCATCCCCCGGTTCGACCAATACGACCAGTCCTCGGGAGTCCGCTTCGGCTGCTGCGCATCAAACCAGTCCTTGCGGTGAGGATCAAAAGAAAGCGGGGCAATCTGGAAGCGCCCGTTTTCTATCGGCAGTAAAAACTGGCGAAGCGGAGTGATCCCGATCGCCGCCACCGCAGGAAGAAATTTTCCCGAGGAACTCTCGCGGAAGCCGACCTCCCCGCCAGAGTAATCCGGGGTCCAGCTCTCTCCCGGTGGAACCAGGGCCCCGGAAAATGCCCTCCGGTCGTCCCGGTCGGGAGGGCGCTGTGCATGGGCGTGCTGCGAGGACATCCAGTCCTCGAATTCCTGCTGGTGGCACACCCCGCACTTCCGGGAAGGATCCTCCGGCGAGGTCGCAGAGGTTTTGAGGGAAGCGCCCGGATGAAACCCAGTATCCTGCCTGGTCCATTCTTCCCTGCCTGCAATCAGCCAGACGACCGCCGACACGGCGACCACCGCGACAAGAAAAACGGCCAGTCTCAGAGGAGTCATCAGGAAACTCCACATTGGCAAATAAAGCCGCTCCGTGCGACATCAAAGACACGGAGCAAAAATCCTGCACCTTGTAGTGGCTGGAAAGGCCGTCGGCTTCGGCTTTGAAATCAGGGGCTGGTTTTCCGAAAGGAACGCCCATGGGGTGTGGTGCTTGAATGCCCCTTGAAAAGCACGTCCCGGAATTCGCGTTGGACGGGCGGGAAATTTTCGCTACCGTGCGCGCCGATATGTCAAAAGAATCCCGAGTTCGTGCGCTGGCCGGGGAAGTTGCCAAAGGCCGCTCGGCCGAATTGGTGGCTGATCTGGTGGAGACATCCCTTGGACTGGGACGGGATCATGCCTCGATTGCCGAGCTCAAGCTGATGAGCCGGGCACTGCGCGAGATGAGGTATGCCTCGCGCGTTTTTTCCAAGTATCACGGCGTCCCTAAAATCGCGATTTTCGGCAGCGCACGTACGAAGCCCGAGGAGCCAGACTACCAGCTTGCGAAGCTGTTCGCGCAGAAGATGGTGGCGAAAGGATTCATGGTGATCACCGGCGGCGGGGATGGGATCATGGGAGCGGCCCAGGAGGGGGCCGGCGCGGAAAAGAGCTTCGGCCTGAACATCCGCCTTCCCTTTGAGCAGGGGGCGAATGACACGATCGAGGGCGATCCCAAACTGATCAATTTCAACTACTTTTTCACGCGCAAGCTGAATTTCGCGAAGGAGACCCAGGCGTTTGCGCTGTTTCCCGGAGGCTTTGGCACGCACGACGAGGGCTGTGAGATCCTCACGCTCATGCAGACCGGAAAAATGCAGATTGTTCCGGTGATCATGCTCGACCGCCAGAACGGGCACTACTGGGAGACCTGGCGGCGCTTCATCGTCAACGACCTCCTCGAGCGCGGGCTCGTCTCGCCAACGGACTTCCACCTTTTCCACATCACCCACGACCCCGACGAGGCCGTCCGGATCATTACGAAGTTTTACCGGGTCTTCAATTCCTACCGCTGGGTTCGCGAAAAGATGGTGATCCGGGTGCGGCATCCGCTCACGGCCGCAGCAGTGGAGGATCTGAATGCCCGCTTCGGAGCCCTGCTTGCGGCAGACCGGATCGTGCAGACCGAACCGCTGCCCGAAGAGCGCGACGACCGCCACCTCGCCGAAATGGCGCGGATTGTGCTCGTTCCCCACAAACGAGATTTTGGCTCGATCCGCCTGCTTCTTGATGCTATCAACGACTCGGAGATTATCCCATGAACCGCCGAACCTTCCTTACCACCCTTGCGGCTGCACCAGCTGCCGCCCTTGCCGCCAAGCCCAAAAACGGACCTGTGGAGGTCTATGGAAAAATTCAGTTTGTCACCAGCTTTCCGGACTACAAGGTCGAGGTGGTGGACAACTTTCCGGACCTGAAGGTCGAGATCGTGGATGCGTTCCCTGACAAGCCCGGCAAGTGGCAGATCGTGGATGCGTTCCCCGATTACAAAATCCAGATTGTCTCGTCGTTCCCCGACTTCAAGATCCAGTTCGTGAAGGGGTTCCCCGGCGCGGTTTGAGTTTCCCCGGGACCGGTGCGTCCCCGGGGCGGAATGGGACGTAAATCGAGCGTGTGAAAATGGTGATGACCCCGCGATTTGGGAGTCTGTTTTTTAGGCAGGTCCTGCGTCCGTGGGTGCGTCATCCGCTTTTGCCGGCATTGAACGTGCTGAGCATTGCGGTGGGGGTTTCGGTCTTTCTGGCGATCCAGGTGGCGAACCGCGGGGCGCTGGCCAGTTTTCAGAATGCGGTGGGCGTTGTCGCAGGCCGGGCGGAACTGGAGGTGCGCGGGGACCTGCCGGAGACAATTTTTCCGGCGGTCTCCGGGGTGCCCGGCGTGAGATCTGCGACACCGCTGGTCGAGGGGATCGTGACGCTGCCCGACGAGCCCGGTGAATACCTGCGTATTCTGGGCGTGGACCCGTTCACGGGCCGCGATCTGCGCGCTTTTGATTTGGAGGGATGGGATGGAAGCGCGCTCGACCTTGGAGCATGGCTGCGGGATCCGCAGGGGCTGGCGGTGGCCTCGGAGCGGGAAGGGAAGGGTCCGCTTCGGGTCCTGGCGAATGGGCGTTCGCAGGTACTCACGCCGTCATTTATTTTCAAGACCAGCGATGCGGCCGTTGAGTCCGATCCCCGTATCGCGGCGATGGACATCGGATGGGCGCAGGAGCTGCTGGGCCGGGTGGGCCGGCTGACCTCGATCCAGATCGCGGTGGATGACCCGCTTCGGGCTGATGAGGTCGCGGAGGCCTTGCGGGCGTTGGTTCCGGCTGATGCCATAGTTGCGCCTCCGGCAAGGCGGGGGTCCGAGACCGCCGCGATGCTAGCCGCTTTTCAGCTGAACCTGACCGCCCTCAGCCTCGTGTCGATGATTGTGGGGGTTTATCTGATCTACAACAGCCTGTCTGCGATGGTCGTCCGCCGGCGGGTCGAGATTGGAATCCTGCGGGCCAACGGGGCTACAAGGGCTGAGGTGTCGGCACTTTTTCTTGGCGAGGGACTGGTGTGCGGACTGCTGGGATCGTTCCTCGGCATCGCGCTGGCGGGTCCGCTTGCGCAGTTGCTGGCGGCCCCCGTCGGGCAGACCGTCACGTCTCTTTACACGATTGTCAGCATCCGGGATCTTCCGATTTCGCCAGGGCAGGCGCTCCTTGGCGTGGTTGTCGGCACCTGTGCCTCGCTCTTGGCCGCCTGGCTGCCTGCTCTTGAGGCGGCTTCATGCGATCCGGCCAGCGTCCTACATCCTGGCTCCGCCGCCGAAAAATTTTCGCTCCGCACGGGGCACTGGCTGGCATCCGGGATCGTCCTTCTGGCGGCGGCCGTGCTGGCGGCCTGGGTGGCCTATCGTGGCGGGGGAAAATTCCTCGGGTTTGCTTCGGTGGGTTTCCTGATCGCCGGGTTCTCGCTGCTGGTGCCATCCGCCGTGCGGGCCACGGCAGCCGTCTTTCCCAAGCGGCACTGGATGTTGCGCTTGGGCCTGCAGCAGCTTGTGCGTTCGATGCACCGGAGCGCGGTCACGATTGCCGCGCTGGCCGTTGCGGCGGCGATGACGGTCAGCGTATCGGTCATGATCCACTCGTTCCGCGGCAGCGTCGAGGCCTGGCTGGGAAATGCCCTCGTGGCCGACCTCTTCCTCGCGCCGGCGGCCAATGAGATCGTCGGATTGCAAACGTTTCTTCCACCGGAGGCGGTCGTCTGGGCCCGCGCACGGCCGGAGGTCCGTGATGTCGGCACGTTCCGCGAGCTTCAGGTGGCGATGAACGGCACCCCGGTGGCGATGGGGGTGGTGCAAGGTGGGGCGCGGGGCGACTGGGAATTTGTTTCCGCACTCGACGGTGCGCAGAACCTTTTCCACGAGCCGGAACAAGTCGTCGTCTCGGAGAGTTTGTCGAACCGGTTCGGGATCCGGCGCGGGGATGTGCTCCGCCTCGCCTCGCCCGGCGGGGAGATCTCTGTCCGCGTGGTGGGCGTCATCAAAGATTTCACACGCGACGCCGGGCTCATCATGATGGACAGGAAAAATTTTGATCGGCACTGGGGCGATGAGCGCCTGCATTCGCTGGCTCTCCGGCTGCACGACCCGTCCGGGGCCCGGCAGCTGGCCGACGAATTCCGCGCGAAGTTCGGCGGACAGGGGGCGTTCGCCATTTATACAAATGCCGACCTGCGCCGCAGGGTCATGGAGATTTTTGACCAGACGTTTGCCGTGACCTCCGTGCTGCGCGCGATTGCTGTCGTCGTGGCGGTGGCGGGGGTCCTCCTGTCGCTGACCACGCTGGTTATTGAGCGGGAACGCGAGATTGGGATCCTTCGCTCGCAGGGGGCGTCTCCCCGACAGGTGATGGGGCTCGTCTTTACCGAGGCGGTGCTGATCGGGCTCCTCGCCTCGGTCCTTGGAGTCGCCTGCGGAGCAGCGATGGCCATGGTGCTGACGTGGGTGATCAACAAAGCCTTTTTTGGATGGACGATTGCGCTGCAGTATCCGTGGGATGTGCTGGCGATGACACCGCTCTGGATCGTTCCCGCCGCTATCGCCGCCGCCTGGCTGCCGGCCCGGCGCGCGTCACGAATCCCGCCCGCGCAGGCGCTCCGCTTTGAGTAGGGCGCGCCTTGAAAACGGAGAGATGGAGGGCAGCGCTTCAGCAGAAGCCATTCTAAAAAAAATCGTTTAAGATAATCGTGCCAACGAAACCCCGCAAAGCCGTCCCCTACACCACCGCCCGCGCCACATCGTCCGAATGGGTCGGAATCTTTGGTGCCATTGCAGCGGCGCTGATGGCTTTGGGCCCGTTCCTTTCCGGCGCGGCGATCACCGATCCGGAAGGGACCGGGATGACCGCCCGGGTCGCAGCGCAGGTTGCGAAGATACCCGGCGTGGTTGTGCTTGATGACTCCCGGCCCTGGCTGCTGCCCGTCGGATGGAGTCGGAGTGAGGCCAGCCGCGCGGCTCTGGGGCAGCGTCTCTGGGCGGATCTACTGATTCTTGTGGATGAGCAGCGGGATGCGTTCGCGTATATCGATGCACAAACCGGCCAGGAGCTTTTTGTGATCCGGGAGGACTCACCCGATGACCTTCCGCGTTCGGCGGTGGTGCTGGTTGAAGAGCTGCGCGAAGCCCAACAGATCAAGGTTCCGGTCGTATTGGTGCTGAAAAATCCCGTCCGCAGGCGGCGAGGGATTTTTCCGCTGCGTCCGGACTTCTTGGCCGACCCTCCCATTCACAGACTATGGTCGACTGATTGATTGCCCGCTTTGGGGCCAATTCAGCTGCTCCAACCACCCCTCACAGGGCTTGGCTGTCGGACGGCGCACCCTTGGTGCTTCCCCGCGCGACCTCACCGACTGCAAAACAGAACAGCTGCTCAGCCCTGCATCATTTTCTTGTTGTTGCTGACCCCTGCGGCGAACTATTGATTCCGGTCAACCCTCCGTCTTTTTTTCGATATGAAATCCTCTGTCCCGTCGTCGAACGTTTCTCCTGTTGCCGGTAAAAAGCTCCTGGTTGCGAACCGGAGTGAGATAGCGATTCGGGTGTTTCGTGCGGCCACCGAGCTGGGGTTGCGGACGGTGGCGATCTACGCTCAGGAGGACCGGTTGTCCATGCACCGGTTCAAAGCGGACGAAGCTTATCAAGTGGGGGAAGGCAAGGGGCCGGTCGGCGCGTATCTGGACATTGAGGGGATAGTTGGGCTGGCGAAAGAGCGGGGGGTGGACATGATCCATCCGGGCTACGGGTTTCTCTCCGAGAATGCGGAGTTTGCCAGGGCCTGCGCGGAGGCCGGGATCACGTTTGTTGGTCCGGATGCGAGCCTGCTGGAGATGATGGGCGACAAGACGGCCGCTCGAGCGCTGGCGCAGAAGCTCGGCGTTCCAACGCTCCCGGGGACGGAGGATCCTGTGGTGGACCGCAAGGAAGCGCTGAAGATTGCGCGTCAAATCGGATTTCCGCTGATCATCAAAGCGGCGTTCGGGGGCGGCGGGCGCGGGATGCGCGTGGTGATGAAAGAGGCCGACCTGGCACCGCTGCTCGACGAGGCCCAGGGGGAAGCCGGACGGGCCTTTGGCAACCCGGCGGTCTTCCTGGAAAAATACATTCCGCGGGCGAAGCACTTGGAAGTCCAAATTTTAGGAGACCGTCATGGTGGCGTTCTGCATTTGCACGAGCGGGATTGCTCGGTGCAGCGCCGTCACCAGAAAGTGGTTGAGGTGGCCCCCTCCATCGGGCTCGACGACGGGGTTCGCGAGGAACTTTGCGATGCGGCGGTAAAGATCGCTCAGGGGATCGGCTACAACAATGCGGGGACGATCGAGTTCCTTTATGACATCGACCGCTCGGACTGGTTTTTCATCGAGATGAATCCGCGGATTCAGGTTGAGCACACGGTGACCGAGCAGATCACAGGGATCGATCTCGTCCGCTCGCAGATCCTCGTGGCCGCCGGGGCGGATCTGCACGGCCCAGAGCTGGCGCTGCCGGCCCAGGCGGATGTGCCGCGAAACGGGTTTGCGATCCAGTGCCGGGTGACGACGGAAGACCCGGCCAACAAATTCACGCCAAACTACGGGAAGCTGATCACCTACCGGAGTGCGGCCGGGTTTGGGATCCGGCTCGATTCCGGCATGGGGACGACCGGGAGCGTGATCACGCCCTTCTACGACTCCCTTCTGGTGAAAATCACGGCGTCCGGGCAGACGTTTCCGATGGCGCTCCAGCGGACCCAGCGGGCGCTGCGCGAGTTCCGGATCCGGGGGGTGAAAACGAACATCCCCTTTCTTGAAAACGTGATCCAGAACGGGACGTTTGCCTCGGGAAAAGCGACGACAACCCTGATCGACACGACGCCCTCGCTGTTTGATTTCAAGCCCCGCCGCGACCGGGCCACCAAGCTCCTCTCCTTCCTTGCGGACGTGGTGGTCAATGGCAACCCGCAGGCGAAAGGCCATAAAGTCTCCGTGACGCCCGCCGCCGCGCCGCGCCCGGCCTACGACCACCGCGAGGCTCCGGCCCCGGGAACCCGGCAGCTCTTGCTCCAGCTCGGACCGGAAAAGTTTGCGGCGTGGGCGCGTTCGCGGAAGCCGCTGCTCTTTACGGATACGACTTTTCGTGATGCGCACCAGTCCCTGCTCGCGACGCGGGTGCGCACTTACGACATGCTGATGGTGGCTGATGCTGTGGCGCGGCGCACGCCTGAGCTTTTCAGTTTGGAAATGTGGGGAGGAGCGACCTTCGACGCCTCGATGCGTTTCCTGCGGGAGGACCCGTGGGAGCGCCTTCGCGAGCTTCGCAAGCGGATTCCGAACATCTGCTTTCAGATGCTGCTGCGCGGCTCCAACGCGGTGGGCTACTCCAATTATCCTCCGAATGTCGTCAAGGGTTTCATCCAGCACGCGGCGCAATCCGGCATGGATATCTTCCGGATATTCGATTCGCTGAACGACCTTCCGAACATGAAGGCCGCGATGGAAGCTGTTCGCACGGCCACGACCTCGGTCTGCGAAGGGGCCGTCTGCTACACGGGCGACATCCTGGATCCGCAGCGCACGAAGTATTCCCTCAAATACTACATCGGGCTGGCGAAGGAGCTGGAGAAGATGGGGGCGCACATCCTGGCGGTCAAAGACATGGCCGGGCTTTGCCGGCCGTTTGCCGCAGGGGCGCTGATCAAGGCGCTGCGCGATGAGGTGGCGCTCCCTATTCATTTTCATACCCACGACACGAGCGGGGTGAACGCCGCCTCGGTCCTTCTCGCAGCCGAGGCCGGAGCCGATATTGTCGATGCGGCGATCTCCTCGATGTCGGGGAGCACGTCGCAGCCGAATCTGAACAGCCTCGCCGCCGCACTCGAGCACACCCCTCGCGTTTCCGGCCTCGATCCGCGCGCCCTTGATGAGTTTGCGGACTACTGGGAGCAGGTGCGCACCTACTACGCACCTTTTGACACGTCGCCCCGCACCGGCAGCGCCGAGGTGTATCTGCACGAGATGCCCGGCGGGCAGTTCACGAATCTCAAGGAGCAGGCCGCAAGCATGGGCCTCGCCCACCGCTGGCCGGAAATCGCCCGCTGCTACGCGGAGGTCAATGCGCTTTTTGGCGACATCGTCAAGGTCACCCCGTCCAGTAAAGTTGTCGGCGACATGGCACTCTTCCTCTTCACCCGCGGGATCCGCCCCGCCGATGTCGTCAATCTCGAGCCCGGCACCCCCTTTCCGGAATCCGTCAAAGACATGCTGGCCGGAGGCCTCGGCAATCCGATGGGCGGCTGGCCCAAAGCCGTCGTCTCTGCCGTCCTGGGCACGGCCAAACCCAAGGTGGCGCGCGCTCCAAAAGTTGATCTCGCTGCCGTCAGAAAAGAGCTGGGCGCAAAGCTCAAGCACGCCCCGGACGACGATGAGCTCTTCAGCCACCTGATGTATCCGGACGTCTTTGCGGAATTTTCCAAGTTCAAGCGGGACTTCGGGGACGTCAGCTTCCTGCCGACTCCCGCCTTTTTTTACGGTCTCAAACCGGGCGAGGAAATCACCGTCGAGATCGAGGAGGGGAAGACCCTGTTCATCAAGCTCATCAACATCGGGTCGCCCGACAAGGATGGCCGCCGGATTATTTCCTTCGAGCTCAACGGCATGCCCCGAGAGGCCACGGCCACCGACAAAAGCGTGCCGGTGAAAACCAAGGCTCGCGCGAAGGCGAATCCGTCAAACCCGTTGGAGGTAGGCGCTCCGATCCCCGGCATGATCACCGCCGTCGGACCCGGCAATGGGGCTCGAGTTTCCAAGGGCGACAAGCTTCTCACCCTCGAAGCCATGAAAATGCAGACCACCCTCTACGCTCCGGCGGACGGGGTTATCGAGGAGCTCCTGGCTGGCGTTGGAGATGCGGTGGATGGCGGCGATCTCCTCGTCCGCTTCCGGAAGTAGGTGCTGCCGGGAACTCCAGGAAAGCCCTTCGCTTCCCGGAAGAAAAAAACCGCTCTGGCGCGGGGGGAGGGGACGTGCTTTGATGTGGGTCTTCTATGACCGATTGGAAATCACAGACCTTGACGCTGGGCCACTCGCCCGATCCGGATGACGCATTCATGTTCTACGCGATGGCGACCGGCCAGATCGACCAGCGCGGATACCAGTTCGAGCACATCCTGCAGGATATTCAGACGCTGAACGAGCGGGCGACGCGGGGGGAGCTTCACATCACAGCCGTTTCGATCCATGCTCTTGCCTACGTCCTCGACAGGTATGCCCCGCTACCCACCGGGGCCAGTATGGGTGACGGATACGGGCCGATGTTTATTACCAAAGACCCGGCCGGCGCCGATCTCTCGGATGACGACGCACGTCGCGAATGGCTCCGCGCCCGCCGCGTGGCGATTCCCGGAAAAATGACGAGCGCTTTTCTCGCGGCCCAGCTCTTTCTTGGGAAGGACTTCGACCATGTCGTCGTGCCCTTCGACGGGATTTTTGATGCGGTGAGCGAGGGCCGGGTCGATGTGGGCCTCATCATCCATGAGGGGCAGTTGACTTACGCGCGGGACGGGTTCCACCTTGTTCGCGACCTCGGGGCCTGGTGGAAAGAGGACACCGGCCTTCCTCTGCCTCTCGGCGGCAACATGGTCCGCAAAGATATTCCGCCCGACATCCGCAAGGAGCTTTCCGACATCCTTCGCGAAAGCATCCGCTACGGACTCGAACACCGCCGCTCCGCCGTCGCTCACAGCATGGCCCACGCTCGGGGGATGGACGTCCCGCTCGCCGACGAGTTCATCGGCATGTATGTCAACGACTACACGCTCGACTACGGCGACACCGGGCGGGAAGCGATCCGCCTCTTCCTTGGCACCGCCGCTGAAAAGGGCCTCATCCCGCCGGTCGCAGAGCTGGAGTTTGTGCCGTAGCCTGTAGTGGTTTAAATCGCCAAGACCCGCGATCATGCGACGACTGACAACTTGATCCTATGAGTATTTCTAATATTTTTCGCGCGGTTCAACGTAACCCGCTCATTATACGCTTGTTGTCGATAGAAAGAGCGGAAGGGGTGGGATTCGAACCCACGGTGACATTTATGCCACGCTCGATTTCGAGTCGAGTGCCTTCGACCGGACTCAGCCACCCTTCCTTATTGATTACAACTGACTTATGGCGCAGCTCTGAAAATATCGATTTCCTTTGATACGGTGCATTTCTACCGTTTGCGTAGAAAATGCACGATAATTGGGACGGAAGCCCTCGTTAAGAAGCCCGCCTGGAAACCGACTAAAGTTCAACCGCTGTATCGTCATCAGTGGGCTCGACATTACGCTCAGGCCTTTGCCGGAGGCAAGGACAAATAGATTAAGGACGACACGCGATCCGCTCCATTGGCAGAAGGACACCGCCCGCGCCATAGTGGGCAAAGGAGGGGACTGGTTCCTGCCGATCAAAGGCCAACCAACCCTCTTTTGGAACTTCGGTCTAAAAGGCGTCGAGGGGCTTCCCGTCTTCGTCAAAGACTTCGACAGAGCGCCCTTTTCCATCGAGTGTCACAATCATGCAATTCCTGACGCCGGCGGATTTTTCCAGATACCACGAGTCCGCGTGCGGCTGGCGGGGGCCAACACCCCAGGCTCCGTCACCGAGAAAAACAATACCCTCGGGATCGACTTTTCCCTCCCGGAGCGGTTTCGTGCGCTTGAACGCATGGTCGTGGTTCTCAAAAGCGAGGCGGACCCCGAACTTCTCGAAAAGCGGAACCCAGTGCCTGCGCACGAGGGTGCTGACGGGCTCATCAAACGGACGCACCGATGGGTAGGCCGGAACATGGTAAACCGGAAAAACGTTCGGGCAGTCCTTCCGCGCGGCGAGCGCCTTTTCCAGCCAGTCCCTCTGTGTGCCGTCGATCGGATTGGTGTGGTTGGAATCCAGGAGGATGAGGCTCAGGTAGTTTCCAAAATCCATCGCGCGGTAGCCTGGCTGTCCCGGACACGCGAAGAGGTTGTAAAAATACGGCGCGAGTTTTTCGCGGACCGCCTCCTCCGAAAGCGTGGGATTTTCCTCGCGCAGGCTCTTGGCCTGGGCGCTTCCGATAAATCCGCCCCTGACTTCGTGGTTCCCGATGGCCACGAGCACGGGGACAACGCGGCCGCTTTTTGTCACCATCGTCTTCCCGAAGGCGTCAAACCAATCGATAATATTTTGCACACTTCCCTCCTCCCCGTTCTCGTAGGCCAGGTCGCCGCCCAGCACGACAAAATCCGGCTCGTGCGAGACCGCCAGGCGGTTCATCTTCTCAAACCACTCGGTCTGGTGCCGGGTGTCTCCGCCGACGGCAAATTTCACCGGGTTTTGCAGCGAGCTGGGCATCGTGCGGAATGTTCGGACTTCCCCGTCCGCCCCGAAGCGGAACTCATACGTGGTGCCGGCTTCCAACCCCGCCAGCTCTTCGCGGAAAAGCCGACGCTTGGCAAATGGGTATTTGCCTTCCGTCCCGTTAGCCGTCCTCCACTCCTCGGCGCCTTTTTTCCGATACTCAAGAAGAGGCACCTCTTGGCCGTCCTCCACGTGCCAGTCCACAATCATTGTCGTGCATGGGTCGTCCTTCCAGGTCAAAAAAAATCCAGCCGGCTCGGCCTGCAGCGGATTGGCCAGGAGGAGGACTGTCACGAGGAGAGTGAGGGTAAGGCGAATAGATCCCATCCGTTAACTATCCACCTCCAGCAGCCGTTGGCAACCCCTGAGCTTCGGTGTTGCCAAAGTCTCCCGTTTGTTCCAAAACAATCCCCCCATGACCTCAAATGGTTCCGATAACATTGATGCTGCGGGGCGGGGGGTGGCCCCATCCGAACTTGCCAAGCTGGATATCGACTCGCTCCAAGCCCGTGATGTGATCACCATGGAAACGGAGGACGGGGTCTCCTACCGGATTCTCGTCGGGATGAACCACCGGTGTGTTTTTCTTGCCAGCGACGACCCTCCTCCTGCATTGGAGGTGATTATCAAAGGGGGAACAAACGCCGACACCTCGGAATACACCCCCAACAGGGTTTATGCCGGAGGTCGCCTTGCCTACGCTTTCTCGGAGACAGATCAGGCCCTGCACACCACGCCCGTCATTACCAAATTATCTTGGGACCGCGCACCTGTCTGAACCGGAAAAAATTACTTGCGACCCGATCGGATATCCACCAAGCGCGCTTCAAGGTCGCGCACGCGCACTTCCAGCTTCGCGATGGTTTCTTTTGCCAGAATCAGCTGCCGCCGCTTCTCCAGGAGGCTGGACTCCAGCTCGCGGACGCGCTTTTGGAGGCTCACCCGGATCCCGCCTTTGGGCGGCGCCGGAACCGTCTCGGGGGAGTGAACCATCGCTTCCACGCTGAAAAATGGAGCCTTCCCCAGCGTCATGTTCTCGCCCGTGCGGCAATTGATAATGGGTGTCTCGATAGTCACTTCGCCAATCCGGCAAAATTCCAGAAGCGTCTCGGCGGTTGTTGGGCCGTAGAGCAAATTTCCCGAGACCTCGACGAGCCAGTCCATTGCCAGATCGGGATTCATCGGAGCTTTCGTCCATACCTCGCGGTCGGTCGAAACCATATCCTGCGGGTTAATCTGCGCGGCTAGCGCCCAGGAAAGGATTCGCTCGAACCTAACGGGGCCGAAGACCTCCGCAGAGTCGTATTTTTTCAGGTACCAGGTTTCCAGATGATCGTTGGGCATGACGTAACGAGGGGACGTTCGCATCATGACAAATCCCCGCAGATTTGCCAAGCGCTATCGCGCCAGCGCTATCGCGCCAGCTGTCGCGCAAGGCGTCGCGCCAGCAGCGATAATCCCCGAGAAAACGCGTTGAAGGGACGGCTTGACGAGCGGGTATGGAAGTGAACCCCTTCATCAGAATGACAGCTCTTAGGGTGCTGTCGGGCATTGTGAATTTCTCCCGCAGCCTGCACGGCTGGCAACTAAAAGGCCCGATCGAGCGAGGAGGTCACCACGTCGGAGACGGCATCGATGTCGTGCTGCGAATGCGCAAGGCACAGGAAGCCGGCCTCGAATTGTGACGGTGCGAAATAGACTCCCGATTCCAGGCAGGCATGGAAGAACCGCGCGAAGCGGTCCTTGTCGCAGCGCATGGCGTCCGAAAGCCGGCGGACAGGCCCCTCCGAGAAATAGAGGCAGAACATCGAGCCGATCCGGTGGAACGTGCATGGTCGCCCTGCGATCGCCTCGCGCGTGCGTCTCTCAAATTCGGCCCCGATCTCCTCCAGGCGTTTCCATCCGCCGAGCCGCTCCATCTCTTTGAGTTGGGCGATGCCTGCCGCCATGGCGAGCGGGTTTCCGGAAAGCGTGCCCGCCTGGTAGACCGGTCCATTGGGTGAGAGGTGGTCCATCACATCGGCCCGCCCCCCGAATGCTCCCACCGGCAGGCCTCCTCCAATGATCTTCCCCATCGCTGTCAGGTCTGGACGGATCCCGTAAATTTCCTGTGCCCCCCCGGGGGCGAGGCGGAAGCCGGTCATCACCTCATCAAAAATCAAAAGCGTCCCCGCCTCCCGGCACAAGCGGGCCACTTCCTCCAGAAATCCGGGCTCGGGCAGGTAGAGACCAGCGTTGGCCGGCACCGGTTCGAGGATGACGGCCGCCAGATCGCCAGGGTTTGCGGCGAAGGCCGCCCTCAGGGCCTCCGGATCGTTAAAGGGGATCGTGATCGTCAGTGCCGCCAGGGCCGCTGGCACGCCCGCGCTGTCGGGGTTGCCGTGGGTCAGGGCCCCGCTGCCCGCTTTCACCAGGAGCGAGTCCACGTGCCCGTGGTAGCAGCCCTCAAACTTCAGGATCTTGTCGCGCCCGGTCGCTCCACGTGCCAGACGTATGCAGCTCATCGTCGCCTCCGTGCCGCTGTTGACCATGCGGACTTTCTCGACCGAAGGCACCATCCGGCAGATCAGTTCGGCCATTTCGACCTCGAGCGGATTCGGGGTTCCGAAACTCAGCCCGCGCAGGGCGGTTTCGCGCACGGCCGAGATCACCGGCTCTGGCGCATGGCCCAGAATCGCGGGCCCCCAAGTGCCCACAAAATCGATCAACTCCCGCCCTTCGACGGTCACCAGCCGGCAGCCCTTGGCGGATTGCGTGAAAAATGGCTCGCCACCCACCCCGCGGAAGGCCCGCACTGGGGAGTTCACTCCGCCGGGAATTCGTCGGCTCGCTGCTTCGAACAGGGAATGGGAATCGGTCATTTGCCCTGCATACCCTGCCGGAACGGACCCCGCAACCCCGCGCCTCGCACAGGCTCAAAAAAAAGTCTGTCGCGGGATGCGTGGGATCAGGCGGCCGGTGTGGCGGCCGGTTTGGGAGCCGCCAATCCGAGCATCAGGAAGGACATGCCGCTGAAGAGCGAGTTGATTCCGAAGAGAAGCCCGAGGACCCATACCGAGTCGGCGGGCCAACGGTAGTAAACCATGAGTCCAAGGAGGAGGGCGGCGATCCCATTAATCAGCGTCCAGACCCAGCCTGCATGGCCGCGAAGCTGGATGGCACCCACGATCGTGAAGACACCTTCCACCGCAAAGTAGATGGCCAGCACCAGAGTGATGATCGCCACGCCCGAGCCGATGCACTGGAGCAGGATGATGCCCGCTGCGATGCGGATCAACCCGGAAAGGCCCTCCAAAATCCGGTGGGGTGTGTGCTTTCCAAAAATCGCGAGCCCGAGGGAAATGATGCCGGTAATGAGCGCGAAGATGCCGAGGAACTGGGCGATCACGATCGAAAAAATCAGCGGGCTGCCCATGGCGACGAACCCGACAAAAATGGAGAGCAGGCCTCCGGCGATGAGCCATCCCCGGCTGGCGGTCATGGCGTGATGGGCAGGCGACGGTGTGGATTCGGTGGACATATCAACTCCAGCCCTACCAAGCCCGATCGCCCAGGTCACGCAGAACTTGCCACGAAACAAACTTCTTTACCCGGGTTGCCCTGCCGGAGGAGAATCGCCGGGTGAGCGATCCCGTCCACGTGATCACCTACCGCTTCCACCTCCCCGAGAGGGAGCCCAAGGAATTCTGCGTTCAGCTCGAAAAGCCCTCCCTGAGTCTCGCGAGGACTGCCTCCGAGGATCCGCTGCCGGCCTGGACAAAACTGGATCACGAGAAATGCCCGAACTGCCCGCTCTCCTCCTGTGAGCACGCCTGCTGCCCGATCGCGCGCAACCTTGTCGGCGTCATCGAGGCGTTCCAAGACGTCTTTTCCCACGAGGAGTCCGATGTCGAGGTGCTCACGCCCTCCAGAAAATACACCGCCCGCGTCAAAAACACGCAGGCTGTCGGATCGTTGATCGGCATTTACATGGTCACGGCCGGGTGCCCGATCATGGACCGCCTCCGGCCAATGGTCCTGACCCATCTGCCATTTGCCAGCACTGAGGAGAGCACATATCGCATGATCTCGATGTATCTCATGGCTCAGTATTTCCGCCATCACAAGGGGTATGTCCCGGACTGGGAGATGGAGCGCTTCCCGGCGTTTTTCGAGCAGGTCACTCTGGTCAACCAAGCCTTTGTGAAGCGCCTCACCACCTACGTCGAGTGCGACGCCTCGCTGAATGCCGTCGTCCTCCTCAACTGCTTCGCCACTGCGACGCGTCGGGTGGTCACTCAGGAGCGGTTCGATGAAATCGCCCAAATGTTCAGCGCTCACTTCACGGATGATCTGCGGAATTTCTCCGCATGAGGGGTTGAGAAGCCGGCGGCGATCCGTCAGTCTCATGCGATGATTTCGATTCGGGAAGAAGGTGGCGGGGCCGGGCTGTCGGCATTCGAGCGTGAGGTGCACGGGATTTTTTCCGAAACCGGCAAGCTCTCGCTCGGGGCCGGGTTCGAATTCCGTAAGGAGCAGCAGGACATGGCGTGCGCGGTGGCGCGGACGCTCGAGCGCGGAGGACCAATCGTCATCGAGGCTGGCACCGGGGTCGGCAAGTCTCTCGCTTACCTCGTTCCCGCAGCCCTTCATGCCGTGCGCACGAAGCGCAAGGCCGTGATCTCCACACATACGATCGCGCTTCAGGAACAGCTGATGTATAAAGACATCCCGTTCGTCCAGAAGCTCATCGAGGAGGACTTCGAGGCCGTTCTCATGAAGGGCCGCCAGAACTACCTCTGCTCGACCCGCCTGGCCCGCGCCATCCGCCAGGCCGGCGACCTGTTTTCGACCGAGCAAAAAGCCGAGCTCGAGAGGATCCAAGAGTGGAGCCTCGCGACGAGGGATGGCTCGCTGAGCGACTTCCTCGAACAGCCGGATCCCTCAGTCTGGGAGGAGGTCCGCAGCGAACAACACCTCTGCACTCCGAAAATGTGCGGGCCGCAATCCGGCTGCCACTACCAGAACCTTCGCCGCCGGATCGCAGGAGCCCACATGGTCGTTCTGAACCACGCGCTCTTTTTTACCCTGCTCGGGGCGGCCGAGGATGCTGGAAACCGGACGGGTGGGCTCCTCTTCGCCAATGACTTTGTCATTTTTGATGAAGCTCACACCCTTGAGGAGGTGGCCTCCCGGCATATCGGCATGGAGGTTTCCCAACTCGGCCTCCGCCGCGCCGTCCAACGCCTCTACAACCCGCGCACGAAAAAGGGGCTCTTTCAGATGCTCAAGAACGGGGCGGCCTGCAAGGCGGTCTCCGACGTCCTGCCCGTGGCCGACGGGTTTTTTCAGGCGGTGGCGGGGCGGTGCGAATTCAAGCGGGGGCGGGAGTTCCGCGTGCGGGAAGCGGGGTTGGCAGATGGCGGGGAGGTCTGCACCACCCTCGCGAAATTGGGGGAGCTCATCGGCGTGGAGGTCTCGCGGTGCCAGGACGACATCGGCGTGGCCGAACTGCAGGATACCGCGCGCAAGCTTCGCTCCGCCCGCGCGGCGATCACGGATTTCCTGGCTCTCGAGCAAGACGACCACGTCTATTGGGTTGAGCAGAGCGGACGCCGCGAGCCGTTCTGCACGCTGCGCACCGCACCGGTGGATTTGGCCGAGGCGCTTCGCCGGCTCCTCTTTCGCGAGGGAGCGTGCTGTGTGCTCACGAGCGCAACCCTCTCGGTTGGATCTCCCGACCTCGCGTATTTCCGCGAGCGGGTCGGGGCGGAGGATGTTCCCGCGCTCCAGATCGGCAGCCCGTTCGACTACGAAAAGCAGATGAGCCTGCATCTCGTGCGCCAGATGCCCGAGCCGAAGGATACCGCCTACGAGAAGGCGCTGGGAAAATGGATCGCACACTTCACGGACCGAAGTGCCGCGAGGGCGTTTGTCCTCTTCACCAGCTACCAGACGATGCGAGCCGTTGCCGAGGCCATGGAGCCGCACTTTGAGAAAAAGGGCTGGCCTCTCCTTGTCCAGGGCACCGGCATGCCCGCCCAGCGCATGGTGAAGGAATTTCGCGAAAACCCCCACAGCGTCCTCTTCGGGGTCTCCAGCTTCTGGACGGGCGTCGATGTCCCCGGCGACGCCCTCTCGAACGTCATCATCACCCGCCTCCCATTCGCCACCCCCGACCACCCGCTCACCGAAGCCCGGCTCGAGGCGATCGAATCCGCCGGCGGACGCGCCTTCGAATCCTACTCCCTCCCCGAGGCGATCCTCCGCCTCCGCCAGGGCGTCGGCCGCCTGATCCGCAGCAAAACCGATACCGGCACCATCGTCATCCTCGACAGCCGGATCGTCAGCAAACCCTACGGGAAAGCCTTTCTCCGCGCCATGCCTCCCTGCCCGGTGGAAATCCACTGAGAGCATTTTCTCCATGGGTTGACCATCCGGCCTTCCTGGCCCATGCTGTCGTTCAACCTCCCTGCTGGAACGCAACGCTATGACAGAAATAGACATCAAAGAAGCCCTCGGGAAAGAGACGGGATTGCCGAGGATCTGCATGATCTCCACCCATGGCTACGTGGCAGCGGACCCGCCGCTCGGTGCCGCCGACACCGGGGGACAGGTCGTTTTTGTGCTGGAACTCTCAAAAAAGCTCGCCCAGCTCGGCTACGAGGTGGACATCTGGACGCGGCGCTTTGAAAACCAGCCGGCTGTGGATGTCCTCAACGAGCGCGTCCGCGTCCTTCGCGTCCCGTGCGGCGGCAGCGGGTTCATCCCAAAAGAATACCTGCACGAAAACCTCCCGGAGTGGGGGGAAAACGCCTTGCGGCTGATCCGCCAGTTCGGCCTCGAATACGCCTTCATCAACAGCCACTACTGGGATGCCGGTCTGGCGGGGCAGACGCTCTCCGAGGTTCTCGAGGTTCCGCACATCCACACGCCGCACTCCCTCGGTATTTGGAAAAAGCAACAGATGGAGACGGATTTTCCCGACGCCCGCGACAAGTTCGAGGAGCAATACAACTTCCGCGTCCGCATCCGCGAGGAGACCGCTCTCTTCGCCGACTGCGACACTGTGGTTGCCACCACCCCGCTCCAGCTCGGCATGCTTGAAAAGGACTACGACGTGCCCGAGAACAAGATCCGGATGATCCCGCCGGGCTACGATGACAACCGGTTCTACGCGGTGAGCGAGGCCTCGCGGCAGTCGATCCGCCAGCGGCTTGGCTTCGAGGGAAGCGTGGTGATGGCGCTTGGCCGTCTGGCCGAGAACAAGGGATACGACCTGCTCGTGCAGGGGTTCAAGCTCGTGGCTGACCGGATCCCCGATGCCCGGCTCTACCTTGCCGTTGGCGGTCAGAAGCTCGGAGAAAACGAGGAAAAAATCTTGGCTGGGATCAAAAGCCTCGCCGCTGACCTGAACCTGACCGACCGCATGGCCTTCTCCGGCTACATCAGCGATGACGACCTGCCGGACTACTACCGGGCGGCCGACCTGTTCGTCCTTTCCAGCCGCTACGAGCCCTTTGGCATGACGGCCATTGAGGCCATGGCCTGCGGGACGCCGACCGTGATCACGACGCATGGCGGGCTTTACCGGACGGTCACCTTCGGGCGCCACGCCCTCTACGCCGACCCGTTTGATCGTGAGGATCTCGGCATCATCATGACAAAGCCATTCAAGCACAAGCCCCTCCGCCGCCGCCTCTCCCGCATGGGGGCCCACAAGGCCCGCAGCCTCTTTACCTGGACCGGCATCGCCCAGCAGCTCATCCATGTCGTGGAAGAGCGCTCGGCCAAGGCGTTCAGCCTGACCGACAGCGAGTGGGACGAGCCTTGGAACGACGGAGACTAATCCCATGGCCATCTCACTTTTCTCCTCCGACCTCGACGGAACCCTTCTCGGCAACCCCGAGTCAACCCGCCGTTTCCAGGTCGCGTGGGACGCGATCCCGGCGACGTCCCGGCCGGTGCTCGTCCTCAACTCCGGACGGCTTGTTTCCGACATGCTCGAGCTCTTGAAAGAAGGCCTCCTGCCGCAGCCCGATTTCCTCATCGGCGGCGTCGGAACCCAGCTCTACGACATGGCGACAGAAAAAATGGTCCCGGAATTTTCCGCCACCTTCGCCGAAGGATGGGACGCAGCCTTAATCGACGAAGTGCTGGCCGGCTTCCCCGGCGTGGTCCGCCAGCCACCGGAATTTATCCATCCCTACAAATCCAGCTACTACCTGCTGCGGGCAACCCCGGAGCAGCTGACCGATTTGGAAGCCCGCCTGCAGGACGCCGGGCTGCAGGTGACGGTGGTCTATTCGAGCGGACGGGATCTCGACATCCTCCCGGCCAATGCCAGCAAGGGCCGGGCCCTCGAATGGCTCTGCAACCACCTCCAAATTCCCCTCGAGCAAACACTCGTCGCTGGTGACAGCGGCAACGATTCCAGCATGTTTCTGGTCCCGGGGGTTCGCGGGATCGTGGTCGAGAATGCCCAGCCCGAGCTGCTCGAAGCCGTTGTGGCCCTCCCGGTCTTCGGCTCGATGGCCATCCTCGCGGATGGCGTCCTCCAGGGCCTCGACCACTTCGATGTCATCCCCCGCCTTCCCGACGCCTCAGCTGGGGATGAGGAGGAAAATCTCCAGGACCCCACGGTGCGGGCGCTCTTCCCGGTGGAGGCGCTCACCTCGCTCAGTGATGACGAAAAACACTTTGTCGCCGAGGGCTATGAGAAGGCGATCGAAACCCTGCGCAAATGCATCAGCCCGCTTGGTTTTCTGGCGGCCTCGCTGGAGGACAACGAGGTCACCGGCACGGACGAAAACTACCGGAGCGTCTGGTCCCGCGACGGGGCCATTACGATCATCAACTGCCTGTTCACCGGCGACCCGGGGCTCACGGAGGCTTCCCGCAACACGCTCCGCACGCTTTTTGACCAGATCAGCCCGAACGGCCAGCTGCCCTCGAATGTGAGGATTGAGACCGGCGTTCCGGATTATTCCGGGGTCGGGGGGATCGCGTCCATCGACAGCGGCCTCTGGCTCGTCGTCGCCTTCTACCATTACGTGCGGACCACGGGCGACGTGGACCTGCTGCGGGAATACGCCCATCCCCTCCAGCGGGCGATGGACTGGCTCGCTGCCCACGACAGCAACAATGACGGGCTCTTGGAAATCCCCGAGGCCGGCGATTGGACGGATCTCTTCGGACGCAGCTACAACGTTCTCTACGACGAGGTCCTCTGGTTCCGGGCAAACGTCTGCTACGCCCGCCTGCTGACGTTTCTTGGCCAGCACGCGCGGGCGGCCGACTACCTGCGGTGGAGTCAGAAGATCCGGGGGGAGATTCTCGCGAACTTCTGGCCATCCACGAAGCAGAGCTTCGGGGTCGCCGAGGCCACGTTTGCCGACCGCCAGTTCTCGCTGGGCGACTCGCAATACCTGCTGGCCCAGGTCTCCCCGTTTGCCTTCGACTGGCGGTGTGACGTCTACGCCAACCTGCTCGCGTTTCTCACGAACGTGCTCGACGTGGATCGCGCCCGGACCGCTTTCAAATTCATGTGGGGCGTCGGCGTCAACGAACCCTTCCCGGTGACGAACCTGTATCCGCCGGTTCAATCCGGCGACCCCGACTGGAAACCCTACTACACAGTCAACCTGCTCAACCTCCCGGGGCATTACCACAATGGCGGGCTCTGGCCACTGGTCGGCGGGATGTGGGTCCGCTTCATCTACCGCCTCGGCCTTCGCGATGTTGCCTGCCGTGAGCTTTTCAAGCTCGCCCAACTCTGCCACTCGGGATCCAAGTGCGAGTGGGAGTTCAACGAGTGGGCGCACGCCCGCACCGGGCGTCCCATGGGTAAGCGCTTCCAGGCATGGTCAGCGGCCAGCTACCTGCGCGCCTGCCATGAGCTGCCGATCGAGGTCGGGGAGCTCAGCCACGAATGAGCGGCGTTTTCGCTGCCGGCACCGTGATGTGCGGGGGCTTCAGGTAGAGAGGCTCCGCAGGGCCGAAAGAAGCCTCCCGTCTTGCCAGAATGTCGGCGCGGGGGGCAAGGGAAACAGCTCCGGGCAGCATTCCGGCGGCGGATCCGTTTACAAAGACCGGGAGGCCAGGGACGAGCCGCTGCCGAAGCTCTGCGGGATCCAGTAGCACAGGTTGCTCGACCAAACTTCCGTGGGACACCTTCGCCAAAAACCACCGTCCGCCCCGCGCATCCCCGGCTGCGAAATACTCTGGCGCATCATATCCGAGGAGGGACGGCACGCCCAAAAGCTTCGCCCCTTGAGCGTGGGCAATGCCCCATCCGGCCGCTATGGCCATGCGCAATCCGTTATACCCGCCGGGTCCTGTACCGACAACGACCCGGTTCAGCGGCCCGCAGGCTTTCACCGCGGCTTCCAAGGCGGGAAACATCGCCCCGCCGCGTCCGCGAGGGCTCTGAAATTCCCAACACCCCGCCACGTTCCCATCGCAAATAGCCGCCACGCTCCCCCCCGGTCCCGACGATTCGATCACCAGCTGGTTCATGGATGCAGGGAGGCTGTCACGAGGCGTCCCGTCGGTTGAACGGAAATCCGGATCCGCCAGGTGCCCCGTGGCAGGGCCTCAGGAAACCGGTCGCCCCACTCGATGGCGCAGATTCCCGGAGCATCGACATACTCATCGAAGCCAAGCGGAATCAGCTCCTCGGCCGACTCCAAACGGTAGAGGTCCAGGTGGGTAAAGGGAGAGCTTCCCCCCTCGTATTCATGCACAAGAGGAAAGGTCGGGCTCGCCACCTGGGAGCGATCAATCCCCGCTCCATCCGCAAGCCCCTGCACAAAGCAGGTCTTTCCCGCACCCAGCGGCCCCTCAAGGCTCAGCACCAGGCGCTCGCCAGCCATCGGAACAAGCCTGCGCGCCAGCGCACGCGTCTCTTCCTCGCTACCACAGAATACTCCTTCGAGGAAATCGTCTGGAATTGGATTTGCCATGCTGCCGTCAATCTAGTTCGCTTCCCACCATGAGCACAACCTCCCTGTGGCAGCGGTTTCAGCAATACTTCCTCAGCTACGACGACATTGGGTTCTCCATCGATATCAGCCGCATGGATTTTCCGGAGGACTTCTTTACAGGCACCGCGCTGGCCGCCGACCGGGCCTGCAAGGCGATGGCAAAGCTCGAAAGCGGCGCGATCGTCAACCCGGATGAGAACCGCATGGTCGGTCATTACTGGCTGCGCGACGCCTCGCTTGCGCCGACCGATGAGATTCGCGACGCCATCCTCGACACAAAAAAAGCGATCCTCGGCTTTGCGGCGGACGTCCACTCGGGGAAGATTGTTTCCACTGCCGGCACAAAATTCACCGACCTCCTCGTCATTGGCATCGGCGGCTCGGCGCTCGGCCCCGAGCTCGTCGCCGATGCCCTCTGGAGCCCGAAGGACCCCATCCGCCTCCACTTCTTCGACAACACCGACCCCGATGGCATGGACAAAGTCCTCCAGCAAATCGGCTCCAACCTCGGGAGCACCCTCGTCGCGGTCATCTCAAAATCCGGAGGCACCAAGGAGTCGCGCAATGGTATGCTCACCGCCCAGGATGCCTTCCAAAAGGCCGGCCTTGCCTTTGCCAAAAATTTTGTGGCGGTCACGGGCGAGGGAAGCGCGCTGGACAAGGTGGCGGAGAGCGAGGGCTGGCTGGCCCGGTTTCCGATGTGGGATTGGGTGGGTGGCCGCACCTCGGTGATGAGCGCGGTTGGCCTGCTGCCGATGGCCTTGCAGGGTCTCGAGGTGGAGGAGTTTCTTGAGGGGGCCGCCGCGATGGACGCCCGCACCCGCACGGATGACATCCGCCGCAACGCCGCGATGCTTCTGGCGCTGATGTGGTATTACGCGGGCGACGGCCACGGGCTCAAGGACATGGTTGTCCTGCCCTACAAAGACCGCCTCCTGCTCTTCAGCCGCTACCTCCAGCAACTCGTCATGGAATCCCTCGGCAAGGAGCTCGACCTTGACGGCAAGGTCGCCAATCAGGGGATCGCGGTCTATGGCAACAAGGGATCGACCGACCAGCACGCCTACGTCCAGCAGCTCCGCGACGGCATCAATAACTTCTTCGTGACATTCATCGAGGTCCGCAAGGGCACTTCCGGGACCGCGCTGGAAGTCGAGCCCGGCGTCACGGCCGGCGACTACCTGCAGGGGTTCCTGCGCGGCACCCGTAGCGCCCTCCACGAAAAAGGCCGCGAGTCGATCACGATCAGCATCCCGGAGTTCTACGCCTTCCAGCTCGGTGCCCTCATCGCCCTCTACGAACGCGCCGTCGGGTTCTACGGCTCCCTCGTCCACATCAATGCCTACCACCAGCCCGGGGTCGAAGCCGGCAAGAAGGCTGCAGCCGAGATCTTGGCCCTCCAGGCTAAAGTCCTCGCCCGCCTCGATTCAGCCCGCAAGCCGGAGACGGCCGAGCAGGTCGCTCTCGCTGTCGATGGCGACCCTGAAGAAGTCTTCCACATCCTCCGTCACCTTGCAGCCAACCGGCCTAACGTCAAAACCCAGAGCGGACGCTCGCCTTCCGCCGACACCTTCTCCGCATGAAACTCCCCAAAAAGCTCCTCTGCGCCGTGGCCCTCGCATCCCTTCTCGTCGGTTGTGATTCCCCGTCCCGGACGGTCGAGACGGCCTCCGAGCAAATCAGCGCCTTCCAAGCGGCCCCCGATGCCGAAAAGAAAATCGCGATTGAAAACTCCCTCGCCAAGCTCGACGCCCAGATCGAGGAGCTCTCCAAAAAGGGCGATAATGTCCAGGCGGACCTCTTTCGCCGTCAGGCGCAAAGCCTTCGCTCCGACTTTCAGGTTGCCAAGATGTCGCAGGCGATTGACAGCGCGAAAAATGCGATTGAAGGCATCGGGCAGGCGTTCAAAGAAGCCGGCAAGACCATTGGCGAAACCTTCAAGGCCGACTCAACAAACGAACCCTAGAGATCTGGGCTGAAAACGGAGTTGTCCCTCCAATAGAGCCCTCCTCAACCCTCAACCCTCAACCCTCTAGGCCGCCCCGCCAGCTCCGTATTCTTCCGGCTTGGCCCGTCGGGCGTCGATGAACGACTTCACGCAAAGCGCGAGGAAGATCAGGCAGACCACCCCCATCACGATTTGCATCGCCACAGCCAGCGGGCGCGCTGCCGTTCCCTCGATCAGCATGCCCAGCTTGGGGAGCCCCATTCCGAGTCCTCCGAGCGTTCCAAGAAGCCCGAAGAGCGCGGCGACGTGCATCACGTGCTTGCGCAGACCCGGGCGGACGAGTGCGATGATCCCGCACAGCAGGATCACCGTTCCGAAAAACGAGGGAATCAGCGAGGTCACGTGAGTTGACCCGGTGGCAACAAAAGCTCCCACTCCGAGAAGTTCGAGAATCAATCCGAAAACAATAGCAAGTTTAGGCATGGCGTCGCGAATGTCGCCGATCTCCCGCCGGACACAAGCGGGAAGTTTGTAAAATTCAGCGCGCCAGCGACGGATTCCACAGGTTGATGCCTTCAGCCGGATCGAACGTCTGCTGCACTTTCAGGGCTTCGGCATGGCCATCCACAAACAGATAGTTCGACGTTTTTCCGTGCCGCAGGCTGTCCATGGCATTTCGAGCGGCATTGATCGAAGACCACTGGTGGCACATAAAGTGGTCGCCAAATGCCACCGGCCGGGACTCCGCGAGGAGAATCGTCCTGGCCGGTCTCGGCACGGATTCTGCCTTTCTCCATGTCGCCGGACTCCCCGTGTAGTCGTCGCCGTCGGGGGTCAACTCGAAGAATACATTGAGCCCGTAGCTGAACATCCAGGGATCGCGTGTCCTGTCGGAAGGACACCGGAAGGTTTTGTTGATGGCATCTGTCCACTCCTGCGAGCCGGTCTCGGCGTTGATTCCGAGAAAGGGCGCAATGGTCGCCACCCAGTTTGCCTGCCCGTGCGACCCCGCGCTGTGGAAGCTTCTGGGAAAGTCCCCCGCGTTGTCCAATGCGCTCAGCCGGATCCCCTGCCCAAGAGAGCGCAGTCGTGACAGGCAGAGCAGGTTGTCCGCCCGCTCCCGGGTGGACGCGATGGCCGGGATCGTAATCGCCGCCGCCACCGCGAGGATAGCAATGACGGCCAACAACTCGATGAGCGTAAACCCGGGGTTTTGCCCGGAAACCCGTCTGCTCCCCGGCTCAGGCATCGGCCCCCCTTCGACGTCGCATGACGAGAAACAGCACGCCGGTTGCGAAGGCCCCCAGCGCGAGCACAGAGGGCTCGGGAACCACCGTCCAGGTGTAGTTCACCGTCGTGGAAGTGAAGTTCATGTCTTTCACAGCCGCATCCGCCGCAGCGTCATACTGAGCGAATCCGGTCGTTCCCGTAAACGGCGTGTCGGCGATAAAAATCTCGTAGCTGGCCGAGTAGGTTCCCGGTGCGGAACCGGCCGGCAGCACGTAGTAGTTGTGCCACATCGAACCATTCCACAGCACCTGCGAGTCCACCCCGGCCGACCACACTTCATCCCACCGGTTTGCAGCGTTTGTGTAGTTGTAGGAGGTCATGTCCAATGACGATATCGACGTCAACTTGATGGCTAGAGATTTCCCCGTGGGGATGTTTGCCATCATCATGGTGCCCATGGTCATGAACATGAACCCGTAGCGGTTGCTGAAGAGCCCGCCATTGCCCGCATTGGCTGGAGGCGTTCCCCCAACGCCCGCTGGCGAGCCAATATCCGACCGCCAGGCGGCTGTATCCGCGAACCAGTCGCCCGGACTCCATTCCTCGAGCGTGCTCAAGACGGGAGTTTCGGGCGGGGAAAACGAGAGGTTGATGGTGCCGGCGGTCGGGTTGGTCGCCATGCCCGCGGTGGCGGTGATCGTCACCATCGGCATGAGCATGCCTCCCTGGTCGTCGGGTCCGGGGACGGCGGTGATCAGGGCAGCGTGGGTGGTGGCCGCGCAGAGCATGGCGGCTGCTGTAGGTAGGAAACGTGGTTTTTGCATAATATTGGTTTTTCCGTGCTTCCTGCGCAGCGGGAGAGCCCCGTCGCACGGTGGCGCGGGGTTGGTTGTGGTCTCCCGGGAGAATCCTGAAGCGGTGTCCGTGGTTCGGACGGGAATCTCCGCGCAGCTTCGTTGAGTTGGCACGGGCCTGGTGCCCGGGCTCGGAATCGCATGGGCAGGATGCCCATGCCACGACTGTGGGATGGAGCCTAAGCGGCTATGGGGACCGGAGCCGGAGGTGCTGAGGGGAGCCGGGACGCAACGGCGTCAGCGGCGGGAGGATAGGAAAAAAGTGTTTCGCGGGGACGTGGAGCGGAGGTGTTTTCCCGCTGGAATATTTCGTCGAGTTTTTTTCCGGCCAGAACCACGGCCGGCAGCTTGGACTCGGCAGCTTTGCCCTTTTCAATCGCGTGGCACATCGAGCAAGGGGCCTCGCCGCTCAGTGTCTTGCGGAGCGCCATGCCCAGCGACGAAGTCTGCGAATACTCTGCCACCATGCCGACCCATGCGACCGTCTGCAGCACCGCCCAGTGACCGCCCACGATAGAAAACATCGCGAAGCAAATCATCACAGATCCCAAACGGCGCAGCATGCGGCGTGTATCGTGAAATTATTGACGCAAGTCAACCATCCGGTTCCAGAATCTGGCCGCGCAATCTCCGAAGGACAATTGAGATAAGCCTGTGCGGAGAAAGAGCCGGGTGAGCAGGTTTTTCAAGGTGCGGCGTTCGCGGTAGGCGATGGTGGCGGCGATGAGGAGGGCGGAGAGGACCGCAGGGGCTCCGGGGACGGCGACGGGGACGAGCTCGCCGGTGGTGAGGAGGATGGCCCCCGAGCCAAAGCCGTCGAAGCTGATCATGGAGAGCTGGCCGGAGGTGAGGCTGGAGGAGGTATTGCCGAAGAAGATCTGGCCGGCTGTGCCGCTGGAGTAGGGGATGCCGTTCCATCCGTAGATGGTGAGGGCCCCGCTCCAGGATCCGCTGAGAGCCGAGCTATCGGCAAACTGCAGGAGATGGGAGGCCGTGCCGAGGTTGATCGAGGAGGTGCCCGAAAGCGTGAGGGTGCCGAGGGTTTCGGAAAATCCGACGCTCTCACCTGTGGAAAATGTTCCGCCGCTCAGCGTGAGGTCGGCCGAGTTAACGATCTGGTTGCTGCTGCCAAGGAGGAGCGTGCCGCCGGAGTTGACCGTGATGGAAGATCCGGCGATGGCATTAACGCCGGACGACTTGGCGAGCTCGAGGGTTCCGCCGTTGACCGTGGTCGGGCCGGTGTAGGTATTGGCCGAGGAGCCGGCGAGCTCGAGGCGCCCGGTTCCGGATTTTGTCAGAGAGCCATTGCTGATGGCTGCATTGACGACGAGTTCGCTGGCGGCGGCTCCATTTTGGACTTGGAAGTCGCGGGTGCCACCTCCGAGCGAGAGGTTGCCGTTGATGGTGGCGGAGGTGGACCCGGTGCCGTCGTGGGTGACATTGCCATTGAGGGCCAGTGTTGAGGGGTTGGAGGCTCCATTGATGGTTTCGACCAGCGAGCCTCCACGAAGATCGAGGCCGCCGATGGTTTCGACAAATCCAGAATTGTTATACTCGTTGGCAATCTGGAGCGTGCCTTGGTCGTAAACTCTCACCGTGGTTGCATCGCCGATATTGTCGAACCATTGGGTGCGGAATGTGGCGTCTTGGCCTGCGCCTCCGATGGTGATGGTTCCGGTGAGCGGGGTGAGTGGCGAGTTGTCATCGTCCCCGAGGTCGGTAATCAGCACGCCCGCATTGACGGTCGTCGGACCCGAGTAGGAAGAGAGCACCGGGTCGCTGCTGTTGCCGTAGAACAGGGTGGCGGTGCCAGTGCCGTTTTTGATCAGGCCGCCCGTGCCTGAGATCTGGGAGTTGAAAAAAGTGTCGCCAGCCCCATCGACGGTTAGCGTATGGCCGTTATTGACGAGCGTGCGGTCGGCTGCGGAAACCCCGAGGGTCAGGGTTTGTCCGGCGTTGGGGGAGGAGATGGTGGCGTCAGCGGAAAGCGAGATGTTCCCGTTGAATGTGTTGCTTCCTGACGCGTTGAAAAGTGCACCCTGTCCGCCTTGTCCACTGCCGGCCAGTGAAAGCGACTCATCGGCGATCGTGATGCCTCCCGCCAATGCAAGCGAGCCCCCGCTGTTCACGGTGGTCCCGGTGCCTGTGGTGCCAAGCGCGTTGGCATTTTCCGCACGAAGGACGCCGCCATTGATCGTGGTGGAGCCGGAATACGAATTGGAACCCGCGAAGACCGTCGTTCCGGTGCCGTTCAGGGTCAGGGAACGCGAGCCATTCTCCGCGATCTCGCCGGAAATTGTAAATTCCCCGGTGCCACTATGGGTGATGATCGTGTCGTCGTAAAGGCGGACGCGGACCGTTGAGGCGATCTCCGAAGAGTTGGAACCCGAGATGTTGATGGCGGCCGAGCCCGAGCTGACGCGGAACCGCAGTTCACGGGTGCCGCCATTCCCGTTAAAAATCGTGAAGTTCTGGGATCCTTGGATGTTCAGCGTCCCCACGGTGCGGGTGCCGCGGAGCCCGATGGACGTATTCCCGGTAACGATCGCGCCAAGCGTGGCCGTGGCATTCACCGCATTTGGGACGGAGGACGGCGTCCAGTTGGACGATGTGCTCCAACGATTGTTCGAACTTCCATCCCAGGATTGACAAAAACCCTGACTGGTAGAAATCCCCAGCAGCAACGCAACAGCGAAGCAACCGTGGATACATCTCCACGTGTTGTTCATGCGACTATCTTCGCCCAAGTCTGCCGGTGTGTCAAAATTTTTGACTCAGGGCAAATTTTACGGGGTCAGAAACAGGCGGCTGCTATGTGCCGGGCGACTTCTTTTGCGGAGTCCTCTGTGAAGGTGACTTCGGGTAGAGGGGAACGCCCAAGCTCCTGACGCCGGATCTCGCCGCCTTGCCAGATCCAGGCTTCGGTGCTGTATGGGCCGACACGTCTGGGGTCACTCCACGTGTGGATGCCGAGCAGTGGGCATCCGAGGGCGGCGGCCAGATGCATGGGACCGCTGTCAACGCTCACGACAAACCGGGCTCCGCGGAGAAGTCCGAGCAGTTCCGCAAGGGTCGTCTTGCCTGCGAGGTTGATGACGCCATCGGGAAGACCATCCGGGGTCGTTCCGACTCCGGCAATGACGACGGGAAGGCTGGTGAGTTGGCGGAATTCGGCGACGAAGGCGTGGATCTGTGATGGCGCGAGCGATTTGCCGGCTCCCCGGGCAAACGGGTGCAGAAGGATATAGGGTGCGTCCATGTCTGGAGCGATCCCGTCTGGCAGCGGAAACCGGCAGGTTTCCGGGACCTTGACCCCGGCAAGGGGAAGAATGCGCAGGTAGCGAAGGACGGCATGCTCCGGCTGGGCGGTCACTGCGCTTTGGTCGTAAAACCAACCGGCCCCCTCCCGTGCATCGTCGAGCCCGTAAATGGATTTTCCGCCCGAAACTTTTGCCATGAGCGCACTCCGCAACAAGCCTTGCAGGTCGAGGACCAGGTCCGGTTGAATGTCGCGGAGACTGGCATACCACGGCAGCGCCCGTGCGAGCCCTCCCAGACCCCGGAAGGAAGCTCTGGGAAACGTGATTTGTTTGGCGACACCAGGATTTCCTTCCAGTAAGGGAGCCCAACGGGGGTCAATGATCCATGTGAGCCGGGCCTCCGGGCGGGCTTGGCGAATGGCTTCCACGACTGGCAAGGCATGAATCACGTCCCCCATCGAGCCTGGCTTGATCAATAGAATCGATTCGGGATTCACGGCGGGCCTTCTCACAAAAGGGGGGGATTATCCGCAGGCTTCGCTGCGGCTCTGCAAGTGAGGAGCCGCTGCGCGGCTTGGGAAGGAATGCGCTGACGCGCGGGCAGTCAAACCCCTGGGGTTCGCATCCCCCCGCGTGGTGCATGTGGCAATTTCCGTGGTGAGGGAGTGCATTCTGCTGGTGAAAGATTCGGTGAGGGGGGGATTATCCGCAGGCTTCGCTGCGGCTCTGCGAGTGAGGAGCCGCTGCGCGGCTTGGGAAGCAATGCGCTGACGCGCGGGCAGTCAAACCCCTGGGGTTCGCATCCCCCCGCGTGGTGCATGTGGCAATTTCCGTGGTGAGAGAGTGCATTCTGCTGGTGAAAGATTCGGTGAGGGGGGGATTCGAACCCCCGGTAGCCTTTTGGACTACGGCGCTTTAGCAAAGCGCTGCTTTCGACCACTCAGCCACCTCACCAACTAAATTAACACAAACGACTTACGTCGAATGTTTGACCATCGTTTTTTGAGATTTTAAGCCGATTTAGCAAGCCGACAATCTCGGCATGGCTACCGACCAAGCAGGCGGGCTGAAACGAGTCGGCGAGAATCTCTATGTCAACGATCACGGCAGTCACTTTGCGTGGTTTTCGATGCGGGGCAAGCAAATTAAGCGGTCGCCAAGAATAGAGGACAAGGCGCTGGCATGGCGACGATTAGCGGATCTAAGGGAAAAGGAGATGATACTTACTTCCTACCCGGTCGGCGCGATGGTAGGCCACAAGTGGGATGTTGTCCGCAATGTCCCCCGCCTCATCACGCTTTGTAAGGACCCTGACGAGAATGCAAACGCAGAGCCCGCCGCTCCACGAAAACCCTTCCTGGCATCCAAACACACCGCGACGTTGCAACCTACGGAGCTGCTATGCTAAGCCATATACCAACCCCTGATTCCGTAACGTCATGACCCAGACCCGACCCAACATCCTGCTTATCATGGCCGACCAATGGCGCGGCGACTGCCTCGGCAGCGCCGGTCACCCGGTGGTCGAGACGCCCCACCTCGACGAGCTGTTCTACCACGGTGTGAGCTTCCGCCACGCCTACAGCGCCGTGCCCACCTGCGTGGCTGCGCGTGCCGCCCTCATGACCGGCCTCTCGCAACGTTCCCACGGTCGCGTGGGCTACGCCGACAACGTTCCCTGGAACTATCCTGTCACCCTCCCCGGCCTCTTCGCCGACGCCGGCTACCACACCCAATGCGTGGGCAAGATGCACGTCTCGCCCGAGCGCAGCCTGATCGGTTTTCACAACGTCGTCCTGCACGACGGCGCGCTGCTCAAACATCCCGCCTCCGCCGACTACGACCAGTTCGACGACTATCGCCGATTCCTCCGCAGCCAATCCCACGCCGACGCCAGCCTCGAAGACACCGGCCTCCACGTGAACTCCTGGGTCGTCAACCCCTGGCCCTTCGAAGAACGCCTGCACCCGACCAACTGGGTCGCCTCCGAGGCCGTGGACTTCCTGCGCCGCCGCGATCCGACCAAACCCTTTTTCCTCAACGTCTCCTTCGTCCGGCCCCACCCACCCTTCGACCCGCCGCAGAAGTATCTCGATTTCTACCGCGACCGCGAACTGCCGCCCGTGCCCATCGGCGATTGGTGCGAACGATTCCTTTCCGACCGCAGCGAACTCAAAACCTGCTGGACGCGAGGCGACATCGCCCCTGCCGCCCTCGACCGCGCCCGCCGCGCCTACTTCGCGCTCATCACCCAGATCGACCACCAGATCAACCGCGTGCTCATGGCCCTCGCCGAACACGGTCTCGCCGACAACACGATCGTGATGTTCCTCTCCGACCACGGCGAACTGCTCGGCGATCACCATTTCCACTCCAAAGCCATGCCCTTCGACGGCTCCGCCCGCGTGCCGTGGCTCATGCGTTTCCCCGGCTCGTGGAACATCGAAAAACGCCAGGAACTCGACTCCCCGGTCGAGCTGCGCGATGTGCTCCCCACCCTCTGCGACTGCGCCGGCATCC
>JBGSJQ010000106.1:0-5706 GCA_041741775.1 Terrimicrobiaceae bacterium | reverse complement strand
CCGCCGACCGGCCCGATGCCGCCATTGCAGAAGAATCCCGCCAGCGGTCGGCCGCCGGTGGCCCGGAAGAAATTTCCGGCATCGAAGTGGGGTTCGCCGAAGAACCCGGCTCCGCGGTCGATGCAGGAGAACAGAAGGGTGGCAAAGGGGCGGGTGCCGGCGAAGTCGGCGGGGGCGAGGACGCGGGCGAGGTCGGCGCGGGCGATCTCACGATTCCGAAGTTGGTATTGGAGCGTCTGTCCGGTGCGGGGGATGCCTCCGATGACCACGGCACCGGATCCGGGGTCGGCCCCGATGATGTTTTGGATGAGGAAGTCCCCGGGCTTAAAATCGTCTACGTATTCGTTCCCGGCCAACCCGGCGAACAGGTTACCTTTGGCGACGGATTTTTCCGAGTCGGTGAGCGACTCGAAAGCCGACTCGAGGGCTTTGTAGGCGGGCTGGCCGCCGAGGGAGTAAACGATATTGTCCTCTGCGCGGGTCACCGTGAGAGGCTCGCCGATGGGGCGGCATCCCTGGCTCAGGATAGGCAGGAGGGCCGCCCGCCCGGTGAGGGGGACGCAGACGCCCCCGACGATCCGGTCATTGAGGAAGACAGCCAGCTCTTTACCCTCGCCAGCGCTGGCCAGCCCGCCGAGGCAGGGGACGCCGGGGTAGGTGGCATTCCACTCGCGAAGCCAGGCGTCGGTTTCAAATTCTTCGGGATTGGAGAGGAGCAGGGCGCTGTGCGGCCGTGCGGGATCGTGAGGCTGGGCAAGCTGCCCGTGGAGATGGGCCTCGACAGGTTCCGGGATGTCGCTCGCCAGGGCGAGAACGACGCATCCTTTGCCGGACTCGGTCTCGCAATCCCCCTCGATCCGCCCGATGGCCGTGCAGCCGATGACGTTGAGAATGTGGCCATCCACGCGGAGGGTTTCGACGAATTCCGTGAGGAAGGGAAGGTAGTCGGGGCTGACAAACGCGACAGCCAGCGAGGCGGGGCGCCCCAGCGAGCGGCGGAGCTCCCAAGCCGCCTCTTTCACCGCGTCCACAGCGTAGGCGTCCGGCAGACTGACGGTATGGGCGATCGGCTGCGGCATTCCCACATCATCGCCTGCGCCGGGCGCGAGTCAATCACCGCAGATGAAAAAGTGCGTGCTATTTGGCACCTTTTCCAAAGAGGACGACCGGGATTGTTTGGAGGAGGATCGAGATGTCGAGGAGGATCGACCAGTTGTCGATGTATTCGAGGTCCATTTTGACCCAATCCTGAAAGTCGGTGACCTTGTTGCGTCCGCGAACCTGCCAGATACAGGTCAGGCCAGGCTTCATGCTGAGGCGGCGGCGGTGGGAGGCTCGCTCGAATTTTTCGACTTCGTAGAGCGGGAGCGGGCGTGGGCCGACGAGGCTCATTTCGCCGCGCAGGACATTGTAAAGCTGGGGGAGTTCGTCGATGCTGGTTCGGCGCAGCCATTTCCCGATCGGGGTGATCCTCGGGTCATCCTCCACTTTGAAGACCGGGCCTTTCATGAGGTTTTTTGTGGCGAGTTCGCCACGGCGGGCCTCGGCATCGGCGCACATCGTGCGGAATTTCCACATGTCAAACGGCCGCCCGTGAAGCCCGGCCCGGCGCTGCCGGAAGAAGGCGGGACCGGGAGACGAGAGCATGACAATAAGCGTAATGACGAAGAACAGCGGCAGGCAGACGATGAGCCCGACGGCAGCGCCCACGCGGTCCACGACCGACTTCAAAAGGATCGACCAGGACAGCTCGGGGGTTGTCCGGAAGACGAGCATCGGACGCTTGGACATGGTGTCGTAGGACGGCCGGGCGGTCGAGGTGTGGATGAAGTCGGCGCTCAGCCAGGCTTCGACCCCTTCGATTTCGCAGGCCTCGATGGCGCGTTGGACCTTGTCGATCTCGATGCGTTGGAAGGCCAGAACGACGCGGCCCACGGCATGCCGGTGGAGGGCTTCCACCAGGTCCTCGATCCCGCTTGTTGTCAGATCAATGGCGGCCACAACCTGGATCTCCAGCTTCTGTGTTGGGGTGAAGGCGTTGAGGATTCCCTCCATGCTCGCGCGCTCCCCGGCGAGGATGATCCGCTCGCCAACATTTCCGCGCTTCAGGGAGCGGACATAGGTCCACGTGAAGATTCGCTCACGGAGGAGGAGGACCGCTGGAGCAAACACTCCAAAAAGGATCAGCACGGATCGGCTGGGAACGGTGAGGCGCAGGAAGATGACGGCACAGCTCAGGAGCACCAGAAGCCAGAAGGCGCCGGCCGCCATCTGGCGGAGCGACTTCCATGTCGTTTTTTCCAGGGGATAGCTGTAAAAGCCCTGCATTTCGAGCAGGAGGGGGCCGAAGGGCATGATGAGGGCAAGCATCCAGGCGAACTTCGAGAAGTCATCGATCGTCCACAGGTTGTCCATGATCACGATGCCGTGGTAGCGGACGAAGTGGGCAAACCAAAAGACCAGCCCCAGGAGGAGGGCGTCGAGGAACTGATTAAACTGGAGGTGAAGCTCTTGTCGGCGTGAATTCATTGCTGTCCGCTCCTGCATCCGGCTTGCGCGGGGGGGTATGGAATATCATACTGCACCGATGGGTCAAAAAAATAAAGTTCCGTCGGTTGTGGGGGTTGTGGATTCCCGGCGGGCGATCCGCGCGGCGGCGGAGTTGGGGGCGGGCGATGTGGATGTGCTGGAGTGGCGGGCCGACTGCCTGCCAGCAGCGCGGCGGTTGCCGGACTCGGGATTTCCCTGGATCCTGACAGTGAGGGATCCCGCAGAAGGAGGCGTGGGAGGGCTTTCGCTTCCGGCCCGCGAAGCGCATTTTTTGCGACTGATAAGCCGGGCGGCCTTTGTGGATGTGGAGGTTCGCTCGTTGCGCGGGCTTCGGAGGGTCGTCGGGGAAGCGGAGCGGGGAGGCATCCGGGTGATTGGGTCGTTCCACAATTTCCGGGCGACGCCGAAGGTGGACCGGC
This sequence comes from Terrimicrobiaceae bacterium, assembly GCA_041741775.1. Lineage (GTDB taxonomy): Bacteria > Verrucomicrobiota > Verrucomicrobiia > Chthoniobacterales > Terrimicrobiaceae > QYQL01. The sequence continues at coordinate 2,737 of JBGSJQ010000106.1, read as the reverse complement.
TGCGTGAGGTGGTGGCGCGGGCTGAGGATGCCGGGGTGGATCTGATCAAGATTGCAGCGGTGACAAAATCCCCAGCCGACATTGGGCGGTTGCTGGAGGTTTTTGAGCTGACTGATCGGCCGTTGGCGGTGATGGGGATGGGGCCGCTGGGGTTTGCGTCGAGGTTACTTTTTGCCGAGTGCGGTTCGGAGCTGAACTACGGCTGGCTGGACAAGCCGAACGTGCCCGGGCAGTGGTCGGCTCTCGCTTTGAAGCAAATGCTCCGGTTTGGCGCGGAGGACTGAAGCGTCGAATCGCGGGACGGATTACGTCCGGCGCATCGTTGTGTCGCGGAGGAATTTTGCCTCATCGCGGTCCGGGTAATCGAGGGTGAAGTGGAGGCCGCGGCTTTCCTTCCGGTTGAGAGCACAATCGACGACGAGGGAGGCAACGGTGACGAGGTTGCGGAGCTCGAGGAGGTCGGTGGTGATTTTGAAATTCCAGTAGAACTCCTGGACCTCGGCGTGAAGGTTGCGGAGGCGGGTCGCAGCGCGCTGGAGGCGTTTGTCGGTGCGGACGATGCCGACGTAGTCCCACATGAGGCGGCGGATTTCCTCCCAGTTGTGGGCGATGACGACCATCTCGTCCACGTCGGTGACCTGGCCCGGACGCCACTCTGGAAGGTCGAACGCGACGCGGGGAGGGCGGTTGCGCGTAGATTTTTCGAAGGTGTTGTGGGCGAGGACGAGGCCCTCGAGGAGCGAGTTGCTGGCGAGGCGGTTGGCTCCGTGGAGACCGGTGCAGGCAACTTCCCCGATGGCGAAGAGCCCGCGGAGGGACGTCTCGCCGTTGAGGTCGGTCTTGACGCCTCCGCACTGGTAGTGCGCAGCGGGAACGACCGGGATCGGCTGCCGGGTGATGTCGATTCCGTTGGCGAGGCAGGTTTCGTGGATGAGCGGGAAGCGGGAGCGGACGAAGTCGGCGGGCTTGTGGGTGATGTCGAGGAAGACGCACTTGCTGCCGCTGCGCTTCATCTCGGCATCGATCGCGCGGGCGACGACGTCGCGGGGAGCCAGCTCCTTTTGCGGGTTGTGATGCTCCATGAAGCGGCTTCCACGGGCGTTGAGGAGGATCCCGCCCTCTCCTCGGACGACTTCTGAGATGAGGAACGACTTCACCTCGGGATGGAAGAGGCAGGTGGGGTGGAACTGGATGAACTCCATGTTGGCGATCGTGGCGCCCGCGCGCCAGGCCATCGCGACGCCATCGCCGGTCGCCACATCGGGGTTTGTCGTGTAGAGGTAAACTTTTCCGCATCCGCCGGTGGCGATGACATTGACATCGCTGCGAAGGGTTTCGACCTCGCCGCTGGCCTCATTGAGGACATAAACGCCCACGCAGCTGTTCTGCATGGCGTAGCCGAGTTTTCCCGTGGTCAGGAAATCCACGGCCATGTGGTTTTCCATGAGGGTGATCTGCGGGTGTGAAGCGATCTGGTCGAGCAGGGTGCGCTCGATTTCCATGCCCGTGGAATCCTGAAAGTGGAGGACGCGGCGCTTCGAGTGGCCGCCTTCCTTTCCAAGGTCGAGCTCATTGTCGCCATTCATCGTTTCCCGGCGGTCGAAGTGCATGCCGAGGCGAACGAGTTCATCAATGCGCTCCGGGCCGCCGGTAATGATTTCGCGGACGGCCTCCTCATTGCAGAGCCCGGCACCGGCGGCAAGGGTGTCGCGGATATGGAGGTCAAACGAATCCTCCTCGCTGGTGACGCAGGCGACCCCGCCCTGGGCCCATGCCGTGCTGGAGTCGGCACGGCCGCGTTTGGTGACAAGGGCGACGCTGCCTTTCTCTGCGGCGCGGAGCGCGAAGCTGAGTCCGGCGATGCCACTGCCGATGACGACGAAATCAAACTCTCTCATGGGGTCGGGGGGAGGGGGATGTTATCAATCAGCCTGGCCCGGCCGAGAAAGACCGCTGCGGCGAGGCGACCGGGTTTTCGCCGGTTTTTCAGCGGATCGAGGGTTGAGGCGTCCACCGCCTCGACGTAATCGACCCGGGCTCCGGGAATGTTTTTTAGAAGGCGGGAAGCGGACGCGATGGCTGCGGCCGGGGATATTTTTTCAGCACCGGCGAGGAGGGCGGCGTGGATCTGAGGGGCAAGAACGCGCTCTTTGGGGGTCAAAAAGACATTTCTCGAGCTGGTAGCGAGGCCGTCGGGTTCGCGGATCGTGGGGTGCCCGACGATTTCGACCGGGAAGTTCAGGTCGCGGACCATCCGGCGGAGGATGGCAAGTTGCTGCCAGTCCTTTTCACCAAAGATCGCGTGGGTGGGTTGGACGAGGAGGAAAAGCTTGGCGACGACCGTGCAGACGCCTTGAAAGTGGCCGGGTCGGGCCTGTCCGCAGAGGGTGCGCGAAAGCGAGGATTCTTCGACAGAGATCGACCGGTCTTCGAAATACATTTCTTTCGGGGCAGGGACAAAGGCGGCGTCGGCCCGGCAAAGTCGGCAGATCGCCAGATCACGGGCGAGTGGGCGCGGATACGCGGCGAAGTCCTCCTTCGGGCCGAACTGGGTGGGATTGACGAAGATCGAAACGACAACCGATCCCGAACGTCCGGCGAGCTTTCTGGCCGAGCGGATCAAGGCGGCATGGCCCTCATGGAGCGCACCCATGGTCGGCACAAATACGACCTTGCCGGAACGGTTCTTACGCCATACGCGGATCGCCAGAAGCGATTTGGCGACCTTCATGGCATC